>JAOIHS010000003.1 GCA_028135785.1 SAR86 cluster bacterium
AGATCATCCTTGGAGCGCAGTGTCACTTCCTTCAGGAGATATACTCGTCACTGAACTACCTGGAAATATAAAATTAATTTCTCTAGAACAATCTAAGGTAACAAATATAAAAAATGTTCCGGAAGTTCTGTTTGCAGGGCAGGGCGGGCTTTCTGATATAACAATTCATCCAGACTACAATCAAAACGGTTGGATATATTTTTCTTATTCTGCCTATTCTAGTAATAATTCAGACTTGAATACTTTGTTTGTAGATCGCGCAAGAATTCAAAATAATTCTTTAGTTGATATAGAAAATATTTTCAAAGCTAAAGCAGATAGAAAAGCACCAGTTCACTTTGGCGCTAAATTGCTTTTTTTAAAAGACAAATCTTTATTAATTACTAGTGGAGATGGTTTTGATTTTAGGGAATTAGCTCAAAGTCTCGATAACCACTTTGGCAAAATAATTAGAGTCTTAGATGATGGCCAAATTCCTGAAGACAATCCTTTTTTTGATGATCCAGATGCATTATCCGATATTTGGGCTTATGGAGTTAGAAACCCTCAAGGAATTTATTTAGATCAAAATGATATTGTATTTGAAAACGAGCATGGCCCAAGAGGCGGTGATGAGTTAAATATAATAGAGCCTGGCTTAAATTATGGATGGCCAGCAATAACATATGGCATTGATTATATTGGAGCTTTGATCTCACCTTTTACTGAAAAATCAGGAATGGAGCAGCCAATACATCATTGGACTCCATCAATAGCCCCTTCAGGTATGACCATTTATGAAAAGAATTTATTTCCTGAGTGGAAAGATAAAATATTTATTTCATCCCTCGTATTTAGCGATGTCAGAATGTTGACTTTAAATGAAAAAAATATAGTTATAGAAGAAAAAAAATTATTTAAAGAAATTGGAAAAAGAATCCGTAATGTTTTGACTCTGCCTTCGGGTGAGCTTTTATTGATAACTGATAAGAAAAATGGACAACTTATTAAGGTGAAGAGAAAATGATTATGAAATATGTACGATTGAGTTCAATTCTATTAATTGCATCTTTAATAACAACTTTTCTATCAACTCCTATTACCACGATTAGTTATTCTCTTTGGTTGATGAGTTTGAATATGCCATTAACCCTAGAAATTTTTATTGATAGTCTTGTACATGATTGGCTGAACTTAGGTGCAACATTAATAATTTTATTTTTAATAGGATTTCTAATAGCATTTTTGACTACTGCTTTGATAAGACACCGCTTCAAAGTGACTTTCTTTTCCGAACCAATGTCCTATGGTATTGCTGGCGCATCATCTATTTTTCTAATTTTATACTTAACGGTAGAATTACTATTTCAAACCCAAATGATAGGTGGAAATAGATATATGCTGGGTTTTGTCGGTCATATATGCGCTGGGTTTCTGGGCGGCTATTTTTTTGGTACATTTTTAAAAAAAGTGTAATAAAATAGATAAATGAGTGAATTAGCAAAATTTAGAAAAATGACAAGCGGCACATCTGAAGACTATGCGCCTATAGTTGAGGCTGCCATGGAACATGCAGTTAATCTACCTGAGAGAATTATTCAACATCTTGAAATGCTAAAGGGAGATCATGGCGGGTTCGCTGTTGATCGTTATACTCACTGTCTGCAGACAGCAACTAGAGCTTATAGAGATGGCAAAGATGAAGAATATGTGGTTTGCGCTCTTTTACATGATATTGGAGACATTCTGGCTCCTGCTAACCATGCTGATTTTGCAGCTACTTTATTAGAGCCGTACATATCAGATAAAAACTTTTGGATTATGAAACATCACGGAATTTTTCAAGGTTATTATTTCTTTCATTTTTTAGGTTTGGATAGGAATATGAGAGATAAATATAAAGATAGTGAACACTGGAAAGATTGTGTAGCTTTTTGTGCAAAGTATGACCAAAATTCTTTTGATCCAGACTATGACACTCTACCAATAGAAATATTTATGCCGATGCTGAAAAATGTTCTTTCTCAGACAAAAAAATCAATTTATAAAGCTGAAACTTAAACTGGTTCTCCTTTTATTTCAACTTCCTTATCATGCTTCTTCTTAGCCTCTACTAGATCAGGCATTAAAGAATCTAGTTGTTTCAAATTCCATAGACCCTCACTTTTATAAGACTTAATAACAGCAGGTTGCTGCATTATGCCTAGAGTTCCTTGAGAGATATGGAATATTTGATTCGTAATATCCTTTGCATTATCTGAGCATATCCAGGCTATAACAGGAGCAATTTGTTTGGGTCCTTGTTTCCAATTTTCAAGATCTACTTCTCTTCCGGCTGACTTCATTAAATCAATTGTTAGTCTTGTAGCAGCACCAGGAGAAATAGTATTGACAGTACATTTATATTTAGACATCTCTAATGAAAGGGATCTTGAAAAGCCAGCAATACCAGCTTTAGCTGCTCCATAATTAGTTTGACCAAAGTTTCCTATTAAACCTGATACAGATGACATATTAATTATTCTGCAATCAAGTTTATTGTTTTCTCTTATGTAACAAGCAAAAGGCTTAGTACAATTAAAGTGACCTTTAAGGTGAACCGCCATAATTGCATCCCAATCATTTTCTTCCATATTGAAAAGAGTTTTGTCTCTTAAAATCCCTGCATTATTAATTAAGATATCAACTCTTCCAAACTCATTAAGAGCATCGTTAAAAATATTTTGACCGCCTTGAAAAGAGTCTACGCTATCGTAATTTGCTAAAGCTTTTCCTCCGTCATCTATAATTTCTGTTACAACTTTATCTGCAATTTTATTCTCTCCGCTGCCATCCGGATTGGCTCCTAAATCATTTACAAGAATATTTGCTCCATGTTTAGCCAAACATAAAGCAATCTCTTTTCCAATACCTCTTCCAGCACCGGTGATTATTGCAACTTTATCCTTTAATATAGTCATTGTTTCCCCATATGAATTAATTATTTATTTTAACATTATGAAAGACTCTATCGCTAAAGGTGTAAGTAATTTAACTTTAATTCTATATTCTTCAGGTTCGGGAACGATGGGAGTCAACGGCGTTATCTTTGGCGCTTGGGTTCTATTTTTTTACAATCAAGTTTTAGGTCTTAGCGCTGTCCTTGCGTCATTGGCCATCGGTATTTCACTAATTTTTGATGCTATTTCTGATCCACTGGTTGGAGCATGGTCAGATAGATTAAAATCAAAATTGGGCAGAAGACATCCTTTTATCTATTTAAGTATTTTCCCATTAGCATTAGGTTTTTATTTTCTTTTTTCAGAGCCTGCATCTTTAGATCAAGACTATCTCTTTTGGAGATTATTAATCTTAGTTGTTTTGATTAGAATTTCTTTAACTTTTTATGAAACTCCAAGAGCTGCACTTGGTCCAGAATTAACGAAAGATTATGATCGCAGAAATTTTGTTAATGCTTGGGCATACGCTATAGCTATTTTTGGCTCAATAATTCTCTCTTTCGTGATGTATAAATTTTTTCTTGTAGAAACCGAAGATTTTAAAGGAGACATGGCATTTTTAAACCCCGAAGCTTATGAGTACTTAGGAGTATTTGCTGCAATATTAATTATAATTTTTGGCTTAATTTCTTCATTGAGTACGCATCGTTTTATACCTGAACTTCATCAGCCTCAAGTAAAAACTACTTTTTCATCAAAAAAATTATTAGGTGAAATTTTAGAGTGTTTTTCAAACAGATCATGGCTAGCAATGCTAATTTCAGGATCTTTTTATGGTCTTAATATAGGAATTTCTAGCGGAGTGGGAACATATATAAATAAATATTTTTGGCAATGGACTCCAGATGTATTGGCTTTGTTCCCATTAGTGACTGGAATAGCGACAATTTTTGGAGCAATTTTAGCTACTGCGCTAGCTAAAGGAAGAGAAAAAAGAAATGTATGCATTACGGTTTTTTCTATAAATATTTTAACTAGCCCAATTCCATACTTGCTGAGATTGCTTGATCCTTACACAGAGCTTTCTTTATTTCCTGATAATGGATCGGACTTAATTTGGTGGATATTAATTTCTTATACAGCAATTGAAGATATGCTGAGAGCTATGGGTTTTGTATTAGTTATTTCTATGATTTTTGATATTGTTGAAGATAGTCAGATAAAGACTGGAAGAAGAGATGAAGGTATTTTTATGGCAGGACCAGGTCTGATTCAAAAAGTTTTATCAGGTCTAGGGATATTTGTCTTAGGGTTTGTTCTTCAATATATTGGATTTGATCCTCAAACAACAAATTTGCAAGATGAAAATATACCGATTAATGAACTAGTAATATTTCAGATTATCATTCAACCTCTTTTAACTTTGGCTGCTACCTTTTGCCTTTTCTTTTACACCATTTCAAGAAACTCGCACAGCGGAGTCGTTGATGAATTAGGATATAAGAATTAACTATGTTTTTCCCTATATCCGACGATAATCCAAGTAACAGAACGCCATTAGTAACTTATATACTTATATGCTCATGCGCATTCGTTTTCTTTTTACAAATTCTTTCAGAAATGAATCCAGAAATTTATTTTACTTTTGGATTTATTCCATCTAATTTTTTTAATTCAAGTTCTCTGATCAGCGCTTCTATCCCAATTATTACATCTATGTTTGTTCATGGAGGCTTCGCTCATATTATTGGCAATATGCTCTATTTATGGATCTTTGGCGACAATGTTGAAGATTCAATGGGTAGAATTAAATTCATTATATTTTATTTGCTTTGCGGTACAGCAGGAGCTTTATTACAGGGCTATGTTGATCCTCAATCAAATATTCCTATGGTCGGAGCAAGTGGGGCAATAGCTGGAGTTTTAGGAGCTTACTTGCTGTTATTTCCGAGAGCCAACGTAAGATGTTTAGTTTTTATTATTATAATAATCCAAATGATTAGAGTTCCGGCGTTTCTAGTTTTAGGACTATGGATTTTTGGACAATTTTTTAGTTTGCCTGGATCTTTGGAAGACTCAGGGGGGACAGCTTATTACGCTCACATAGGAGGATTTTTGGCAGGAATGATATTGATTCCCTTTTTTAAAAAATCCAATGTAAGATTGTTTCAGAATAAAGTTTCCAATTCTTGGGTTTCGGAAACTGCATTTAATTTAAAAAAGGAAAACAATAATTTACAAAAAAATACTTTTTTGGAATCATTTGTTAAAAAATCTGAAAGAGAAATTAAAAAAAGAAAATGAAATTAATATTTAGGGTTGGGTTTTGGATTTTCGGATCATTATTTGCAGTTTTATTTATTTTAGGGGCATATTATTTTGCCTTTTATTCAAACTTTTTTGGAACTCTCGAAGATGCTGGATTTAATGTTAACCAATCATATCCAGATGAATTGCTGCAGTCTAAAATTCAATCACAGTTAAAACATACAAGTTCTAATAAACAAATTGTATTCGGCGATACTCATGTTCACTCAACTTACTCAACGGATGCCTTTTTATGGAGCTTAAAGACATTTAACGGAGAAGGGCCTCATTTAATGGCAGAGGCTTGCGATTATGCGCGATTTTGTTCAGCTATAGATTTTTGGGTTAACACTGATCATGCGGAAGCAAGCACCCCTAGAAAATGGTCTGAGACTATCAAGGCTGTTCAAAATTGTGATGCGGTTAATGAAAATGATAGAGCTAAAGATTTAATTAGTTTTGTAGGATACGAATGGACTCAAATTAATCCGTCTGACAAAGATGATCACTATGGACACAAAAATGTGATGTTCCTAGAGACTGATAAAAACCTTCTTCCAAATGTTCCTTTTGGAGCTGCCGGTTATACTTCTGGAGGTTTTAGAGATGCGGAGGGTTTAAATGATGCAAAATTAAATATGCTTTCAGCTTCAGTTGTAGATTTTTCTAATAGAGAGAGGTATGCAGACTTTATAGCTTTTTACGAAGAGGTTCTTGCTAATCCAGATTGCGATATCAATGATTTAAGTTACTCAAATTGTTATAAATCAGTTCATACACCTAAAGATTTATTTTCAATATTAAAAACTGTTCAATCAGATTCTATAGTAATTCCTCACGGTAATGCATGGGGTTACTACACTCCTACAGAGTCAAGCTGGGATAAACAGCTTTTAGATAATATGCATGATCCTTCAAAGCAAATCTCAATTGAAGTTTTTTCTGGTCACGGAAACTCAGAAGAATATAGAGATTGGAATGCAACTTTAAGCAAAAACGGCACTAAAGCATGCCCAGAACCAACAGGTAATTACCTTCCTTCTTGTTGGAGGGCTGGAGAAATAATTAAAGAAAGATGTTTGACTAATGGTTCTAGTAAAGAAATTTGTTCATCCAGAGCAGAGTTAGCTAAGCAGTCTTATATTGAAGGAGGCCAATATGGACACTGGTCAGTTTTAGGAGCTAAACCATCAGATTGGTTGGATTCCGGACAATGTAAAGACTGTTTTGTTCCTGCTTTTAATATGAGGCCTAGCGCTTCTGTCCAATACGCTCTTGCTCTAAGAAAATTTGAAGGTGATAAAATCAATTCATTTGATTTTGGGTTTATTGCATCTAGTGATAATCATCGAGCCAGGCCGGGAACTGGATATAAAGCGATAGATAGGTTAGTTACAACTGAAGCAAATGGACCATCTAGTGAATTCTTTTACAAAAATACTTATCCAGAAGAGCTAAAATCAGATATTCCATGGGAAGTTATACCAAGCGAAATTAATACAGCCAGTGAATTAACAATGTTTGAAGCAGAAAGACAGTCTTCATTTTTTACGACTGGAGGTCTTGCTGCAGTTCACGTATCTCAAAGAAGCAGAGAAGGAATTTGGGATGGTTTTAAAAACAAGGAAACCTATGCAACCAGTGGCCCTAGAATTTTATTATGGTTTGATCTTATAAATTCTAAAAATGGTCGTGTACCTATGGGTTCTAAAACTGAACTTTCTGAAAATCCTGTTTTTGAAGTCAAGGCTGTAGGCTCGTTTAAGCAAAAACCTGGATGTCCTGATTTGGGTCTCTCAAAAGCAGACAATGAAAAAGTAATGAAACTATGTAAAAACGAGTGTTTCAATCCTTCTGATGAGAGAAGAGAAATAACTAGGCTTGAAATAATAAAGATTACTCCTCAAAACTATAATAATGAACCAGTTGAAGATCTGATTAAGGATGTTTGGAAAGTGCACAAATGCAAAGTTAATTCTGGGGAGTGTAGATTTAGATTTTCAGATTCAGAATATTCTAAAAATGGTAGAGACAGTCTTTATTATGTTAGAGCCATAGAAGAACCTTCTTTGAGAATCAATGGTGGCAATTTAAGATGTGATTATGACGAGAATGGAAATTGTAAAAAAGTTAATATTTGTTATGGAGGTTTCCAAACTAGTAGAGAAGATAATTGCACGATGTTGTCAGAAGAAAGGGCTTGGTCGTCCCCAATTTACGTTAATCAACTGAATTAATGTCCTCAGATAAACTACCTTTTCTAACTAAATTTCTATATGGATTTGGCTCTATGTCCTATGGAATAAAAGATAATGCTTTTGCATATTTTTTGTTATTTGTTTACGTCCAAATATTTGGACTAGCTCCAGACTTAGCTGGTTTAGCTATACTATTGATGTTGGTATTTGATGCATTTTCAGACCCTTTGGTTGGGTATTTTTCTGATAGTCATCAGTCTAAATGGGGAAGAAGACATCCTTTTATGTATTTTTCTGCCATTCCTGTTAGCCTTTCTTTTTTTCTTCTATGGGATCCCCCAGAAGCGCTTTCACAAACTCAGTTGTTTTTTTATCTATTAGGAGTGGGTGTTTTTATAAGAACTGCTATTACGTTTTATGAAATTCCAAGTACTGCTTTAGGACCTGAACTATCTAAAGATTATGTAGAAAGAAGTTCTCTATTGTCATACAGGTATTGGTTTGGTTGGTGGGGAGGCCTGCTTGTATGGAATTCATTGTGGATATTTGTCGTTTATAGTAGTTACACGGGAACTACTGATGCAAGATATCTGCCTGAAACTTGGAAAATTTATGGATTAGTTTGTAGTTTGATAATGTTCATAGCGATCATGGTTACCGCATTAGGAACTCATAAGCACATAAAGGATTTACATTCTCCAGAAGCAAAAAAGATTTCCTTCAAAAACACTTTAAGCGAACTTTGGGAAACAGTAACAATTAGCCGAGATTATTTGGTTTTATTTTTAGCAATGATCATTACTAGTGTAGCTACAGGAATAGCGACTAATTTAACGTTATTTTTTTATAGCTACTTTTGGGAATTCACACCATTAAATATTTTAACCATTGGTCTGACTCTTTTCCTTACTCCTTTAGTGGGTTTAAAAGTATCACCTATGCTAGCGGCTAAGTTAGGAAAGAGAGAAACTATAATCTATTTATTCATAGTTGCTTTCGTTGCTGAAAATGTAGTCATTTTAATGAGAGTATTAGATTATTTGCCTAATAATGATTCTTCACTTATTTTACCTATGGTTCTTATTTTTCATTGGGTAGCTGTAAGTGCTCAGATAATTTCATACACCACCCTTGCTTCAATGGTTTTTGATACAGTTGAAGAGGTTGAAAAACTGACAGGAAGAAGAATGGAAGGAACTCTTTTAGCTGCAAGATCCTTTGCAGCTAAATGTATGAGTGGTGCCGGTGCGTTTTTAGCTGGACTAATTTTGTCTGTTTCAGCCTGGCCAAAAGGAGCTGTTGCTGGTGAAGTAGAATCAAATATTTTAAATAGTGTCGGGCTATCAGCAATATCAATATCTACTATTTTATGGATTTCAGCAATTTTTGTCTTTTCAAGAGTCAAGATGACAAGGACATCTCACGAAGAGAATTTAGGAGAACTTAATTATAAAAATGATTAAAGAAGAAATTGAAAGTAAATTAAAAGTAGATTGCGAGCCGTGGTATTTAGAAGTAATAAACGAATCTCCTAATCATAATGTTCCTGATGGCGCTGAATCTCACTTTAAAGTAATAGTAGTTTCTACCGGTTTTGAGAACTTAAGAGTGGTTCAGAGGCATCAAAAAATATATTCCATATTAGATGAAGAAATGAAAAAGATTCATGCGATTGCCATTCATCCTTTTACCCCAGATGAATGGAAAGATAAAACTGGCGAAGAGTTAGAGTCACCAAAGTGTCTTGGTGGGGGACATGACTAATTCTGATAATTTTTACTATATATATGCTTTTTATAGCTGCCTAAAGATCAATAAACCACTTTCATATATTCAAGTGGTAGGAAAAAAAGCAAAAAATTTAAAAATAATTGGAACTATAATCTTTACCCCTGAGGGAATAAATTCAACTATAGCCTCTCATAATTTAAATAATTTGGATAACTTTATTGCCTTTCTTGAAAAAGATTTTGGTTCAATTTCAATAAAAAAGTCTAAATCCATAAAAGCTCCTTTTAAAAAACTTAAAATTAAAACTAGAGATGAAATAGTTCCCTCAGGGACAGATGTAAGAGTTGATGTTTCTTTAAATAAATATATAGAGCCGGAAAATTGGAATGAATTTATTAATGATGAAAGTGTAGTAACGATTGATGTAAGAAATAATTATGAGATCGGCGTCGGTACTTTTAACAAAGCAGTCTCTCCAAATACTAAAAATTTTAGAGAATTCGATAAATACATTAAAGCGTCTAAAAAGTTATTTACCGATAAAAAATTAGCTATTTTTTGTACAGGAGGAATTAGATGTGAAAAAGCATCAGCATTATTTCATGCAAATGGTATTGATGATGTTTATCAACTAGAAGGTGGAATTCTTAATTATTTTGAAAAATCATCATCTACTGATAATTGGACTGGAGATTGTTTTGTTTTTGATGACAGGGTTACCGTCGATAAAAATTTACAAACTGGATCACATACACAATGTTTTGCATGTAGAAGACCTTTATCTAGCGATGATTTATTAAAGCTTGAATACATTGAAGGCATTTCTTGTCATAATTGCAAAAATGAAAAGACCGAAGAAGATCGACAAAGATTTGCTGAAAGACAAAAACAAAATTTACTAAAAAAAATAAATGACAGTTACTAATTGGATTACAAGAACTCCAAAAATAAACCTTTTTTCAATGTTTTTTATTCTAATTATCATTGCCACAGGTATTTCTAATTTTAAATTAGATGCATCTTCTGAAACACTTCTGCTAGAAAATGATCCTGACCTAAAACTATATAGAGAAAATACTGAACTTTATGGTTCTAGCGATTTTTTAGTTGTTACTTTTACACCCAATGAGACATTAATATCAAAATCAGTTATCACTGATATAAAAACCCTTGTAAGTGATCTTTCTCAGATTAAAGGAATTTCAAGCGTTTTAAGTTTATTGGATGTGCCTTTAATAGAAAGCCTTCCTGGTGAATCTCTTAGCGATATTGCAGATAGTATTTCTACTCTTAACGAAAAAAATATAGATATAAAGTTAGCTAAAAGAGTCTTATCTACAAATCCTGTTTATAAAAATTTATTAATAAGTGAAGATTTAAAAACCACAGCATTTCAATTAACTTTGAATCGTAATCTTATCTACGAGAGTTTAATCAATGAAAGGTATTTAATTAATGAATCCTTTTCCGAAACTAAACAAGAAGATCTTAACGAAATAAATAGGTTAATAAATATAGAAAAAGCTCAGATTTCTAATAATGAAAAAAAATTAGTTTCGTCAATAAGATCATTGCTTGCCCAATATTCAACTAAAGGTGAGTTGTTTCTAGGTGGCGGGGCAATGATAACTGCTGACACCATTAAGTTTATCTCTCAAGATTTATTTGTATTTGGCATAGCAGTTTTATTAATCTTTGTAGTTGTGTTGTCATATATTTTTAGAAGTTTGGTGTGGGTATTAATTCCATTATTGACAGCTGGAGTAACTTCAATCTTGTCAATGGGAGCAGTAGGTTGGTTGGGTTGGAAAGTAACAGTTGTTTCTGCAAATTTTGTTTCTATTCTAATGATTATCAGTATTTCATTGATGGTGCACTTAATAGTGAGATATCAAGAACTAGCATCTATAAATAAAAATTTAAATCAAAGAGAACTCGTTGGAGAAACTCTTAGGCAAATGTTTTTACCATGCCTCTATACAGCGTTAACCACTTTAGTAGCTTTTGCCTCATTAATAGTTAGTGATATAAAGCCAGTCATTGATTTTGGAATTATTATGGTACTTGGTGTATCGATTACTTTTCTTTTTGCTTTTATTTTTTTTGGCTCTTTGTTATCCCTAATTAATAAAGATAGGTTAAATTTGGGCTCGGATAATTCTTCTAGAAAAACTTTAATGATTCATAGTCTAGCTAAGAATAATCCCTATAAGGTCATATTATTTTCCTTACTAGTTTTGCTTTTATCTAGTTGGGGAATATCTAAATTAACAGTTGAAAATAAGTTTATTGATTATTTCAAATCATCTACTGAAATATACAAAGGCCTCTCTCTAATAGATAGAAAACTTGGAGGTACAGCGACATTAGATGTAATTATCGATGCTCCAGAAGTTCAAATAGCAGAAGATGAAGGATTTGATGATTTTGATGATGACTTTGGAAGTGCGTTGGACGATGAAATCGAAGAGCAGGGCTACTGGTTCACTTCTGATAATTTAGCTTATCTTGAAACAATCCATGATTACTTAGAAAATAGACCAGAAATAGGAAAAGTTTTGTCTGTTTCCAGCGGCATAAAAATAGCTGAAATAGCTAACAACAATAAAAGACTCTCAGATCTTGAGTTGGCATTGCTTCGAAAGCTATTACCGGAAGAAATAGAGTCTCAATTATTGGCTTCATATATTACGAATGGCGATAATCAAGTAAGGTTATCTGCAAGAGTAATAGAGTCATATGAAGGGTTAAACAGAAAAGAATTAATTAGCTCAGTTAGATATGACTTGGAAAATGAGTTCAATTTATCTAAAGATAGATATAAATTAACAGGAATATCAGTAATTTATAATAATTTATTACAAAGTTTATTTGGTTCATTGATTGGCAGTATGGGGATAGTATTCCTTTGTATTTTCTTGATGTTTATATTTCTTTTTAGGTCTTTAAGTCTCGCTGTAATAGGCATTATCCCTAACTTTCTAGCCGCTGGTGCCGTCATTGGTACTATAGGGCTTATAGGTATTCCTCTTGATGTTATGACAGTCACTGTAGCTGCTGTCAGTATCGGAATGGGAGTCGATAATACTATTCATTATATCCATCGATTTAAAAAAGAATTTGCTGCAAGCAAGAACTATTTAGAAAGCACAAAAAGAACTCATGCAACTATTGGAAGAGCTCTTTTTTATACTTCTATAACAATTGTTTTAGGGTTTTTAGTTCTATCTACTTCTAACTTCAGCCCAACTATCTTCTTCGGAATTTTTACATCTTTATCTATGGTGATGGCGGTAATAGGGTCTTTAGTTTTATTGCCAGTACTATTAATCAAACTTAAACCAATTAGGTGAAAATATGGGCCCTCTAAAAGGAATTAAAGTTATTGAGTTTTCGGCCCTAGGACCCGGACCATTCTGTGGAATGATCCTTGCAGATTTAGGTGCTGATGTAACAGTTATAGATCGTTTTGAATCGGCAGGACAATCAACAAAAACTGATATTGCAAGTAGAGGCAAAAGATCTATATCTATCGATTTAAAAAATCCTGATTCATTGCCTTTGATTAATGAGTTAATTAGTTCAGCAGATGTCGTTTTAGAGGGACTTAGACCTGGAAAAATGGAAAAACTTAATATGGGTCCGGATGATTTTTTAAAAATTAATCCAAAATTAATTTATGGAAGAATGACCGGCTGGGGGCAATTTGGTCCTTTAGCGTCAACTCCAGGTCATGATTTAAATTATATTTCTTTGACTGGTGTAATGGCGAGCATTGGAAGTAAGAATGATGTGCCAGCGCCGCCTCTTAATTTAGTAGGAGATTTTGGTGGAGGTGGAATGTTATTGGCTATGGGAATATGTGCTGCTTTAGTTGAGACCTCAAGATCAGGAAAAGGTCAAATTATAGATGCAGCTATGACAGATGGTTCGGCATTGCTGATGTCTATGATGTATGGCTTTTATGGTGCTGGTTTTTGGAAAGACGAAAGAGAGTCTAACCTCCTAGATGGAGCCGCACATTTCTATGGTTGTTATGAGTGTAAAGATGGAAAATTTGTATCAATTGGATCCATTGAGCCACAGTTTTATAAAGAACTTCTTTCTAGATTAGATTTAGATAAAGAAAAATTTAAAGATCAAATGGATAAATCTAAATGGCCGGAATTAAAAGAAATTATTAAAGCAAGGTTTAAAGAAAAAAGTAGAGATGATTGGTGCAAGATTATGGAAGGCGGCGAAGTTTGTTTTTCCCCTGTCTTATCAATGCAAGAAGCCATTGAATTTGAACATAATGTTGAAAGAAAAACATTCGTAGAAATTGATGGTTTAAATCAACCGGCTCCAGCACCAAGATTTTCTGAAACCCCAAGTGAAATTAAGCATGCACCAGTTGATAAAGGTTTTAATACTAAAGAAATAATTAGTGAATTAGGAGATGAATTTAATTTCGAAGCTTTAGTAAAGAGCAAAATTATTCCTGAAGGTTAAAAAATTTAAGACTATTTTTAAATATTTCGCTGCATAAAATATCAATTGGTTCTTGCCTGATCTCTGAAACCTTATTTAAAACTTCACTTAAAAATAAAGGTTTATTTCTTCTGCCTTTTATTTTAACTTTTTTAGGAAGTAAATATGGTGAATCAGTTTCTATTAATAACTTTTCCAAAGGAATATCTGAAATGAACTCTTCCATATGCGCACCTCTTTTTGGATCACATATCCAGCCTGTTAAGCCTATATAAAAACCTAAATTCAAATAATCAGTCATTTCTATTTTTGACCCAGTAAAGCAATGAACAACACAATTTGTTTCAGGTTTTGCAATTTCTATGCAGTTTAAAAAATCTTTATGAGAATCTCTTTGATGAAGAAACAATGGCATTTTTAGCTCATTCGCTATTCCAATATGTTTTTGAAAAGAATTTATTTGATTTTTTTTAGATGAGTAATTTCTATTGAAATCTAAACCTGTTTCACCGATAGCCTTAACTAGATTATTTTCAGCAATTTTTTTAATCTCTTCTGCGGATGAGTCATTAAATTTATCTGCATAATGGGGATGAATACCACAAGTTGATATTAGATTTTCTGGAAATGATTGAGCAATAGAAAGGGCTTTCTTACTATCATTGATATCACAACCAGTAATGCATATTTTATTAATATTACTTTCTATAAATTCATTTATAATTTCATTTAAATCTATATTAAAAGATTCGTGAGTAAGGTTGGCGCCAATATCAAATAATTTAGATTGCATGTTCATTAATATAAACTAATTTTTATGAAAACATCGTTTGAGTATTTTACAGAAGATTCATCATTGATTCAGTTAGAAGATAATATTTGGAAGGGTTTTCTTTCAGATAGATGGGGAATCGGTAACACCCCTAACGGAGGTTATTCAATGGCGCTAGCAACCCGAGCTATTGCAGGATCTATATCGCATAAAGACCCTTTATCTATTTCAGCTAATTACATAGAAAGAGTAGATTTTGGAGAAGCTATAATTAAAGTAGAGCCTCTCGAGGCTACGAAAAGCTTGAGCACGGCTAGAGCTATGCTATTTCAAGGAAATAAGTTAAAAACTATATTTACTGCAACTTTTACTGATTTCTCTAAATCTAATGGACTTAATTTATCTGCTAGATCTTCCCCAGACTTCGAACCTTATGATGATTGTATTCTTCAGCCTTATAAAGAAGGATTTAATCCCGTTCTAGAGAAAAGTATAGAAAAAAAATATTGTTCAAATTCTCAATGGTGGAAAAGTAATAATAAAAAAAATGATGCTTGTTTAAATTTATATATGTCTTGGCCAGAAAAAGACACTGCCGATCTTTATAGTTTGATCTTATTTTTAGATGCAACAACGCCGCCAATTTTTAATAAACTTGGATCAGTAGGATGGGTGCCCACTATTTCACTGACAAGTCATATTCGAGGTTTTCCAAAACCTGGGCCATTAAAAGTCATAGCAAAAACTGAATTTGTTACTAGAGGTTTTATGGAAGAAGATAGAGAAATTTGGGATTCAGAAGGAAACTTAGTTGGTCAATCTAAACAGATGGCAAAATTAAGAATAAAGAAGTAATTTCCCATTATTTTAGATAAGATATGCAAAATTTAAAATTAAATAAACGGGGATTGAAATGAAATTTAAAGGAACTAAATCATATATTTCAACGGATGACTTAAGTCTGTCCGTAAATGCGGCTGTAACTCTTGAAAAGCCTTTACTAATAAAAGGTGAACCAGGAACTGGAAAAACTATGCTTGCACAGGAAATTGCAGAATCTCTGAAAGTTCCTCTTATCGAATGGAACGTTAAATCAACAACGAAAGCTCAGCAAGGCCTCTATGAATACGACGCTGTTACTAGACTGAGAGACTCTCAATTAGGCGATGAAAGAGTTAAAGATATTTCAAATTATATCGAGAAAGGAAAACTTTGGGAGGCTTTTGAAGCTGATGAGAAGGTGGTTCTTTTAATTGATGAAATTGATAAGGCTGATATTGAATTTCCTAATGATTTGCTGCAAGAAATTGATCGTATGGAGTTTTATGTCTATGAAACTAAACAGCTCATTAAAGCAAAAAAAAGACCCATAGTTATTATTACTAGCAACAATGAAAAAGAATTACCTGATGCTTTTTTAAGAAGATGTTTTTTTCATTATATATCTTTCCCTGACAGAGAGACTATGAAACAAATTATTAAAGTTCATCATCCAAAAGTGAAAGAAAAGCTAGTGAAAGAAGCTTTGGATATATTTTTTGATGTTAGAAAAGTTCCAGGCTTGAAAAAGAAACCATCGACTTCAGAACTGGTTGATTGGTTGAAACTTTTAATGGCTGATGATTTGCCTGATGAAATTCTTAAAAATAGAGATCCTTCAAAGGCAATTCCACCTTTGTACGGAGCATTGGTTAAAAACGAACAAGATGTTCAGTTACTTGAAAGACTTGCATTTATGACAAGGAGAGAAAATAACTCTAAATAATGTTAATTAATTTATTTAAAACTCTTAAAGATGTTGGTATTCCTTGCACGCTAAGGGAGTTACTAGACTTAATTAGAGGATTAGAAAATCATCTTGCTTTTGCTAACGTAAATGATTTTTATTTTCTTTCTAGATCAATTCTTGTCAAAGATGAAAAACATTACGATAAATTCGACAGAGCTTTTGATATATATTTTAAAGGCCTAGAAACTTTAGATGATGTAATCCAGACCATGATTCCAGATGAATGGTTAAGAAAAGAATTTGAAAAATTTCTTACTCCAGAAGAATTAAAAAAAATTGAATCTATGGGAGGTCTTGAAAAGCTTTTAGAAGAATTTAAAAATAGACTTGAGGAGCAAAAAGGACGTCACGAAGGTGGAAATAAATGGGTTGGAACTGCTGGGACATCTCCATACGGAAATTCTGGAGTTAATCCAGAGGGTATTAGAGTCGGAGGAGATGGTAAGCAAGGCAAAGCAGTAAAAGTCTGGGAACAAAGGGATTATAGGAACTTAGATGATTCAGTTGAGCTAGGAACAAGAAATATAAAGATAGCTTTAAGGAGATTAAGAAAATTTGTAAGAGAATCTAGAGATGATGAATTTGATCTTGATGGCACTATAAAGTCTACAGCCAAAAATGCCGGACTATTAGATATCAAAATGATCCCTGAAAAGACGAATTCAGTAAAAGTATTAGTTTTATTTGATGTTGGTGGCTCAATGGATCCGCACGTTAAAATCTGCGAAGAGTTATTCTCAGCCTGCAAAACTGAATTTAAAACTCTTGAATATTTCTACTTTCATAATTTTATTTACGAAACTGTCTGGAAAGATAATAATCGTAGACATAACGAGAGAGTTGAAACTATTGAGTTAATTCAAAAATATTCTTCCGATTATAAAATTATCTTTGTTGGCGATGCCTCAATGGCACCTTATGAAATATCAAATGCAGGCGGCAGCATAGAACACTGGAACGAAGAGGCTGGCTCTGCTTGGATGAGAAAATTATTTAATAATTACGAAAGATTAATTTGGTTAAATCCTATTCCAGAAGATCATTGGGATTATTCAGCATCAATAGACTTATCTAGATCCTTGATAGAAGGTCAAATGTATCCCCTTACCCTTAAAGGATTGGAAGACGGAATGTCTTTCTTGACTAAATAGTTTGTCTAATTTAGCTCTTGAAATAAAGAATCTTTCTAAGACCTATCCTGGCAATATAGAAGCTCTTAAAAATATTGATCTAAGTGTTTCAGCTGGCGATTTTTATGCTTTATTAGGTCCTAATGGCGCCGGCAAATCAACCGCTATAGGGATTATTAGTTCTTTGGTTACAAAAACTTCAGGCAGCGTTGAAATTTTAGGTATCGATATTGATACTAATCATTCAAAGGCAAAAAGAAAACTAGGAGTTGTTGGTCAGGAAGTAAACTTTAATCAATTTGAAACTGTTTATCAGGTTCTTACACATCAAGCAGGCTATTACGGAATGAGCCCTAAAGACATTAAAAAAAATACGGATTACTATCTTCAAAGACTTGGTTTATGGGACAAACGTAATGAACAAGGAAGAAACCTTTCGGGAGGGATGAAGAGAAGATTGATGGTGGCTAAGGCTTTAGTTAATAACCCTGATCTATTAATCTTAGATGAACCGACTGCTGGAGTAGATATAGAATTGAGAAGATCTTTGTGGGAGTTTCTCCAAGAAATAAATGAAAATGGAACTACAATTATTTTAACTACTCATTACTTAGAAGAAGCAGAAAAGCTTTGTAAAAATATTTCTATTATTGATCATGGCCAAATCGTAAGAACCTCTTCAATGAGATCGCTCTTGCAAGAGTTAGAATCAGAAATTTATGTTTTTGAACTAACAGCATCCCATGAAAAAATAGTAAATTCAGAAAATTTAGAATTTCAAAAAATCAATGATACGACCTTTTCAGTTAAAATAGATAAGGTCAATAATCTAAACAAGGTTCTAACTTATTTTTCTCAAAATAATATAAAAATTCAGAGTATGACAAATGAAACAAATAGACTTGAAGAGCTATTTTTATCCTTAACTAAATAATATGAATTTTATTGAGCAATACAGATCTTTGAGAACCTTAGTAGTAAAGGAAATTAAAAGGTTCTTTAGAATCTGGCAGCAAACTTTAATTCCTTCTGTAGTTACTACAATTCTTTATTTTGTAATATTTGGCTCATTTATCGGAACAAGAATTGGTCAAATGGGCGGATTTGATTATATGCAGTTTATGGCACCCGGTTTAATTATGTTAGCTGTGATAACTAACGCTTATTCAAATGTTGTTTCTTCTTTTTATGGAGTTAAATTTCAAAAAAGCATAGAAGAATTGCTAGTTTCGCCTATGCCCACATATTTAATTCTATTGGGCTTTGTTGCCGGCGGGGTGGTTAGAGGTATTTTAGTGGGCATATTGGTTATGGTTACTTCGCTTTTATTCACAGACATTCAGGTTCAAAATATTCCTTTAACACTATTAGTAATTTTTTTAACAGCAGTACTATTTTCTTTAGCGGGATTGCTTAATGCAATTTTTGCAGATAGCTTTGATGATATAAATATAGTTCCAACATTCGTCCTAACACCTTTAATTTATTTAGGTGGTGTTTTTTATTCAATCACTCTTTTATCCGAGACTTGGCAAATTATCTCTAAACTAAATCCAGTGCTGTATATGGTCAATGCATTTAGATATGGCATGCTAGGAGTATCAGATATAAACGTAAATGTAGCTTTGGTTATGATTTCATTTTTTATAATTCTTTTTTACACCTTGAGTTTGTATATTTTAAAAAAAGGCATTGGAATAAGAAGCTAGTTTTAAATATGTTTTTGGTTTTTAATAAAGGAGAGGTGGCAGAGTGGTCGAATGCGCTCGCTTGGAAAGCGTGTAAGGGGGAAACTCCTTCAAGGGTTCGAATCCCTTTCTCTCCGCCAAAATAATATGAACCATACCGAATCAAAGTATTTTAGTTACGCAGACCCTGATGACCCATTTATAAGAAAATTTTTAATTAGGGGCATTGAATTTATTTCTGGACAACCAACAATTTATAAATTGTATCGAAAATATCAGGATACCCCTGAGAAATGGTCAAACTTCTGGGAAGGATGTGTTGATCTTTTAGGATTAAAAATAGATTTAAGTTCAGAACAAATGGTAAAAATTCCAGAATCTGGACCAGCCATATTTGTAGCAAATCATCCTTTTGGTGTTTTAGATGGTTTGGTTCTAAGTTGGCTTGTAAGTAAAAAAAGAAAAGATTTTAAGTTATTGGTTCATTCTTTGCTTTTAAGGGCGCCTGAAACTAAAGAAAATTTATTACCGATTGATTTTACAGGTGATAGGAAAGCATTACTTACCAATATAGCAACTAGAAAAGTAGCGCGAAAACATTTGTCAGAAGGAGGGTGCATAATAATTTTTCCATCTGGCTCTGTTTCTACAACAGCAAAGTTTTATCATAAAAAGTCTAAAGCTTATGATCCTGAGTGGAAAAAATTTACTTCTAGGCTAATTAAGCAAACTGATCCAGATATTATTCCCATTAACTTTTTGGGTTCAAATACTTTTCTTTTTCAGCTATGCAGCCATATCAGCCCTTTATTAAGATCATCATTGCTATTTCATGAAGTAAAAAGAAGAATAAATACTGAAGTAAGTCTTAGGATAGGAGATCCTTTTAAATATTCAGACATTTCAAAAGATATTTCTAATGAAGAGCTTGCTGCTCTTCTAAGAAAAAAAACCTATCTATTAAATAGTAATTTTAAAAATTCTCCACCTTATGGCTTTGAACCTGATTAGAACTTAAATATATCCAGGTGTATACATGTCAGAATTTTCCTGTTAACTTCGTTTTAAGACAATCTTTTAAAATTGTCTTAACATTAAGATGGATCTAAAAGTTTTTGAACATTCAAGTTGTATAAGAGGTATTTCAGGAGGGAGAAATGTTAGTTCTTAGTAGAAAACAAGACCAGTCATTAATGATAGGAGATGATGTAAAGATCACTATTTTGGAAATAAAAGGAAATCAAGTTCGCATAGGTATTAGCGCACCAACCTCAATAGCTGTCCACAGAGAAGAAATTCATAATAAATTATCCGAAGATTCTGTAGAATAGTATGTGATGCGCCCGTAGCTCAGTTGGATAGAGCACGTGGCTACGAACTACGGTGTCGGAGGTTCGAATCCTTCCGGGCGCGCCAACTTAATTATAGTTTTTATAAAATTATTAATCACTCACCGGGGATCAAATGGATTTAAATAGCGACTTACAACCTTTACTAAAAATTAATAGTCCGAGCTTCGCACCAGTCTACAAATTTGAGAGAGATTTTGACTTAACTAATGTGTTCTTATTTGAAAAAGGGCAGCCCTTCGAGCATTTTAAAAACTTAAGAGAAAACGCACCGGTTTATTTTCATGAATCTGGCGAAACTGACAGTGAGCCAGGATTTTGGACATTAACATCATACAAAGATATTGAGCAGGCATCTAAAAATCAAAAAACTTTTTCTTCTCAAATTGGAAGCGGCACTCAGTTTACTCTTGGATATTCTAATGATGTTACGATCGAACAACTTTATAGAGCTGCTCTAGATCACATGCTAGGAATGGATGATAAATTACATCTTGCTATGAGAAATCCTCATATGCAGTTTTTTTCACCTAGATTTATAGATGATCTAAGAAAGAAGGTTTCCATTAAGGTAACAGAGCTCTTAGATAATATTGCCCCTTTAGGCGAATGTAATCTTGTTGATGCTGTTGCTTCAGAAATTCCTATTTTTTCTCTTTGTGAGATTTTGGGTGTCCCGGAAAGTGATAGATATAAAATTAAAGAATGGATGACCTTTTTAGAAATGGCTCAATTAGTTGGCGCAACTCAAGTAGCAGAAAAAAATAACTTAGAGCTTAATGAAAAAGAAAAAGATTCTGCTCCCGATCAAGCAATGATTAACTTATTTCAAGATACTGTAAAAGAAATGTTTGATTATGGAAGAAGTATTCTTTTAGAAAGACGAAAAAATCCAGAGAATGACTTACTTACGGTGATAGCTAATATAGAGATTGATGGAAAAAAACTTCCTGATGAATATCTTGATGGATCCTGGTTGCTTATCATTATTGCTGGAAATGATACAACTAGAAATTCTATAAGCGGAACAATGAAATTGCTCACAGAAAATCCCTTACAAAAGGAAAAGGTAATTAATGATTCAGATCTTTTGCCAAATATGGTTAACGAATCAATAAGGATGGTTTCGCCAGTAATATTTATGAGAAGAACAACAACAGAAAATACTCAAATTGGTGAGCAAAAAATAGGGCCTCATGAGAAAGTTGTTTTTTATTATGGAGCTGCTAATAGAGATCCTGAGATTTTTCCAAATCCTAACCAATTTAATGTGGAGAGAGAGAATGCAAAAAAACATTTGGCTTTTGGTTACGGAAGACATATGTGTTTAGGTAAACATATGGCAAATATGCAATTATCAGAAGTTTATTCTCAAATATTAAGAAGGTTTCCAGATATGCATCAATCTGATGAATGGAAGGTTGTACCTAATAACTTTGTACACGCTATTTCGGAAATGCCAGTAAAATTTAAACCTGAGTAATCATTAGCAAATTATTTTAAAATTATATCTAGGTAGTATTCAGTTATTTTGAGAGGGAGTTATGGAAGGTTTTTTTGATTTAATAGCGAGCGTTTGGAATCAAGGTTTGCTTGGGGTGAGTATCTCACAACTTATAATTTCTTTAGTAATTCTAATTATTTCTTTAATCTTGAAAGGTGTAGTGTCTTCAATTTGCATCAAATGGTTAGAAAGATTAACTGCTCAAACAGATTCAGAGCTTGATGATTTATTGTTGAGCTCTTTAAAGAAACCTCTGGGATATATACCTTTAACTATAGGTCTTTATATAATTACTGTTTATTTGCCTCTATCAGGACTGTTTGATCTTGTTGCAACCAATATAGTCAAGGCATCCGTTGTATTTACAATTTTTAGCGTTTTAGCCAATTCTATTCAACCACTATTCAAAGTACTTACTGGAAATACATGGCTAACTTCTGCTATGTCAATGTGGCTAGAAAAGTCACTAAGAATATTGGTTTGGATATTAGGATTTGCTGTAATTTTAGATATATTTGGGATCGAGATCGGTCCATTAATAGCAGGGTTAGGTCTTTTTTCAGTAGCAATAGCTTTAGGTGCTCAAGATCTTTTTAAAAATTTGATAGCTGGCATGTTGATAATTGGGGAAAATCGTTTCCAACCTGGGGATAGAATAGAGGTAATAGATCATTTTCATGGAATAGTTGAAACTATCGGCTTTAGATCAACAACCATTAGATTATTCAACACTTCGCCTATGATTATTCCTAATAAAGATCTTTCTGATGTGAGTGTAATAAATCATAAGCAACTAAAATTTAGAAGAATAAAATGGATAATCAATTTAATATATTCAACTGAAGCAGATACTATTCTTAAAATATGTTCGCAAATTGAACAGGTTATAAGCAGTAAGAAAAAAGGATTTTCAATTAATCCAAATCAAGAGTCATTTGCAAAGGCAATAGAGTTTGGAGCTAGTTCGATAGACTTAGAAATATTGTGTTATTCAGAGGCAGATGGTTACACTGAATTTTCAGAAACTAAGCAAAATCTTTTAATAGAGATTCTCAGAATTGTTAAAGAAAATGGTTCAGATTTTGCCTTTCCATCTAGATCAATATATATAGAATCTTCACCTACAGAATAAAATCGATGACGAAATGGTTATTTTTATTTTTACTGGCTTTGGTTTTGATCTTAACCCTTAGATATTTTTCTTTTTCTTTTCCCCCTAAGGAAGATATAAGCAATTGTGCAGACAACACTATCTCTTCTAATTTAGAGGGTTATTGGGATCTTAATAGAGTGGATAATTTTTCTGGACTTGAGCCATTCTTTGAAAAAAATAATACAATTAATTATTCAATAATTTTGAATAGGTTGTTGCCTTTTTTTCTCTCTAAGAGCCAATTATTTAGAATAGATTTTTGTAGCGATGAGATTACTATTTCTTATAATTATTTTAGACAATGGGTTCAATATAATTTTTCTTTTTTACAAAATACTGAAATCAGATCTTCTGATCCCTCACTGATTTCAGGATTTGCAGCATATGATCCAGAAATAATTAAAGGTACTTTTATATTCAGAGGTATAGACATCAAACAAGAAATATATTTAGATGGCGGTGAGTTGATTAGAGCAATTGATGTAAAAGGCTCTAATAAAGGAATTATAAAGTTTTATTATAGAAAATATGAGCAATAAAGAATACATTTTGAGAGTTACATGCCCAGATAAGTTTGGTTTGGTTGCCAAAGTTTCTACATGTTTAAATAATTCTGAACTTTTCATAATAGACTCAGCTCATTTTGGCGATCCAGAAACTGGTAAATTTTTTATGAGGGTGAAGGTAATATCTCCAAATAAAGAGTTTAAATATGATTCTTTTAAAGACGATTTTTCTAAGTTGGCAAATGAATTAGAAATGGATTGGTCTTTTAGCGATGCAGGAAAAAAATTAAAAACATCAATATTTGTTTCAAAGTTTAGTCATTGTCTTCAGGATCTGCTGTACAGAGCTAGTGTCGGTTCTTTAGATATAGATATAAATTGTGTGATTTCTAATCATCTGGATCTAAAAAAAATAGCTGATAGATATGAGATACCTTTCTACCATATTCAGGTTCAAGAGGAGGCAAAAGAGAATTCCGAAAAAAAAATAGAAGAAATATTATCAAAAAATAATATCGAATTAATAATTCTTGCTAGATACATGCAAATTTTATCAAGTACTTTTTGTGAAAAGTACTATGGAAATATAATAAATATTCATCATTCTTTTTTACCAAGTTTTAAGGGGGCAAAACCATACCAACAAGCTTATTCAAAGGGTGTAAAGATATTAGGCGCGACAGCTCACTATGTTTCCTCAGAGTTAGATGAAGGGCCAATCATTGAGCAATCTGTAGATAGAATCAACCATTCTAAAACTCCTAAAGAAATGGAAATTATAGGTAGAGATATTGAGTCTATTACATTAGCGAAGGCAGTAAAGTATCATACAGAACAAAGAATTTTTTTAAACAAGAATAAAACAGTAATTTTTAATTAATAGAGGTAATAATGACAGCTCCAATGCAAGGATATTCAACTATAGGAACTAACAATAAAGAAACAGCAGAAATATTTTATGACGGCGTTTTAAGTCAGTTAAATCCTATTAAGCTTTTAGCAAATGACCGAATAACTATGTGGCTCTCAAAAGAAGATAAGTCTGTTATCTTAGCGATTTCTATTCCTTATGATGGTGAAGTTGCTACTACCGGAAATGGTGCAATGAAAGCCATAGCTCTAGGCTCACATGAAGAGGTCGATCAAATGTACGCCAAAGCCATAAAGTCAGGTGCGAAGGATGATGGCGAGCCAGGCTTGAGAACAGAAACTTTTTATGGAGCTTATGTTTATGACTTAGATGGAAACAAGCTTTGCTTCTTTAATTTTGGTACCTAATTTAGAGCTTGATTAATATCCTCAATCAAATCTTCTAAAGTTTCTATCCCTACAGATAGTCTTACGAGTCCATCGGATATTCCTATTCTCTCTCTAGTTTCTGCTGGAAGCGAGGCATGTGTCATTAGCGCAGGATGCTCTATTAAACTCTCAACACCGCCAAGACTTTCTGCAAGAGTGAATATTTTTGTTTTCTCTAAAAAGGCTTTTGATGCTTCTAAACCTCCAGCGACTTCAATTGATATAATCCCTCCAAATCCATTCATTTGTTTTTTTGCTATTTCGTGTTGAGGATGGTTTTCTAGTCCAGGATATATAACTTTAGAAATCTTGTTGTTACTCTCTAATTCTTTTGCAATAGCGAAGGCACTTTCATTATGTCTTTCCATTCTTATAGGAAGCGTTTTCAAACTCCTTAAAATTAAATAACTATCAAATGAGCTTGTTATTGGCCCTAGTGAATTATGAATATTAGCCATTCGAGCAATCAATTCCTCATCATTTTTACCTACAACTAAAATGCCTGCTATCAAATCTGAATGACCACCTAAATATTTAGTAGCAGAATGAAGGACAATATCAATTCCAAGGTTTAAAGGTTTTTGTACATAGGATGATGCGAATGTATTGTCACAAATAGACAAGATATCATTTGTTTTAGCAAATTCAGAAATTTTCTCTAGATCTACTATTTTTAAAAGGGGGTTAGTTGGTGTTTCAACAAAAATCATTTTAGTTTTTGGCGTCAAAGCAGAATCAAGATTTCTTAAATCAGTCATATCAATATATGTAACTGTTATGCCTTGAGATTTAATTTTAATCTCGTTAAATAATCTAACGGTTCCACCATAGAGATCATCCATAGCAATAACATGGTCTCCTGGTTGCAAGAGCTCAACACAAGCTGATATAGCTGCAACCCCTGATGAAAAACCAAAACCAGCTATACCTTCTTCTAAGCTGGTCATGCAGTCCTCAAATGCTTTTCTGGTTGGATTTCCAGATCTCGAATAATCAAAACCCTGATGCACCCCTGGACTAGATTGCTTGTAAGTTGATGATGTATATAAAGGAGTCATGACTGCTCCAGTAGATGGATCGGGTTCTTGACCTGCATGTATAGCTCTAGTTTCGAAACCTTTTTTATCTATATCTTTCATAATTAATATTTAAATATTTTCTTTTACCCAATCTCTATTAAAAGCTTTTGATAAGTACTTATTTCCTGTATCACAAATTAGTGTAACAACTGTTTTGGGCTCTGTTTGTTTTTTGCACCACTTTACTGCAGCTTCTACTAATGTTCCGCAAGATGACCCCGCAAGGATTCCCTCTTGTTGCAAAAGACTATCTAACATGGCAAATGCATCTTTATCACTCACATATATGCCTTCGTCAATTACATCCAGATTTAAAGTTCTTGGGATATAGTCTTCTCCTATTCCCTCTACAAACCATGAGCCTCCATCGTAATTAAATTTTCCAGTATTGACGGCATCTGCAACGATAGATCCTTCAGGGTCAGCCACAACTATTTTAATGTCTGGATTTTTTGATTTTAAATATTTGCCAACTCCACTTATTGTTCCACCAGTTCCCACCCCCGCAACAAAAGCATCTATCTTTCCATCCATTTGATTCCATATTTCGGGTCCGGTAGTCTCTTCATGAACTCTTGGATTAGAAGGATTTTCAAATTGATTTGCAAAAAAAGAACCTGGTGTTTTCTTTAAAAGATTTTCAGCAACAGAATGATAATGCTCTGGATGACCTTTTTCTACATCTGATCTAGTGATAATTATTTCAACTCCCATCGCTTCTAAATGTCTTATTTTTTCCAAGCTCATTTTATCCGGAATAACCAAAATTAATTTGTAACCCTTTAATTGCGCAGCTAAAGCCAAACCTAAACCCGTATTTCCCGCAGTACATTCTATGATCGTAGATCCTTTAGTTAAAGTGCCGTTTTTTTCCGCATCATCTATCATCTTCAAACCGACTCTATCTTTAATTGATCCAAATGGATTAAGACTTTCCATTTTTACGTAAAGATCACATAGACCTGTATCTATTTGATTAATTTTTACAACAGGAGTATTCCCTATCATTTCAAGAACATTACTGAATTTTAGTTTCATATTTAATCTGGAGGAGTTAATTTTTTTTTGCGATTATACTTTGTCTTATCTTGAAAAACCTTTGCTGAATTAAATTTTTTTGCATTTTTTGCAACAGGGTTTCTTTTAGTTTTATTTTCTTTTTCCATTTTAGAAGTTAGATAAAAAAATAGAAGATAAGTTCTAGTTAATACAACGTTTATATATTTCTTCTTTTAATAACCAAATTCTGTCTTGCCCCCAAACATAAAAGGGATCGCTACCATCTGAGTTAGTAATTTTAAAACTAGGTACTCCCCAACAGTTTCCAGAATACATATCATCACAGTTATCATTTAAGATTTTTTTCCATTTTTTTGAGTTTAAATCTTTTTTAATAACTTCCCAATTGAGATCAAGACTTTGAACTAATTCTTTTAAATAAACAGTATCTCCTATATTTATGCCATCTTGAAATGATGCATTTAATAATGATTCTATATACTCAAAACCCTTGCCATACTGATCAATTATTGGAAATAAAGAATAAGCAAGTCTTGCTGGTTTTCCAATTGGGGAATAAATAGACTTCATTTCATGATCATGTTTTCTTCCTTCTCTAGCTGCATCGGAAATAATATATTTTGCTTTAAAATCTGGAATAGTCATCATTCTCATCAACATTGGCAGAACAGGCTTTGTAAATAAATTAATAGGATACATTTCTCTCATTTCTCTTACTCTTTTAGTGCTAACAAAAGTATAAGGACTATTTAGAGAAGGGTAATAATACAAATTAATTTTTTTATTCGAATCAAGATTTTCCGGAGCTTTCGCATGTAAAGAACAAATTAGTTCATTAGAGGATGATTTGTTAAGTCCGAGTTCAATAAGTCTCGTCTCTAAATGATTTATGCGATCAACTCCCCAATAAAGTTCCTTTTCATAATAAAAAGCTGAACCAAAATAATAACCACATTCATCTCTTATTTTATTTCCGTTTTGAATCTTTTTGACGATGTCTTCATTAGAAGAGTTATGAATTCTAGATAATTCATCCAAAACAGTTTTATTTTTTTGCCATAATCCATCGCTTACTTTCTTGCTTATTTCGATAAAATCTTTCTCTTCTACTGAGCAAAGAATAGAGTTTGCTAGATCTACTAATTCTTGATTAGGGTATGAGTCACTAGAAAAATTTACACCATAAAAGGGGGATATTCTTCGTACGTCTTCTATGCAGTAATTATCATACAAAGAAGGTTCATGAAGAGCTTCAGGGTTTTCTTCCCCAACAAGTATCGGCTTAACCAAAATATCATATGTAGAAGACAATTTGTCTATATATTGAATCGTCAAATGAGAGTAAGGATCATCAACCTTATGGAAATATAATACTTCGTGAGGTCTATTCTCGCTTTTACGCTTTTGTTCAGATTTTTCTCTAATAGATACAAAGTTTTCATAACTTGAAAACATATTCATAACGCGATTTCTTAACTTGTAAGAAAAAGTTCGTCTAGAAAGAAAGCTTCTAAAACTTTTAAGCATTAAATTCTCTCTTCTCCAGAATGAATCTTTTCATAAAGTTCGCTGGTCAAATTAATATATCTATTATTTTGAAGGAAAAAAATTGGATCTTCAGATAAAGACGGATCAAAACCAAGTTTTTTTAAGTCTTCTTTTTGGTGTTTAAAGGTACCAGTAGTCTGCATAGTATTTGTAACTTTTAAAAAATAAGGCTTTTGAAAAGTATTTAAGTTTTCATCTACATGAACTGCAAATTTATCAATATCAAAATCAATTGATACATTCATCATTGCCATTCCAGCTTTACCCTCGGACGATTTAACCTCAACACCATAAACATTAGCATCCAACACTTCTGAAAATTTATTCACAATTGCAGCAACCTCCATAGTCGAAACATTCTCACTTTTCCATCTATAGGTATCTCCAACTCTATCTGCAAAAGATAACCAATTATTATCATGTAGCTTTACCAAATCTCCAGTATTGAAGAATGCATCATCCTTCTTTAAAACATCTGTCATTATCTTTGATTGAGATGCTTGTTGATCTCTATACCCTTGATATTTTGCAAAGAGACTGATTTCTTGAATATATAGACCTGTTTCACCAGATTTTACTTTTTGACAAAAACCTTCAGCATTTAAAATTGGTTCGCCAGTATCCAAATCACATTTTATAACAGAAGTATCAGATCTTTTCCTTCCGATCATTCCTGGTCTGCCAGCTGTATTGATCAACATACCTACTGCTTCTGTGGCTCCATACATTTCAACTATTTTAGAAATACCGAATCTATCCTGAAAAGACTCCCAAATATCAGGCCTTAAGCCGTTACCAGATATAACTCTAATGCTATGATTTTTATCTTCTTCAGATGGAGGATTATTCATTAAATATCTGCATAATTCTCCTACATAAACAAAAGCAGTTGCTTTGTGTTTTCTTATGTCGGGCCAAAATTCAGATGCAGAAAACTTAGGCTTTATAAGAGATGCACATCCTGATCTAAGTGAAGCAGCCCATCCATAGAGAAGACCAGTCGAGTGATAGAGTGGCAGGGTGATATAAAATACGTCACTGTGCTTAAAATTAAATCCAAAAAATTGTCCTGCATAACTTCCTTTAACAAATTTTGCATGGTCTACTAATGCAGCTTTTGGTAAACCAGTGGTGCCGGAGGTAAATATGTATGCTGCTAGATCAATTAATTTTACCCGAGTAACAATTGGCTTCGAGCAATTCTGCGATTGAGTCTTAGCATCTTCGTAACCTTCAGGAATAGATTCATTATCTTCCATTAAAAAAAGGGGTAATTTTAATAAGTCTGAATCAGCTAAAGATTTTTGAGTTTTCTCTAAATGAGAGGCACCAAGAAACAAAGCTTTAGCCTCTGATATTGAAATAACATGCTTTAGACCTTCGCCAGTAACTGTCGTGTTAATCAAAGCAGCAACTGCACCAATCCTATTTGCTGCTAAAAAAAGCATTAAAAAATCAGCGCTGTTATCCATAAGCATAGCGAAACAATCACCTTTAGAAATCTCTTTTGACTGTAAATAGGCAGCAAACTTATTTACCTGTTGATCCGCTTCAAGCCATGAAATTTTTTTATCATTAAAGATAAATGCAGTATCTTCAGGATACTTAGCAACGTTTTTTTGAAAAAAAGTATCAATGCTTAATTCTTTTTCATCTTTCCACACAAAAAAGAATCTCGGTATACCTTGAATATAGTAATTAGCTTCTTCTAGAAACCCTTTTATTGCCCACTTAACACTCATTTTTTATCTCTCCAAATAAATTAAACAGCCGGTTTTATCTAATATTGGCTTTAATGATTCCTTCAAATCTATTTTTTCATACTTCTTAATTAATTCTAACAAAGATTTGCCATGATATTTTTGTGTTTTCTGAGAAAACTCATTGCCTTCTAAATTTATTGAAAACTTATTTTTATTTGTATTTAGGGCTTCTAAGTTGGCTTCCGACCATGGCAAAAATAATCCACCTATTTCCTTTTCAAGAATAGGTTCTATTGTTTTGTGAACATCACTCCAACCAACAAAGTCTCCTTCTAATTTTGGATTTTCCATCTTCTTTATCCAATCAACTAAACTAGGCCTTTGATTGATTAGATTTCTAGCGGTCACGTCAATCCAAGAATTATATAGTTGTCCCCATAAACCGAAATCAGCAATACTTGGCCTCCCTCCAAATAAGTAAGGAAAGATCTTAAAATGATTATCTAGTAGCTCTATGAGTCTTTTGAATGAAGACTCAATTTGATCTTTATTTTTATCGCTTGATCCAACGAAAGAAACTCTTGAAATCATTCTATTTCTAACTATTTCAGCTTCTTTATCCAATGCTAAAGATGAAACAATTGGAATATATTTAATCAAAGTCGGCACATTCATCGCAGCTATGCGTTTTGATGATAATTTTTGATCGGCTTTATAAGACCACCTGTAATGAAACATATGTTTATTTCCCCATTCATCAGCATATTCCTCTATTAATGCAGCGATAAAAGACAAACGTGAATCTTCAGGATAAATACTTAAATTTTTATATTTTTTTTCTAAAGATTCAATAATTGGCGTTGAATCTTGCATAGACGATCCATTAGAAGATAGAAGAAGAGGGGTTAATGGTAGTTTAGCGTGCTTTAAATATTCTTTTGAGCGCTGTTTGGTAATCCACTTATGAGGAATTTTTTTATATCTTAAGTAAGATCTTACTTTAATTGAAAAAGGAGAAATTTCAGCCCCAAATAGCTTAAAACTTTCTTTCATTCAATTAAGCTAAACCACGTTTTTTTAATAGTCTTAAAGGGTTTGGTTCTGAACCATTAAATTTTTTAAACTGACTCATTAGATCTTTTGAATTACCAGAAGAATAAACCAATTCTTTCAATTTTTTTCCTAGATCTTTATTAAATAATCCATTTTTCTCAAACCCCTCAAAAGCAGAAGAATCTAAAACTTCAGACCACATATAACTGTAATAACTTGAGGAATAACCACCAGCAAATATATGACTAAAATAGGTGCTCTCATATCTACTGTCTATCTCGTAAGGAAGGCCTTTCTTATCAAAAAGCTTTCTTTCAAATTCATTTATATCGTCAACATCTTTATCTTCAGTGTGCCAGGCTAAATCTAAATAGGATGCTGCTAAATATTCCGTCGTAGCAAAACCTTGATTGAATTTTTGACTAGCAATATATTTACTCATAAGTTCTTCAGATATCTTTTCTCCAGTTTCGTAATGTGTTGCAAATTCAAATAGTACTTCCGGACTTCTTATCCAGTTTTCCATCATTTGAGAAGGAAATTCAACATAATCTCTTGGCACACTAGTTCCAGATAAAGAAGGGTAGGTAACATTTGAGAGAAGACCGTGAAGGGCATGACCAAATTCATGAAATAAAGTTATCGCATGTTCGAGATTAAGCAATGTCGGCTCACCTTTTTTTGGCTTAGGAAAATTACAGACATTTATTATCATTGGTAACACATCGCCATTGTTTTTACTTTGATCTCTGTAACTAGTCATCCAAGCTCCACCTTGTTTAGAAGGGCGAGCAAAATAATCAGTAAAAAAAATACCAATCAATTGTTTGTTTTGATCAAGAACTTCATATCCTTCCAAATCTTCATGATACTTTGGATGGTCTTGAATTTTATGAAAAGAAATTTCAAATAATCTTTCTGCTGTTTTAAAAGCAGCTAATCTAATGTTTTTTAATGATAGATATGGTTTAATTTCAGCTTCGGAAAAATCGTATTTTTCTTTTCTCAATTTCTCTGAATAATGCCACCAATCCCAAGCTTCTAATTTAAAGTTATTTCCTTCACGTTGAATAATTTTTTGCATCTCACTAATTTCTTCATTTGCCCTATTGATTGCTGGATCCCAGACAGCATCTAACAAAGAAAATACATTTTCTTTATTTTCGGCCATAGTGTCATCCAAAGCCAAATCAGCATGAGAGTCATATCCAAGAAGATTTGCTTTATTTTTTCTCAGTTTAGCCATTCTTTTTACCAATTCTTCATTATTTTCAGAATTTGAATTTTTACCTCGATTTAAATAACCTTTGTAAAGCTGCTCTCTTAGATCTCTATTTAGAGAGCTCGTTAGAAACGGATATAGATTTTCTCTTGTAGGCTTAAATACCCACATATCATCCATTCCAGCATCAATAGCTTGTTCTTTTGCAAAATGAATTAAATCATCCGGCAAACCATCTAGATCAGATTCAGAATCTATTACTAAATTAAAATTATTAGTTTCTTTTAAAACATTCTGATTAAATTTTAAAGACAGGGTGGATAGCTCTTCATTGAAATATTGAAGCTTCTTCCTATTTGCTTCATCTAAAAGAGAGCCTTTAGATTTAAATGCCTTATAAGTCACTTCAGTTAATCGTCTCTGCTCAGAATCCAGATTATCTCTTTGTTCATATACAACTTTAATTTTTGAGAAGAGCTTCTGATTTAAAATAATTTCATCATTATGCCTGGATAAAACCGGACTAATCTCAGACGCTATTTTATTGAGCTCATCCGATGAATCCGCTGATAAAAGATTATAAAAAACTCTGCTAACTTTATTCAAATCAGATCCAGACATCTCCATAGCATTAAGTACATTTTCGAAATCAGGCTTTTTTGTATTTTTGATTATCTCGTTTATTTCTATCTTATGTCTTTCTATTGATTCTTTAAATGCAGGCAAATAATGTTCTATTTTAATTTCTTCAAAAGGAGGAATACCGTATTTATTATCAAAGTCTTTCAACAAAGGGTTATTTTTCATAATTTTCATTTTATATAAGATTTATTAATTTTAAAGAGTCAGTTCCTTTTCTTAATTATTTATACTTAGCTTATCCATTATATAAAAAGGTAGATAAGTAAATATAAACAGTATTAGCGCAATAGCCATAAAGACAAGTATGTGAAGGGGTGGTTCAGGCATGAAACGAGTAATATTATCGCCCAGTGGGAATTCAATTAGATACCAGTAATTTGCTGGATTTCCATCAGCAAAATAATTAATAGATAAGTTAATTGTATAAACACAAATAGAAATTGGAACGCTGTAAAGAATAGCGTCTTTTAAAGACTTTGTATCTGGCCTATTTTTTAATGTAATCGAGGCGAAAGTAATAGCAAAAAGAAGCATCGCATGACTAGCGTTAAATAAAATAAAATGCAGGTGGGGAAAATCATATGGATAGTCTGGCTGAGTCAATGCCATAATTACTCCAGAAATACCCCAAAAAAAGGACATATTGAAAAAAAATCTATTATTTGTCAGTAAAAATATTGAAATAAAAAAAGATGCAAAATTACATAAATGAAGAGGTAGGCAGTTTAAAATAAAATATCTTTCCGGGTATAACGCAGGGTAATAAAGTATCTTAGCAAACTCATTAAGAATAATTATTATTGCTAATAATTTTCCAAAACTAACCAAAGACTTTTTATCAAAACTCCTTAAAATAAACGAGATTGTTAAACAAGTGGAAAATATAAGAAATATTGTTAAATTATGTTCAAATCCAAAAATTTGAAAAGGTTCAGCAATAAACATAATGAAATATTTTATATCAATTAATAAGATTGCTTTATCTTTATTTATAATACTTTTTTCAATTTCTTGTTCGTTAGGAAAAGATTCTATTGAAGTAGTTTGGTCTGATGAGTTGGATTACTTTACAGATACAGAAGCTTTTTATTTTGTAGATGTAGGAACTAAATCCGCATATCTAGGTGGTGTTTTAGAAATATATAGATTAATTGATAGTTCATACGTAGATAGACTTACAGTTACTGATTTTGATCTATTAAGAAGAGGGGATGGTTATCCAATATGCCGTATCTGGGGAATTAGTGGAAAAAATAATGAAGTTAATTACTTATTAGCTAGGAATTGTCTTTCTCAGACTGTGGTTGATTAAGTATTGTTTTGTAAAAATCTTCAAATTTAGTTTGGAGTCTTTGCATTCCTGAAATCCATCTATCATAGTCAGTGGCCTTTCTTTTTATATACTCCAGCACTTCTTCGTGAGGGGTCACTAAAAATTTTTCTATCTTAATTGCCTCTATAACAGAGGCAGCACATTCGTCTGCAGTAATCATGCCATCTACACCGGCAGTTCCTGCTCCTTGAGCGGTCATTGCAGTTTCCACTGCTTGTGGACACAGACAAGAAACACCAATACCTTTGGCTCCATAGGTAATTTTTATCCATTCAGCCAAGCTTAGCGCAGCGGCTTTAGTTACAGAATAGGGAGCGGAACCAATTTGAGTCAAAAGACCGGCAGCAGAAGCAGTATTTACTAAATATCCAGAGCCTCTTTCTAGCATCTGAGGAATTACATGTTTGGCTGCATGAATATGACCCATAACATTTATATCCCATATATTTTGCCAGTCTTCAGTAGTAACATCCAAAAGCATTGGAACTCCACCTATGCCTGCATTTGAACAAAATATATCAATACCTCCTTCTTCTTTATTCATAAAGTCTATTAGAGATTTTATTTCTTCTTCGTTGCCTACGTTTAGTTTAAAAGATTTGAATCCCAATTCAGCTGCTGTTTCGCTTGCTCTCTCTCCATCAATATCGGCAATGAGTACGAATTTTGCCCCTTCATTTTTAAAGGCTTTGGCTAGAGCTTTGCCAATACCACCTGCAGCACCTGTTACTACAATTCTTTTATCTAGAATATCCATTTACTTTCCCATTAACTCTATGGCAGCGGCTCGCATATCTTTCTTAGCTATTTTTCCAGAGGCAATTCTTGGTAGTTTCTCTGTTTGAAACCAAAAATGAGCAGGTACTTTAAAATTAGCCAATTTGTCTGACAAAAAACTTGCTAGCTCGATTCCATTTAAGCTTGATTCTTCTCTTATACAAACATTAGTTGCCAGTATTTCTCCTAGGCGCTCATCTGGAATACCAAAAACACTGGCCTCTAAAACAGCAGGGTGTTCTGCAATTGCAGCCTCTACTTCTGGACACGCAATATTTTCCCCGCCTCTAATAACCATATCTTTTTTTCTGTCGTTTATAAAAAGAAAGCCATCTTCATCAATGAAGCCAATATCGCCGGTTTTAAACCATCCTTCTGAATCCAAGCATTCATCTGTAGCTTCTTGATTTTTCCAATAACATCTAAAAGTAGAGGCAGATTTAATACAAACTTCACCGTTCTCATTTTCTTTAAGAACATTACCGTTGTCATCTATGACTCTTAACTCCATCACTAAAGGCAGAGGAAATCCGGTGCTAGTTGGTTTATCTAAGTAGGTTTCACCATTATTGTTTGCTCCGAGAGCATTAGTTTCTGTAAGACCATATCCTATACCTGGACTAGCATTTGGCATATGCTTATTTTGTTTTTTGACTTGCTCTGGAGGTCTTGGAGCACCGCCGCCTAAAAGATCTTTTAAAGTTGATATGTCTCTTGGATTTTTTACTTGGGCCTCAACGATTTCGGCTGACATAGTCGGCACACCAGTAAATGCGGATATTTTTTCTTTTTCTATTGTATCAAGAGCCTTTTCAGCATCCCACTTATACATAAGAACTGTTTTTCTACCAACAGGAATCGATAATAAAAAGATCGCATGAGAACCAGTTACATGAAACAAAGGAACGGCAACTAGAGTTGCAGGTTGATCTAATGACGCAATTTCATCTTCAACACTAACAATTTCTTCTTCCAAAGCTTGTTTTCCAATAGTTTGGAGAAGGACCCAGTATAAGGGTGCAAAAGTAATTCCTCTATGCGTTAAAACAACACCTTTGGGGTAACCCGTACTACCAGATGTATACATAATTGAAGCATCGTCTTCAGGATCAATACTGACAGGATCAATCAAATCATGAGGCTGATCTTCGATTAGTTTATAAAAATCATTTTCTAAATTTTCAGGTTTATTGGATCGAACAGAGATTCTAGGAATATTTGGAACTTTTCCATTAATGCGATCAAGGCGCTCTTCATCACCAATGAAAATTTTTGCTTCACTATTCGTTATTCCATATTCAAGTTCATCGCCTTTCCACCATGAATTTAGTGGAACTATAACGGCACCGATAGATGTGGCAGCTATGTATGAGAACATCCATTCTGGATAATTTCTCATTGATAAAGCAACTTTATCTCCTTTCTGAATATTAAATTTTGATTGCAGAGTATTTGCCAATTGATTCGAATATTTTAGCGTTTCTGCAAATTGATATCTTTCGTCCTCATAGACTATATGAGTCCAGTCGCCATGCAACAAACCTAGTTGATAATAATCTCTCAGATTTTTAGGCGCGTCTTTGAAAACAAAATAATCGTTACCTCTTATATTGGCTTTTTCAAGCGCAAGCATTCCCTCTTTGGTTACTTCTTTAACTAAATCTAATCTTCCTTCATTTGTCGATAGTTTATTTTTCATTTGTTTAAGCGATGGATCCACCATCTATTACAAGCGTATGCCCATTTACAAAACTTCCAGCTTCGGAGGCTAAAAATACAGCTGCTCCAGCAATTTCATCTGGTTCACCAATTCTTTTCATTGGACAAGTTGCTGTAGATGCTTTGAGAATCTCTGGATTCTCCCACAAAGCTTTCGCAAAATCCGTTCTTATAAGTCCTGGTGCAATAGCGTTAGTTCGAATATTAAATTTTCCAAATTCAGCTGCTAAATTTTTAATGAGCATAATATCGGCAGCTTTTGAAATATTATAAGCTCCGATAACCTCACTAGCTCTTAGTCCGCCAATAGAAGAAACTACGATTATACTTCCATCTTTTCTTTCTATCATTTCAGGAATTACCATTTGTGATAGGTTGTGATTTGCTTTGATATTGTTATTCATTATTTTCTCAAAAGCATCATCTGGAATATCTTTTAAAGATCCAAAAAAGGGATTACTAGCCGCATTACAAACTAAAATATCTATTTGATTATATTTTTCTTTAGTTTTATTTATTAAATTTTCTAGAGAACTTTTATCAGAGATGTTGCATGGAATTACAAAAGCCTCACCAATTCCATCTTTGCAGAGTTCATTTATTTCAGCTGCGGTCTGCTCGCAAACATCGACTTTACGAGATGAAATAATTACTTTTGCTCCCTGAAGAGCCATAGCAGTAGCTATTGATTTTCCTATACCTTTCGATGAGCCAGTTATGACGGCTACCTTATTATCCAAATTAAACATTTTTTCTCCTTAAAATTATTTACCTTTCCATTCGGGTTTTCTTTTTTCAGCAAAAGCGACTGGTCCTTCTATAAAATCTTCACTTTTCATAAGATCATGAACAGCTGTATAGGGTTCTTTCATTGATTTTTCTAGATCAGGGTGATTAAAGTTTGCATATGCTACTTGCTTAGTCGCTCTTACTGAAAGAGGCGAGCACTCTTCAATTTGTTTTGCCCAGTTCATGGCTGTTTCCATTAATTTATCGCTTGACACAACCTCATTAACAAATCCTAAATCTTTTCCTTCTGTAGCTGGCACATGTCTAGCTGTAAGCATCATACCAAGAGCATTTTTCATACTTATCTGCCTAGGAAGTCTTTGAAGTCCTCCTGCTAGAGCAGCAAGACCTACTTTGGGTTCTGGTAAGGCAAATTTTGCTTCGTCTGAGGCAATAATTAAGTCACAAGCCAAAGCAATTTCAAAACCGCCGCCCATAGCAACACCATTTACAGCTGCGATAACAGGTTTATTTAGATTAAATCTATGTGTTATACCCGCAAAACCTGAAGAAGCACCAAGCATCATATCGCCACCTTCAGCTTGATATTTTAAATCGTTACCAGCACAAAAAGCTCTTTCACCTTCACCAGTAATAATTGCTACCCAAAGATCATCATTGTCAGCAAATTCATTCCAAACTTGATCAAATTCAACATGCGACGGAGGATGTAAAGCATTCATTCGCTCAGGACGATTTATAGAAACCACAAGAATATGGTTTAATATTTCAACTTTTAAAAATTCGTAATCAGTTTTCATTTTTTTCTCCCTTTTTTCTAAAACAACATCTTAATCAAGCTTTTGAAAGTAGTCCACTCGCTTTTAAATGTCTTAAGTAGTTACTTGTGATAAATTACAATTTAATTTTTTTAAAGGGAGAATGTAAAAGTGGATATCAAAGATAAAATAGTAATGATTACAGGTGGAGCATCCGGGCTAGGATTAGCTACGGCAAAAGATTTAGCATCCAGAGGAGCCCGAACAGTTTTATTAGATCTTAATGAAGAAAATTTAGAATCTGCATCTAAAGAAATAGATGGTGAAGTTTTAACTTTTAAAACAAATGTTACAGAAGAGGAAAGCGTAAAAAATGCAATAGATCAAACAGTTGAAAAGTTAGGTGGCATTCATGGCTTAGTTAATTGCGCCGGTATAGGTAGTGCATCAAAAACTGTAAGCAAAAATGGTGCTCATCCTTTAGATTATTTTAAACTAGTCGTTGAAATAAACTTAATTGGAACATTTAATGTTTTAAGATTGGCTGCAGAAGCCATGGGGAAAAATACTCCAGAAAAAGATAATGAATGTGGAGTTATCATCAATACCGCATCAGTGGCAGCTTTTGATGGCCAAGTCGGACAAGTTGCATATAGCGCTTCAAAAGGTGGAGTAGCAGCAATGACGCTTCCTATTGCTAGAGATCTAGCACGTATGGGTATAAGAATTAATACAATTGCTCCTGGCATATTTGATACCCCAATGATGGCAATGGCTTCTGATGAAATTAGAAAACCTTTAATAGAAATGACACAGTTTCCTAAAAGATTAGGATACCCGGAAGAGTTCGCCAAGTTAGTAGCACAAATCATTGAAAACCCTTTCTTGAATGGCGAGACAATCAGACTTGACGGTGCTATAAGAATGCAACCTAAATAATCTTGATGAGTTACTCTTATATCGAAGGAAGCTCTAGAGAAGAATTATCAGAATTCGAAGATTATTTTGAAATCTCTAAATCATTTATGGGTTATGTTCCAAATAGCAATTTACTCATGGCAGAAAATCCAGAGTTGTTTAAAAGTTTTAGTAGTTTAGCGTCAACAATATTTATGAGTAAAAATATTGATGAAAGTCTAATTCAATTAATTGCTTTAGCATCAAGTCTTTCTTCAGGTTGTAAATATTGTCAATCTCATACTTCGCATGGAGCGAACAAAGCAGGAGTCGATCCAGCAAAAATTCTAGAAATTTTAAATTACCAGAATAGTGATTTATATTCCAAAGAAGAAAAGGCTGTATTAAATTTGAGTTTTGCTGCTGGGGAAAATCCAAACTCTGCAAATAAAGAGCATTTTAATGGACTTAAAAAATATTTTACAAAAAAAGCAGTTATTGACATTGTCGCAGTGATCTCCTTATTTGGTTTTTTAAATAGATGGAATGACACTTTAGGCACAGAAATAGAAGATGTCCCAAATTCATTTATGCAAAATAATTCAATAATTTTTAAATAATTCTTTCTTAATAATTCTATAAGCTCTTCTGATAAATAAATTTTGTATTTAGAAGGAAAAAGTAGTTCATACAGGAGATGAATAGTTTTCTAGATATTTAATATTCTCAATAGTGCTTTTATGATTGAAAGCCAATTATGTTTGAATAGTTCTGATGACATTTCTAAATAGGAGTTACCCTCCGGTATTAGTGAAAAAACTATGTCAATTTCATATTTGAGATGCGCCTTAAATATAAAAATCCGAATTTAAGAGAGTCTTTTATATTAGAATTAATTATGAATGAAGAAGATCTTAATAGAATAATCGAGATGGCATGGGAAGACAGAACTCCATTTGAAATTATTCACTCAGAATTTAATATCACTCATGATGAATTAATTAAAATAATGAGATCTAATTTAAAAGGTAGTAGTTTTCGGCTTTGGAGAAAAAGAGTAACAGGCAGGAAGACCAAACATTTGCTTAAAAGAGGGTTCTCGTTGGGGAGGCATAGGTGTGACAGACAAGGAAAGCTTGTTAGCAAGAGAAGATAACTTCAAAGATATCCATTTTGATATATCAAAAGTTATAAATGACACTTCATTGTTTATGGAAGAAAATTTAATTCGGATTACTTTTAATTCTGATAATCCAGATCCTATAGAGGTGTCGGTAGAAAAATATACAAATTTTTATAGAGTCTCTTATTGGGATGGTTACGCGGTAAATGAATTTTACGACTATCAACTATTAAATAAAGCTTTAAAAAAGTTTAGTAAATTCTCTTACAAAGCTTTAGATAATATAAATAAGTTCGGTCTTAAATAACCCTACAAAGTTTCAATAAAGGATTTTATAGCTTCGCCTATCTCTTTTGGAGAATGTTCTTGAATAAAATGATTTCCTTTTACAGTTACCTCTTTAAGATTATTCCATGATCTGACAAATTCTCTTTGTTCCCCGATAAGGATACTTCCTGGATCAGCGTTTATGAACAATTTTGGAATACTTGAATCTTTATGAAATTCTCCGTTTTTGATTACTTCACTAATAACTTCTTGAGGTTCGCCATCAACAGGTATTTGTCTAGGCCAAGTCAAAGTAGGGCGTCTATCTTCTCCAGCTTCTTTAAAGGGTCTAATATATTCTGCCTTTTCCTCTTCAGAGAAACCTTTGGCTGAATCGTTAAGAAGAATTCTTTCAACAAAAATATTTTTTTCTAATACTAATTCTTCACCAGCTTCAGAACGCATTAGCTGGAAAATATTTCTAGCATTTTCTGGCCATTGATCCCAAGTGAGAGGCATCACAATCGCTTCCATAAAAGTAATCGATTTAATTCTGTCAGAGTTTTCCCTGGCATATTGAAAACCCAATGCCGAACCCCAGTCATGAATAACTAGGTTAATTTCATTTCCCAAATCCAAGGAATCTAAAAGATTTGAAAGATATTTATATTGTCCATGATATTGATACTCAGGATTATCTATTCCTTCTAATTTTTCTGAATCTCCCATGCCAATTAAATCGGGAACGATTATTCTTCCCATGCCTTCAACTGCAGGTGTGATATTTCTCCACAGAAATGAAGAGGCTGGATTACCATGCAAAAAGACAATGGATTGTCCTTCTCCAGAATCTAAATAAGCCAATTTCTTGCCAAATATTTCCTTATATTTTTTTTCCATTTGAATGCTCCTCTTAACAATTATAATAAAATATTTTATCTTTAAATGAAGATTTTTACTTATTTTTTCATAAAAGATTAAATTAAATCTAGAAAATGATCTGGTTACAAAATCAACAGGAATATATGAAAATTAAATTAATAGGACTCTTTATCATTATTTCAATCTTTGCTGTTTCTTGTGGAGGAGGCGGAAGCTCTTACTAGAAAGTTATTAAAATATAATCTCCTAATTATTTAATAAGTAAATATATAAAATTTAACATAATATATATTATACGAATAAACATATAATCCATAAAAGCCATTTTATAGGATATCTTTGATATCTTTAACCTTAGCCTCTACTTCAAATCCTTTGGCTTCTCCTTTTATGAAGTCGATTATTAGTTGAGCATACTCAGGACCCGCTTCTTCTTGAAGAAAATGACCAGGACCCTTGATATTTATTTCTTTAGCTGTAGGTATTCGTCTTAGACCTTCTGTTATTCTTGGATTATTTCCAGTAACAGGGTCATTGTCACTATTAGCAATTAAAAATGGTTTATTCCACTTTTCTAATACCTCTCTATAAGCCATTTCATTTTTTCTTAATTCGCTAGGTATTAAATAAGGAAAAATTTGTGCACCAGCTTTATAAGATGCACTTGGATATGGTGCTTCGTATCCCAATCTTTCTTCGTCACTTACAGAGCCTAAAATTTGCATAACACCACCTACATCAATATTATCTGCATATCTTGAATATCTAATCCAGTTAGAAAAACCATTACCACCGATAAATTCTTCCCATGTCGCCGGACCTTGCAACCATATAGTTAGCTTGAATATAGGCCCAGAGATGTAACCTCTTATATCATTCCTCAATCCTCTGCCTGTAGCAAGTAAACCTGTGTTGGAAGCAATTACTCTTGAAAATCTATCAGGCTCTTCTGCAATGACTCTTAATCCAACTAAGCCTCCCCAATCATGCACATGAGCTGTCATATTTTTTAAATCAAGTTTTCTTATAAGCTCAGACATCGTATCGATGTGCATTTGATGCGAGTAATCATCAGTATCAATATACTTATCTGACTTTCCAAATCCGACCATATCTGGAGCAATTACTCTATAGCCAGCATCAGTAAGTGTAGGAATCATTTTTCTAAACAAGTAACTCCATGTAGGTTCACCATGAAGAAGATAAATTATTTCACCGTTCTTAGGACCTTCGTCTAAATAATGAATTCTTAGACCATCTATTTCAAGATAATTCGGTTCAAAGTCATAATCTTTTAAATTTATAAATCTTTCTTCGGGGGTTCTCAAAACTCCCGGCGATACCAAATTAAATCTTTCATAATTGACATTGGTATCTGTATTTCTTGAATATTGAAATATCCCTATTGAGATAATTAAAACAAAAAATGATATCGAAAATATTTTATTCATTATTTGTCCACTTTTTCATAATTAACCTTATCCTAAAGAGATGCAAACAGGAATGCAATGACGTTTAAAACTGTCTTAAACTAAATTAAAGATTTATAACTATTAATGATGGTCCGGCTTCATTAACTGATTGAGAAAATACTTTGGTAAATTCTTCTACGGTAGTAGGCATATAACTTGGAACGCCTAACGATTTAGATAATTGAATCCAATCAATTTTAGGATTGTCTAGAGATAGCATGGATTCTGCTCTATCGCCTGTCTGGACTGCCCCTACTCTATCCAGTTCTATTTTTAAGATTTCGTAAGAATTATTAGCAAAAATAATATTAGTGATATTTAAACTCTCTCTTGCTTGGGTCCACAAAGCCTGAATTGTATACATTGCCCCGCCATCGCCATGAAGTGTGATTATAGGTCTGTCAGGCTTGGCTATCGCAGCTCCTACCGCTAATGGTAATCCTTGGCCTATGGATCCTCCAGTTAGTGCAAGCCAATCATGAGGCTTTGCTTTCCAAGTATGTGGAGTTACTAACATCCCCGATGTTGCCGATTCATCTGAAACTATGGTGTCTTCAGGCATTAAACTTGCCAACAAAGGACCTAATGTAGATTGGTCTAATTTTCCTGAAGTTGGAATATCAATAACGCCGGATTGAATTAAATCACTATTAATTTGAGATGACCCTGCTTCATCTGATAAAGCTTTTAATGCTGATAAACCATCTTGATTAGGAGAACACAAATCAATGATATTTGCTTCATCAGGAGCTAAATAGCTTTTCTTTCCAGGATAGGCAAAAAAAGAAACAGGAGCATTTGTACCTATGAATACCATGTTGGAGGTATTTTTTAAAAACTCTTCGGCCATTTCTGCAAAATAAGGAACTTGTTCTAATATTGGTAATCCACTTCCTCTCCTAATTCTTGAAACAAATGTATCAGTTACAAGGCGACAACCTGTTGCACTTGATATTTCGGCAGCCAATTTTATACATTCTTCATTTAAAAACTTTCCTCCAATGAACAAAATAGATTTATCTTTATTGAGTGCTTCGACGGCCTTAGGAATCGATGATTCATCAATTTTTTTTGAATTGATTTGCTCTAATGGAGCGGGTATTTTTCCGTTAAATTCACCCCAAGCGCAATCGGCTGGAACGATTAAAGTAGAAATTTGACCAGGGAATGCATTCGCTTTTTGCCAAGCTTCATTTCCTAAATTACATAGATCTTCCACACTATTGGATCTTCCTACCCAATCTGACGCTGATTTAGATAAGTTATCTAAATCTGAGGTCAATGGTGCATTGTATTTAAGATGATAAGTGGCATGGTCACCAACGACATTTACCATTGGCGATAAAGCTTTGCTAGCATTGTGAACATTTGCAAAGCTATTGCCTAATCCTGGGCCTAAATGCAGAAGATTTACTGCTGCCTTTCCAGACATTCTTGCGTAACCATCAGCTGCACCACTTACCACTCCTTCAAACAAACCTAGAACAGGTCTAATTTCTGGATTATTATCTATTGCTGCAACTAAGTGCATTTCTGAGGTTCCAGGATTAGCAAAAACAACCTCTAATCCATTAGCTACTAATGTTTTGATTAGGGCGTCTGAGGCATTCATATAAATTTCAAGAAGAATGACTAGGAATTAATCCAGCAGCTTCTACCCCTGCTATGGCAGAGATTTCATCTTGGTCTGATCTATCTCCAGATACACCAATTGCACCAATATTTTTTCCATCTTTTTGAATAATTATTCCACCAGGAGTTGGAATTAATTTCCCACCTGCCATCGTTTGCATTCCTGTGAAAGCTTTATCCAATCGAGGCTGGTCTTCCAAAATATCTCTTATTGTATTTGTCGATGCACCGTAAGCTAGACAAGACCATGCCTTGGCATAAGCTATATCTGATCTTACAATGCTGCTCCCTTCTTCAGAGAGTGTTGCCCTTATAACTCCGGCTATATCTATAACAACAGCAGTTAATGGCATAAAGTTTTCAGCTCTACCCTTTTTTAAGGTTTCTTGGCAAATCAATAGAGCTTCGTCCAAGGAAATTTCACCTGGATTTTTTATCATAGTTACTCCTAAAACTTATATCTTATCTTAATAATAAATTTATCTAAGGTTTGATTAGTCCAAGCATCAGAATATATATCAGTAATGCTGTCTGCTGAGTTTAAAATATTGGCAAGCTTTCCAGCTCTGGTATAAACCACATACAAGTTCGATAAAGGAGAAAATTCATATTTATATCTCATCTGCAAAGCTGTTTCTGATAATTGAAAGTCGTTCAATGAATCAGAGCTAGATTCCATATAGCCTGAATTAGAAACTCTATAAGCTCTAGAATTCTCGCCTGTTAAGCCATAAACCGTTGCTTTAATTTTAAATTCTTGTCGATTTCCAATGAATAAATCTAAGCTAGCTCCAGTAGAAACTAATCTTTTATCATAATATCCGAATAAATTTTCTGCGCTGTACTTAGACCAATTGTTTCGTCTCTCATAATTGAACCAATCAAGGGTAATTTGAGCCAATTCAGAAGGATTTATTTTTGTTGAATAACCCAAAGAGAAACTTTCACTTCTCAAGTCAGCAACCGAAGAGTTTGCTTGATAACCCGACGAGCTATATTTTATTTTGTATATAGATTGATATCTTTTAGTATCTGGCGTTGAGTATGAGGAACTTAAATCAAAGGTAGAAAGTTGCTCGATGAAAGGTGCAGAAGCATATTTTCTAGTTTCAACATAATCCTTGCCCCTTGTAATCGAACACTCACATGCAAACTTAATTTTAGATCTGTCTTTGAACTGAGCTTCATAATTAAAAGAGAGACCAACTCCATTTCCATAACCTTGATTTGCTGATCTTTGATAGCCTAGTCTCAATCCAAACTCATGTTGAGCAATGGAAGAATTTTTGTCTAAAACAGGATTTAAATATTCAAAGAAATTACCAAAAGAAAAATTATCTCTTTTTTTAATGTACCCCATATCATTGATATTAAAGTTCTCATGATGGTAATTAAGATAAGAGAAAGAAAACAATTTATCAGAAAATCTTTGTGCAAGAGTCGCACGCAATCCTGGACCGGATTTTTTTATGTTTTTTTCTTCGGTTTCAGCATTTCCTATCCATCCAGAAAACCTTTTAGAGTTTCCAAGATAAAAATCATAATCTACTACATGTACTTGCCCTTTTCTGTCTATAGATGGCCTATCAACAGCAGTAATTAAATAGCCAACTTTTCCATTAATGATCGATAGGTTTCTTTTGTATCTAGCGGCGAAGTAATCCCTGCCTTTAGAAAAAATTGAGTCATCTTCCGAAGCCGAAAAGAAGCCATATTGATTAGTTTTACCCTTCTTTGAGTATCTTAAAGCAAGATTAATATCAGATGATTTGTAAGCATAATCATCGCATTCACCTTTATGACTTTCTTTGGTAGCCGAGCACTTATCTGCAATGCCTCCAATTCTTCTGGTGTTAATAAAGTAGGTTTCCCAACCCGAGATATCAAACAAGGACTGATTTTCAGTAAAAAATGGTCTTTTATCTCTGTAGAAAGTTTCGTTAGCTGAAAAATTTACAATCAAATCATCGCTTTCTACTTGTCCAAAGTCTGGATTAATTGAAATATCAATTTTTGTTTCTGAATCTAAATCCCAAAAGACCTCTCCTCCAATGTTAATAGATCTATTATTTTCTATAAAATTATTTGTCCCGCTTAAATAAGGAAAAAAATCTATTTTAGATCCTGTTGAAGTATTGGTTTTGTAATTATTAATGTAAATAGGATGAAGTTTTGATAAAAATGGAGCTTGAAAAATCCATAAGCCAGGCATATTGAAAAAAAGATTTTCATTCACATATTTACGAGCGACTGATACTTTAATTTCTCTTTCTTTTCCGTCAACTTCTGCCATTGGCGCTACACCCCATGGAATGTAATATTCTGCTATCCAGGAGTCTTCATTTTGCGAAGTCTTTGCATACCAAATAGCATCCCATTTGTCTGAAAATTCATTTTCATTTGTGTAAATTGCGTCTCTTAATGAGTCTCCAATGCTTACCCCAAACTCATATCCTGTATTTGCGTTACCATCAAAATCTATAATTATAAAAATTCTATCAGCGCTGACCATAAAGTCATCACGGACGTGTTTTTTGGATGTTTGGGTTTTAAAGGGCTGCTCGCTAATTACTCCAAAATAAATACCTTTTTTATCTGAAAAATACTTAACCTCAGTTTTATATTTCGGTTTAGATTTATCATTAGGAAAAACGGTGACGAAGTTATCAAAACTCTTCGCATTAGCCCACTCAGCTTCGGATAATTTTCCGTCAATATTAATTCCAAAAACACATGTATGTATAAATAACAGACTGATTAATAATAAATTTTTATTCATAAAATTTTTACTGGATTTTTTTTAACATTAAAATAGTTTGTCATCCATACACCGAAGAGCATTAAAGAAAGCCCCATTACCATTAAAAAAGTTATTATTTCAGATAATAACAATGAGCTCCAGATCATCGCGGTAATAGGGATCAAATAGATGACTGTTGAAGCGATTAAAGCTGACGACCTTTTCATGATATAGATCCACCCCATGAGACCTAAAGATGTACAAATAAAACTAAGAACAAGCAATGAAACAATAGAGACGGTCGATGGATTTAAATAAAAATTAGTATTAATTTCTAATAAAGTCATAGGGATAGAGCCAAAAGCTCCAAAAATTAAAGGAATTGTAGTTAAAACTATTGTGCTAATTTGTGGTAGCTTTTCTAAGATATTAGTACATATTGCATAACAAATTGAACCAATTAGACATAAAAAAACAGGATAAGCAGAAATGGCTAAGGAGTCGTACCCAGTGAAGATTATTAATCCAATAAAGCCTATTGTTATACCTGCTACTTGTTTAAAATTAATATTGTTACTAAAAAATAGAATTCCTATTAAAAGAACAAATATAGGTGTAGTGCCATTCAAAACAGCTGTAAGAGAAGCGTCTAAATCTACTGCAGCCCTTGCGTACAAGTAAAAAGGTATTGAAAAATTCAGAATTCCAATAACAAACAGAATAAAAATATTTTCTTTTATGCTTTTTATATCTGCTTTCTTAATAAAAAAAGATAAGAAAATTGCTGCTAAAAATAATCGAATAGTTGTCATAAAAGCAGGGCTAATATCTTGGACGATAATCTTATTGAGCATAAAGGATGCCCCCCAAACAAAACCAAGCAAAAGAATTAGGATGAAGTTAACTTGGGAGTTACTCACTTTAAAAAAATACTAAATTTAATTTAAAACTTTTTCTGTTCTTAGGAATTTAAAGAAACATAAAGTTGCTGCTGCACATAATAAATGCCATATCCCATGCGCCTGAATCAATGAATCTGGATAGCAATAAGGACTATCTGGTACGCCTCTTAGCCAAACGGTAAAAGCCAGTAAATAACACGCCATTCCAGCATAAAACCAATAGTAGTTAGCTCTACGATATCTTGGGGGATTTGGTGAAAGAATAGCTGGAACCCAAAACAGAAGTACCCACCAATATTTATCAAATTCCGCAATTATTTCAGTTGGAAATATTCCAAAGATAGCTGCAACAACAAATCCGATAAAACCTGAAAGCCATCTAACTATCTGAGAATAAAATCTATATAAAAATTCAGAGACAATCCATAAACCAATTGATACGCCAAATAATTCAAATCCTATTCCCATATCAGAACCCAAGAACCATCGCCCTAATCCGTCTATTGAGACAATTGAAAGATAAACAACAAAAAACTTCTTAAGCGACCATCTGCCCATTTCAGATATATTAATAAGCCAAGGCAGAATGATATACATCACCATGCTTAGATTGTCAGCCCAGCCACCCCAGTAGGTATGTGTTCCATGCATCAACATTGATCCAGGACCTAAATAAATAGCACAACCTGCATACAGCATGGCTATCGGAGTAAAGCCGTGAAATTGATTTTTGCTTTCAGTATCTTTAGAGAGAACCCAAAACATATATAAACCTGTTGCCATGAATCCTAAATTAGATAGAGTGTTAACTGGCTCCCTAAACATTGAGTCACTTACGGATTCACACCATCTATGCGCCTCTCCTATAACAGCACCTGGCTCTAAAGCAGTTACGAAACCAAAATAACCAAACACAACATATATAATTAAAAAAGCTGCACTAATTAAAAGCGCAATAGGAAAAACTTTCCCATGCCAAGATTCTTTTATAATACTTTGTGAACTCATAACTCCCCTCAATGGTTTTTATAAATATATATTTTATAAGAAAATATAAAATATTATTCTATCGTTAAGTTAGTATAGCTTTCTTATTTATGATTTATATAATTTCAGCTTTAATATTTTTTTTAACATTTATATTTAGCTATAAGTTTTTCAATTATTTAAAAAGTAAATATCTTTTAAATATTGAAGACGAGAATTTATATATGGCTTTTGGCTTTCTGGCTCTTATTTTAACTGCAGGATTTTCTCTGGCTTCTTCATCCCTTTTCTTAATTTTACTAACTTAATATATGAACAACCCGCCTAAGCCAAAAAAATTACCTAAAAAATTATTAGCGCATGGAGACGAAAGAATCGATGATTACTATTGGCTCAGAGATGACGATAGAAATAATGAAGAAGTAATTTCGTATTTGAAAGAAGAAAACGCATATTTAGAGAGCTGGTTTGCTTCAAAAAATGATGCGAGAAAAGAAATCTATAAAGAAATGGTTTCGCATATTCCTGATGCAGAAACTTCGATGAAAATTAAAAGAGATGATTACTTTTACTTTTCAGAAATGGAGTCAGCAAAACAACATAGTGTTTATTTTCGAGAAAAAGATAATAAAAAAGAATTGTTATTAGATATTAATGAGATGGCTAAAGATCACGATTATTATAGCGTTTCTTCATTGGCACCCTCCCCTGATCATAAATTAATTGCATATAGTGAAGATCTCTCCGGACGAAGAGAGTTCAATATAAAAATTAAAGACTTATCAAAAAACATTGTTATCGATGAAGCTATCAAAAATAGCTCGGGAAGCGTTATTTGGTCTCCATGTAACGAGTTAATTTTTTATACAAAGAAAGATCCCGTTACCCTGATCACCAATAAAGTTTTAAAACATGTTGTTGGCCAACCTCAAAATAAAGATGTAATTGTTTATGAAGAAAAAGATCCAGAATTCAATTTGAGCATAGGCAAATCTCGAAGCAAAAAATATTTATACATTTATATTGGGAAAACAGAATCATCAGAAACATTATTATTAGACTTAGAAATAAAAAATTCAGAATTAATTTCTATATTGCCTCGAGAAGAAAAACACTTATATTCTGTTGAAGATACGCCCGAATGCTTTTATGTACTGACAGATACTGACAATGCTAAGAATTTTAAACTGATGAAATTTAATTTAGATCAGATGGGTTCAAAAGATTCTTGGGAGACTGTGGTCGAGCATAATCCAAAAATACTTATTGAAGGATTTGTAACTTTTCCTGATTATATTTTTCTTGAAGTTAGAGAGGATGGCTTGCCTAAAATAATTCGTTTGGATAGAACTAATTTATCAAAAAAAAATATTGATTTTAATGACCCTGCTTACAGCGCTTATTTGTCGGTAAATAATGATTATTTCAGCGATGAAATATATTTTGGTTATTCTAGTCCAAAAACTCCTAGTTCAGTCTTCAAACAGAACATAGAGTCCGGTCAAAGAGAACTTGTTTGGAAGCAACAAGTTAAAAACTTTGATGAATCATCCTATTCGGTTGAGCGTTTAAAAATCAATGCTCGGGATAATGTAAAAGTTCCAGTCTCTATGATTTATAGAAATGATATTGACCTAAAGAACGCTCCTATTTTAGTTTATGGCTATGGGTCGTATGGAAGTATTATGGATGCAGGCTTCAGAACCTCTATTCTTCCTTTGTTAGATAGAGGATTTATCTTTGCAGTAGCAAATATTAGAGGCGGCTCAGAAATGGGGAGACAGTGGTATGAAGATGGAAAAATGTTGAAGAAAATGAATACCTTTAATGACTTTATCGACTCTACGAAATCTTTAATAAAACAAGGGTATGGTTCAGTCGATAAGGTATTTGCTATGGGCGGCAGCGCTGGTGGCTTGCTGATGGGAGTTATAGTAAATTTGGAGCCAGAATTATATAAAGGCATCATTTCGGCTGTGCCCTTTGTAGACGTTCTTACTACTATGTCAGATGAGTCGATTCCTTTAACAACTTTTGAATATAAAGAATGGGGAAATCCGGCTATCAAAGAAGAGTATGAATATATAAAACAATATTCTCCATACGATAATATCGTTCCTTCTTACTACCCTACTGTTTTAATTACATCCAGTCTTTACGATTCACAAGTTCAATATTATGAGCCTGCTAAATATGTTCCAAAATTAAGAGAAAACTCTCTATCAGAAAATCCAATTTTAATGAAAATGAACCTGGTGGGCGGACATGCTGGAAAGAGCGGAAGGTTAAATGCTATTGAAGAAAGCGCTTTGGATAACGCTTTTTTATTAAATCTACTGGATTAATTTTATTAAAAAATAAATTTTAGCTATTAGAAAGATAATCTTTCAAAAGCGATCTAATTTCTTTTCTTAATAAAATCATGGCTATTAAGTTCGGCAAAGTTGAAGCAGCGACAGTTATCAAAGCAAAATTCCAAATAATTCCCGTATCAATTAAGCCACTACCTGCTACAAACATAGCGCCTAGATAAAAAATACGATAATAAATAATCGAGCCCTCTCCAAATAAATAAGAGGCGCATCTATCGCCATAATAAGACCAAGTGATCATTGTTGAAAAAGCAAAAAGCAATAAACCTATCGAGACAATGAACTCGCCATAGTTACCAAAAAAGCCTTTATTAAAAGCTTTGCTTGTTAAAACTGCGGATTTAACTAAAGACTTGCCTTCAACATCTATATTTGAAGAAGCCAATAAACCTTTTTCGATTGCGATTGAGCCGGTGTATAAAGCCCCGTCTTGATAAAGAAATACTTCTTCTGCTAAAGATCTATTATGAAAAATGGCATTATTTTTAATTAATTTCCCTTGATCGACCTTTATCTCTCCAGAAAAACACTCTGAATTATCTCTGCAATCTTTATAGGCGCCTATTAAGTCGGAAGAAGATTTTTCAGAGTCAGCTTCAGATAGAAAATACATAGACGTTCGTTCGAATTCAGTTTGATACTTTTCTGTCCATACTCCGGAAGCCATAATCACTAATCCAGTTAATGTACAAATGACTATGGTATCGATAAAAGGTTCTAGTATTGAAACAAAACCTTCTTCTACCGAATGTTCGGTGTTGGATGTTGCGTGGGCAATAGGTGACGAGCCTTGTCCAGCTTCATTTGAATATAGACCCCTAGCAACTCCATAAGTAAAAGCTGTTGAAAAAGAAGCTCCTAAAAAGCCGCCCACAACAGCCGTACCATTAAAAACGTCATGAATAATTACATATAAAGAAGGAAGGATATTTGAATAATTAAATATAAGAACGCTCAGAGAGCCAATGATGTAAATAAGCGCCATGGTCGGAACAATAGAAGCAGCAAAGCTAGCAATTCTGTTAATGCCGCCGATTATGACAAGTCCTACTAACGAAGTCATGACTACTGCTGTAATCAATGGATTCACACCAAAGCTTGAATTCAACGTATTAGAAATATTATCGATTTGTGGCATATTGCCGCTTCCAAAAGTTGAAACTAACAAACAAAAAGCAAAAATATAACCCAACCACTTCATGTTGAGCCCTTCTTCCATGTATATCATTGGTCCACCTGAAACAGCTTCTGAGCCGATTTTTTTTCTATATTTATGCGATAACGTTACCTCTACAAACTTTGTAGTCATTCCTAAAAAGGCTGTGATCCACATCCAGAAAAGCGCAGCTGGCCCACCAATGAATATAGCCATCGCAACTCCACCTATATTTCCAGTTCCAACAGTGCCAGACAAAGCCGTACTTAAAGCCTGAAAGGGACTGGTTAAACCTTTGGAACCTGAAAACCCACCAGTTCCCAAAATTGACCAGCCTTTTCGAAAGAACCTAATTTGGGGAAAGCCTAGATAAAAAGTAAAAAATATACCGGTTGCTAAAAGTGACAGTGGAAACCATGCTGCACTTCCAAAATAACTATCTATTAATAAAATATAGTTATTTAATTTATCCATATCTTTTTAGATTTAAGATGTAATTTCGGCAGCAAATTCTGTGTATCCGCCTATTAAAACTCCATCGATTGTAATTTGCGGAAAGGTTCTAGCAGAGGGAAATTTAGTAAATAAATCTTCTCGAGTGTAATCGACATCAAGCATATATTTTTTGAATTCAAGATTTTTTTGCTTACAAAGACTCTCAGCTTTGTCACAATAAGGACAATGTGGTTTAGACCAAATTTCTATCATAATTACCTCTTTAAAATTAATACAATTAAAATATGACAATAGCTCCACTTTTCGAAGGATTCAAGTTTTACTTTCAATCAGTTAAAAAATATACAAGTCAAACCGCTCCTATATTCATTTTGTTAGGTTTGCTTTCTGCAAGTTCTGATATTCTTCTCAATAGTGAAATGTTATTTACATGGGGAATATTAATTTTTATATTCACCAATGTTTTTTTATCGCCCTTCTTAACTGCTTTTAGTATTTTACTTGTTAGCGACCTGTCTAATAACTCTTTAAAGGAAAGCATCGGATACTATCTTGTCTCTTTCCAGATTTGTTTAAAGGTCTTGTTATTGACGCTTGCCACTGGAGCAATAGTTGTTGTCGGTCTTATATTATTTATCTTTCCGGGAGCTTACCTAGCATCTAGACTTTTATATGGTCCCTATTATTTAATTGTTGAGGGAAAAACAGTTATCCAAGCCATGGATCTTTCCTGGTCGAGTACGAAAGAAAAGTCTATGGATTATATGACTATCTTATTTCTTTATTGGGCGACTTTAATTATTGTGACCTTCTTGGTCCTTACAACAATTTCCGCCTTTGTAATAAGTTCTGGCGAGGGTTCTTTACCATTCCTAATCAATGTTATTGCTAATACTTTTTTATCTTACCTGCAGCTCGTCCTTATTAGTTATCCAATTTTCTATGTTTATAAAAACATGGATAGTAATTTTTAAAGAATTTAAAACATCATTGCTAGCCTAAACCACATCCAAAGTATAATACCTGTGCTACTTAGCCAAACTAAACCTCTTAAGTTTTGATTTGCATTCGATCCAATGTGGTATGCAGAATGGATAAATCTTAATCCTACTTAAGCATATCCAAGATTTATAAATTGATTGTCCGTTAAGCCTGTTACATAGCAAGTGATGCATGCTGCATAAAATAGTATTGGAAATTCGAATAAATTAGTTAGATTCCTATCTGTTCTTTTGACCAAATCATTCGAGTCTAAAGGTAATGGGATCGCAAACATTTCTTCTGGTGTGTGTTCGCCATTATTCACGGCTTTAAATCTAACTGCCGTTTGTAGCATGGCAATTGAAAAAGTCAGCAACATCATATAAAAAATTGGCATTAATATCTCAGTGTTCATGTTCTCTCCTTATGAATTTAATTTTTTTAATATCATCGCATGTTTTTTGAAAACGATAATCATTGTTATCTTTATTCTCATCAAGCTTATTAAAAAAAAATTAGATTAAAATTATCTTTTTAAATAACTTAACGAGCAATGTCATGGAAATTAAAGAATTAGACGAAAAAAAAGTATGCAGTATTCTCAATGAGATAATGGAATGCGAACTGGCTGGAGTAGTAAGATATACCCACTCCTCATTAATGGTTACTGGTCCATATCGATTACCCATCGTTGACTTTCTTAAGGAGCAAGCTAATGAGTCATTAATGCACGCACAGAAAGCTGGTGATTTATTAACAGGTCTAGATGGACATCCAAGTCAGAAAATATCAAAAATTCTAGAAACGAATAATCATTCGATTAAAGATATTTTGGAAGAAAGTTTGGATCATGAATTGCTAGCTTTAAGTCTTTACAAAAAACTTTTGCAGGTAGTAGAGAGCGCTTCTATATATTTAGAAGAATACACCAGAGCTTTAATTGGTGAAGAAGAACAGCATCAATTAGAGATTAGAAAAATGTTAAAAGACTTTAGTTAGTTGCGATCAAATCCAGAAATCAAAGTTCTGTTATCAGTGGTAAATGTTTCAACAGACTTCATTAGGACTTCAGAGGCATTTCCCAGCACTTCGAAAGAATTAATCGTCATTAATTCTAGAAATTTATCTGCATATGGCCCTTCTCCAAAATTATTCATATGAGTCAAAGCCGCATCAGAATTCTTATAAACTTCTCTGAGAGAGATAGATTTTTTATCATTAGAAATGAAATATTCATAAGCAATAGTGTTTGGCTCTAGATCTTTAATAAAAGCAACCATTTCCTCAATTAAATTAATTGCTGAATCAGGGTTATTTGAATTAACTTTCAAGTCTAAATAAAATTTAATTTGATCATCTTTTTCTCCATCCCAAACAACAAATCCTTTTCCATCAGATTTTTCATAGGATTGTATCGATATCGCAAAGATTAAGATTAAGCTGGAGAATAAAATTTTTTTCATAATAATTTCGTTTACTTTAAATAAATAGTCACATTAAATTTTTTTAAAAAATAGAAAATTATCAATTATTTAAGATGATGGGATCTTTTTTTGAGATAACAGAAATAAAAGCTACGATGAAAGCTATTGCAAGAACAACAATAATTGTTGGCGCTGGCGCACTATCAATAAAATAACTCAAATAAATGCCTGTAAAACAACCTACTAAGGAGATACAAACTGAGAGTTTGATCATTTGGTTCAATCTGTTGGTTAACAAATGGGCTATTGCTGCGGGTGTTATTAGAAGAGCGATAACAAGAATCATTCCTACTGCTTGAAGAGCCCCTACTATCGTTAATGACAATACAGCCAACAAAGCATATCGAAGAAAAGATACTGGCATGCCCAAGGCTTTTGCGTGCATTGGATCAAAAACATAAACCATAAAATCAGGGCCTTTGATTAAAATAATAATCAGCACTGATAGACCTATCAAGCCTGTTTGAATAATTTCAAATGAGCCAATTCCTAATAAATCTCCAAACAAAATATGATCCAGATGAACTGAAGTATCTATTTTAGAAATTAAAACTATACCTAAGGCAAACATACTTGAAAAAACTATACCCATCACAGTATCTTCTTTTATCCGACTATTCTCAGAAAGGAATCCAGTTAATATCGAGCTCACTATTCCTGCAATAAAAGCCCCTATAAGAAAAGGAATACCTATTATGTAGGAAATTACTACTCCAGGAAGAATTGAGTGAGCAACGGAGTCCCCCATCAAAGCCCAGCCTTTTAAAACTAGAAAACAAGACAGTAAAGCTGTTGGAATTGATACAAAAAATATTATGATAAAAGCTTTTTGCATAAATCCATAAGTAAATGGCTCCAGTAAATAGTTAATTATTTCCACAGCATCATTCGTTAATTTCTTTAAAGGTTTTTGAAATATTTTTTAGGTTTAAGTAACCATGTTTTGGAGCAAATAAAAATACTATTATGAAAATGAATGCTTGAAGTAAAACAATGATGCCGCCAGTAGCACCGTCAATATAAAAACTTAAATACGCTCCTAAAAATGAACTAATTGATCCAATTAAAAAACTTATTAACAAAACCTTCGTAAACCTATCAGCTAACAAATAAGCAGTGGCTCCTGGAATAATAACCATAGCTATGACTAAAAATGCTCCGACAGTTTGTAAAGCGGCTACAGTAGAAGCGCTTAAGATTGTAAAAAAAATTATTTTTTGAGTGACTGGATTTAAACCGATAGATTTTGCATGATTTTCATCAAAAAAAACTACTAATAAATTTCTCCAATTGAAGGCCAATACTAAAAGAATAATCGCGCAAATGATTATTAGTTGAATTGAATCATAAGGAGTAATAGCTAAAATATTTCCTAATACTATTGTTTGTATATCTACAGAGGTTGGCGATAAAGAAACAATAAATAACCCTAATCCAAAAAAAGAACTAAAAATCAAACCAATGATTACATCTTGTTTGAGCTTTGTTCTTTCACTTAAAAAAAGCATTGTGCTCGCTGCAAGCCCTCCAGAAAAGAAAGCCCCTAAAGAAAAGGGGAAACCTAGCATATAAGCACCAGCAACTCCTGGCACAACAGAATGAGATAATGCATCGCCTATCAAAGACCAACCCTTGAGCATCAAATAACATGAAAGTAAACCGCATACTCCACCAACTAATGAGCTTATAGTCATAGCGTTGACCATATAGATATAATTAAAAGGTAAAAGAATAAGATCAATCATTTTTATTGTCGTTATTCTCAGTTTCTCCATATATAACGACTGGTCTTTCGTCGTCAGAAAGAATGGTGACTTCTCTAGTATCATCATCATCGTGAAGTTCTTTACCAGTTAGGACAAATCTTCTTAGAACTCCACCGAATGTAAGTTGTAGATTTTCCTGAGTATAAATTTCCTTAGTAGTCCCTTGCGCCAAAACTGTTTTATTAATCAATACAGATCGATCACAAAACTCGGGGACACTTCCTAAATTGTGGGTTGATACTAAAATTATTTTTCCTTCCGAACGCATATCTTTTAGGAGGAGCATTATTTGTTCTTCAGTTTTTACATCAACGCCCGTAAAGGGCTCATCCAATAAAACTACTCTGCTTTCTTGGGCCAAGGCTCTAGCTATGAATACCCTTTTCTTTTGACCGCCAGATAATTCACCGATTTGGCTATTAGCATAAGAGCTCATATCAACTTTATCTAAAGCATTTGAAACTTTTTCTAAATCAATTTTTTTTGGAATTTTGAGAAAATTCATGTGTCCATATCGACCCATCATCACCACATCTTTTACCAATACAGGAAAGTTCCAGTCTATTTCCTCATTTTGAGGAACGTACGCAACAAGGTTTGATTTCAATGCTTTTTTAACTGAATGCCCAAGAATTCTTACTTCGCCTTTGTTTAAAGAAACAAATCCCATAATGGATTTAAATAGTGTTGATTTTCCACTACCATTAACACCTACAAGAGCTGTTATTGAACCTTCAGGTAAGTCGAAAGAAGCATCATGTAAAGCAAGATGTCCATTCTTATATATAACTGTGATATCACTTACTACCAACCCAACCATGCTATTTTAATCCTTCCGCTATTGTACTTAAAGTTTTGGATAACAAATCAATATAAGTTGGTACAGGACCATTTTTAGAACTAAGCGAATCTACATATAAAACTCCTGCATAGGTTGCATTCGTCTCTCTTGCTACTTGTTGAGCAGGCTTAGGAGACACTGTGCTTTCACTAAAAATTGCTTTGATATTATTTTTATTAATAGTGTCAATTACACGTCTAATTTGTTGAGGAGTTCCTTGTCCATCTGAATTCATAGGCCATAGATACAATTCTTTTAAATTATAATCTCGAGTTAAATAACTAAAAGCACCCTCACTAGTTACTAGCCATTTATTTTCGTCAGGGATATTTTTTAAAATGCTTTCATAAGGCTTAATAGCTTGTTGAATTTTTAATTTATATTCTTGCGAATTATTTTTATAAATTTCTGCGTTCATTGGATCATTTTCAATAAGAGCCCTTTCAATATTATCTATATATATAAATACATTTTTATGCGACATCCATGCATGAGGATTAGGTTTTCCTAAATAAGGACCTTGAGAGATGCCTACTGGATCTATTCCATCAGAGATAGTAATTTTGGGCACACCTTTTAAATTTTTAAAAAATTTATCAAACCATAATTCTAAATTTAAACCGTTATAAATTATTAAATCTGCTTTTTGCGCTTTCTTTATATCGCCTGGAGTCGCTTGATAATTATGTATTTCTGCATCTGGTTTTGTAATTGATTCGACTATTGCTTTATCGCCTGCTACATTTTGAGCGATATCAGCTATAACAGTAAAAGTTGTAATAACTCTAAATTTATCAATTGAAAATGAACCTAACGAAAACGTTACAAGAAATATATAAAAAAGAGATTTTATCAAGAGGTATTTCAATTAATAAAATTTTTAAAAAATTTAAGGAAACTAAACTCTTCTCTATCATTCAATACTATGTGAGTATTTAAATAATTTTTAATTACCAGTTCATTTTCTTCGCTAATTGAGGTTCCCGAAGTTTTTTCAGCCATAATAAACATTGACTGGTAAAGAGCTTGATTGTTTAAGTATTGCTTAATAGTAATTGAATCATTTTGATCAAGTATTTTACTCCAGCTATCTCTTATCAATTTCCAAAACCTATATGTATTTTGAATGTATAGTTCTCCAGCAGACCAATCATGATTTTTTATTCGCTCATATTTCGCTAAGCCAATTTCCTTAGCTATAGGTTGCTGAGAATCATCGTTAAGAATGACTTTAAGATTAGATTGCTCGTGTATCCAGCCATTCGGTGTAATTGTTTGTTTATTAGTTCCAATCAACAGGTCGTAGTCATTTCTAATTGAAAACTCCCTTCTGGGAAGCGGGCGCCATGTCTCAGCACTAATCCATTCAGAGTAACCTTTTTTATGTTGCCACTTACCTATACTTTGATACCTAGGTGAGTCATCAACCTGATAAACGGATTGTGACCATTTTCCTTTTATTTGGCCAAAAGAAAGTGTTCGCTTGTTCCAAGTATCATCAGCTTTATATTCATTGATGACTGAATCTTGAAAATGCCAATCTTGTCGCCAATGTTTAGTAACCATTGGATCAGATATTTTTCCATCGTTATCTTTAAAAAACATGACTAAAACATGTTGAAGACTTATGAAGTTCTTTCTATCCTCAATAAGATAAACAAATTCTGTTGCCCAAGATTGATAAGGACGAGCGGGAGTGAAGTTTTCTTTAAAACCAGCTACCTCCACAAAATCAAAAGATACTCGATATTGACCGAGCATTGATAAAATTGCTCGCCTATCTTTTTCAAAATTTGAGATACCTGCTTCTTGTAACGATATCCAATTTTCTGAAGGTTGTTTATCCAATTCCGAATCAGGGCCTAGAGTGTTTCCTCCTCTAGGTGATAGGTTTGCTTTTTGATCATTGAACATCCAACCAAATATATATTGGTAGGACTGTTTAGAAATTTCTTTACTAAGGACAGGATTAGATAAAAAAAAGAATACTAAAAGGATTTTTTTTAACATCAAATCTAGATTAACATTTTTTATAAATATATTTAAACTTTAAAAAAATAGATTGATAAAAATTATAAATACAGTCTTAAATAAATTATTTTTTTGCTTCGATCTCATCGATAACTAACTTATTTATTCTTTTAGCTTCGCTTAAATCAAGCTCCTTAGGCGCGACCATAAGCATTAGTTCATGCCCTATAACTTTATAATCATAACCCCGTTTGACGGCTTCTATGGCTCCACATATTTGCCATATTATTAATTTAAATTTAATTTCAAAATTTTCTGTATAGGACTTACTTAGTAAACCACTAGCGACAACTTGATCTGCATCTATCTTTGCATATTTAACCGTTAAGTCGTAACAAATTTCACAGAAATAATGCGGTCTTTCTTGTAACCATTGAGCCGATGCATCATGACAAAGCTCAGTAAACATAAAGTACACAGCGCGCATGAAAGCTATTACTTTATTTTTTTCGAGTTGGTTTATTTTTTCTATTTTTGAAGCTCTTATAGTGATGCTTTTTATAATAGCGGCTTCGAGTATGTCTTCTGTTGATGAAAAATATTTATAGAAAGTTCCATAGCCTAAATTTGCAGATTTTGTTAATTTAGTTGCGGTAAAACCATTAAAACCTTCATCGCTTAAACAAGTTATGGCTGCATCTATCAATTTATCCTTTGAAGAGATTTTTTTTTCAATATTTTGCATAAATGATTTTAACATATTAAAAAAAACGGCACTAAGAAGTGCCGCTTTTTTTAAAAATCTAAATTAGAACTCTGTTCCCAAAGTTAATCCAATTCTTCTGCCTTCCGCATTTGCATATCTGAACCCACCACCTTGAGCTCTCACTCCAAGCAGTCCATTTGCTAGATATACTTCATCGGTACAGTTTGTACATACAGCGCTAATGTTCCAACCATTTTGGGTTAAAAGCTCGGCACTTAAATTTAATTTAGTTAAATCTTTAACTGTAGTGAGTCCATCCCATTTACCTAATGTAACTGAGTATTCGTCTTTATAAGTTACTGAGGCAGTTAATGTCAGTTCACCTTCATCAAAGTTTCGAACTTTTTGGATATAAGCACTCAAATTATTTTCGGCTGAAAAAGGTAAAGTTTGACCTTTTCTATCAATACCACAAGGATTGGATGCAGTTGCTTGCTGAGCAGCTGTATCACAAAATCTATCCCAAGTAGCATCTACAAAGGCAATAGTCCCACCTAAAGATGTAGAATCACTTAGATAGGTTCTATAGGTTAGATCTATTCCTTGAATAGTTGCATCACCAGTTACTACACAACCAGTAGGACTTCCCGCCGCATTAACACAAACCAGTAACTGTTGATTATCAGTGTAATCGTATTGATAACCTGTGATTTCAAGTTGACTACTTCCGCCGTTAAGACTTGTTTTGTAACCTGCTTCAATCATCTCAACTTCTTCCATGTTGTAAGGCTTTTCGGCATCAGCAGCATTCCATTTAGCAAATGCAGGCCCGCCTGATTTATAAGCTGTTGAATAAGTCAGCCAAGTTAGACTGTCGTCTAGTGTATATTCAAGCGTAACTTTTGGATCGAACTCCTTAGCAGTAGTTCCTGCATTAGTTGCATAAGGTGCCACTACCAAAGGAACACGAGAATTTGAAGTTGTTCCAGAATAAGTATAAGGCTTATCATGAATAGAATATCTACCGCCAATAAATAATTCTAAATTATCATTTAAAGGAATTTTTACATTTGCAAAAATCGCTGTGGATTGGGTCTTTAGACCAACTCTAGCAATATTTTCAAATGACCCAAGCATAGCTGCTGTAAAGTTAGCAACATCTTGGTCAACTATCTTTAAAGCGCCTCGTGCTATTGGTTTAGCTCCACCAGTTACATAAGCCTGACAATTTGCGTCGGTAACACAAGTATTCAGACCTGCTAAAATTGTTGCATAATTCGCACCAGTTGGGTTTAAAGCAGAAGCTCCATTTGTTATTACGCCAGTCGTCCCATCTATCGTTGAGAAACCATTAGCTATATTGTAAGCAGTCGCGTTAGCAGAAGCCCCGAATAAGACATTTTGAACACTTAAAGGGAAAGAAGTAAAATTATCGCTTCTATAACCTTGATCTCTGGCTCCATAAAGGCCCACTGACCAAGGGTATTTTATAGAATCATCAGAATCAATTCTAATTTCTAGAGTGGTCGTATTGGTAGAGGAATCGTGACTTTGAGTTAAACCAGCAAGACTAGTCGCATCGAAATCTCTTAATTCACCCGAGTTAACTTTATTCGCGCCAAGTATAGCTGTAACTGAAAAGTCATCGTAATCCTTGCTAAGATTTAAGGCAGCTGTCATGCCTTCTGAGAAGTTATATCCTGGAGTGCTTAAAGCTTGAGAATCTTCAGACTTGTAAGAGCTTATTACCGTAGCATTTGTTTGATTAGTTACTCCGTAAGTATTCTGTGAAGATGCAGCTGCTAAGCTAGAACATACTGCTGCTGGAGTGCCTGCCGAAAACATAGGTAAAAAATGTGATGCAGGGTTTTGTGAATTACAAATAAATTTTTGCTCCATCACAATTGCATCTTGATTTGATTTGCTATGGCTTAAAGAAGCATTCCAATCTATACCTGAATCAGTTAATCCATAAAAAGCAGCTCTAAATGAGTTGTAATGAACTCCATTATCTCTTCCGGTGGTTTCTTCAAAACTAGTTCCATCTTCCTGAGATTCAGACAATGTAAATCTTGCAGAAACAGAATTAGTAATATTAGTTTCGAACATTAAAGCAAGACTTTGGTCGCCGTTGTCACCAGCTTTTAAAGAAACTTTTCCAGTTTGTTCGCCAGAAGGCTTTTTAGTTACTAAATTTACGATCCCTCCTAAAGCATTAACTCCATAGATAGCTCCTTGAGGACCTTTTAAAATTTCTAGTCGTTCTAAATCACTAAAAGAGTGCATACTTGTAGAAACTCTTGGCTGAGCAACTCCGTCAATCACAATCGCAACAGATGGGTCAGCACCTATGTCGAATCCATAAGTACCAATACCTCTGATTCTAATACCTTTTCTAGAAGCGCCTTCACCACCGATAACTAAATCAGGTGATAGTTGATCTAAATCAGATATATTTCTTATACCTCTTTCTTGTAGATCATCACCAGAGATTGCTGCAATAGCTGCAGCCGTATCCATAACAGTTGAAACTCTTTTTTGAGCTGTAACTGTCACTTCTTCAAATACTGCATTTTGTGCAATAGCTATTGGTGTAAGAGCTAATGATGCAAATATCATTAAATTTTTAAAATTATCCATTGTCCCCTCCAGGATTTTTTTTTCAGAGAACATATAGTCAGTCAAAATAGTGACAATATGTCATATAGAATGTAACTTACCCCTTTGAAAATTTTTGTAAACCTTTTTTTAAATTTTTTATAATTATAAAAAACATAATTTGTTTAAAAACGAAAATATATCTAATTAAAAAAGGTTACATTAAAGATCTAAAAAAATAGTAATTTAATTAAAAAATCTTCAGGAGAAAATATGGATTTAGGAATATCAGGTAAAAAGGCAATTGTGTGTGCTTCAAGCAGAGGCTTAGGCAAAGCTTGTGCTGAAGATCTAGCAAAAGAAGGAGTGGAAATTGTTATCAATGGGACTAACGAAGAAAATGTTTCGCAAACTGAAACTGAATTTAAAGATAAAGGATACAAAGTATCATCTGTTATCGGAGCCATGGAAGACAGTTCTACTAGAGAAGAATTATTAAAAGTATGCCCAGATCCAGATATATTGATAAATAATAGTGGTGGTCCTCCTCCAGGAGATTTTTTTAAGTGGAGTGAAGAAGATTTTTTAGGAGCTATTAAATCAAATTTTTCTCAATCAGCACTATTAATGCAAAAAGTCATTCCAGGCATGAAAGAAAGAAACTTCGGACGCATTATAAATATAACTTCGGCAATGGTTAAAAATCCTCATTTAATTATGGGTCTTTCCACTTCTGCTCGTTCCGCCTTACACGGTTTGTCAAAAGCACTTTCTAGAGAGGTTTCTCAATACAATATAACTATAAATAATTTGCTTCCTGAAAGAATTGATACAGACAGGCAAACGAGAATAATTAATTTTCAAGCTGATCTAGGAAAAATATCATTTGAAGAGGCTAAATCAATGATGGAAAGTGATTTGGCAGCTAAACGGATGGGAACTGTTGGAGAGTTTTCTGGAATTTGTATTTTTTTGTGTTCTAAGCAGGCTGCTTATATTTCAGGTCAAAGCATTTCCGTTGATGGTGGAAATTTTGGTGGAATTTTTTAATCGAATTTTTAATTAAAGTGATATTATGTCACTATTAGTTTTTAAAGGTGAAATATGTCAAAAATAATTCTTTATCACAACGGTCCATCTACTTGTTCACAAAAAGTTAGAATGATCCTCGAACTAAAAAATATTAGTTATGAGTCAAAAATCATTGATTTATTAAATGGCGGTCAGCACGATCCGGAATATGTGAAATTAAATCCTAATCACGTTGTCCCTACTTTGATTACTAAGGATGGAGTCTTAACCGAATCATCTTTGATCAATGAATATTTAGAAGATACTTTTCCAGAAATTCCTGCAAGATCGACTGATCCTTTAAAAATTCATCAAATGAGGTTATGGGCAAAATATGTAGATGCCTATCATCCACAATGCGGTGCTATTACCTATGGAATAGGCATGCGAAATATTCTTTTGATGAAATCTAAAGAAGAGTTAGAAGTGGAGCTTGAAAATATTCCCGATCCAATTAAAAGAAATACTAGACGAGATCTTATTGAGAATGGTTTGGATGCCCCTGTAGTAATTGAAGGTATAAAACAATCAAGAGTTTTCTTGGATAAATTAGAATTTGAGTTAAGTAAATCTGAATGGCTTTTTAACGATAGTTTTGGCATTGCAGATGCTGCCGCCCTTCCTTACATCATAAGATTGGAGCAACTTGCTTTAGGTGAATTATTTAACGTTAGCACTCGACCTAATATTTGTGATTGGTATGGAAAAATTAAAATAATGGAAATTTTTACAAAAGCTGTCACTGATTTTATTCCAGAACAACTAATAAGTGTTTTAGGCAAATTTGGTGAAGATCAAAAAGATCAAGTAATTTCAATCATGGAGAAAAATTAAATGCCTGTTATGAAAGCAATCGGAGTGCAGTACTGCACTCTTCAATGTCCTGACCTAGATATTCAAGAACAATTTTTAATACATTTCGGTATGCATACAGTTGAAAAAACCAAAGACACGCTAATTATGCGTGGAGATGGATCTGAACCATTTCTAGAAGTGACTAAAAAAGGCGAAAAGAAATTTCTCGGTGCTACATTCAAAGCTGCCTCAATGGAAGATTTAGAAAAAATCAGTAAAACCGATGCATTTTCTAATATCGAAGAATTAAATACGCCCGGCGGTGGATTTATCTCTAGAGGAATTGATCTTGATGGTATTGGTGTAGAAGTTTGTTTCGGCGTTAAAGACAGAGAAGAATATAACCCTCTTCAACCTCTACCAAGCAATGAAGGCGGACAAGTTAATAGAGTCAATCAAAGAAAGCAGTGGAAGAAAGGCACTCCTCCTACCATCATTAGATTTGGTCACTATGGAATAAATTCAAACGATATTCCAGCGGCTCTTGAATGGTATAACGAACATTTAGGCATCATTGCTACGGATAAATTATTTCCCGGTGATCCGAATGATCCGAACACTCCTATGTTAGGAATTTTTGCTAGATTAGATAAAGGAGCAGAACCAGCCGATCACCATACTATTTTTTGGTTACCTGCTCAGATGCAATCTGAAGGTAAGCCTGGTTTAAACCATGTATCGTTTGAAATGCTGCATATTGATGATGTTCTTAGAGGACATGAAATATTGCAAAGAAATAAAGAAGAATTTAATTACGAATTGGAATGGGGAGTAGGAAGGCACTATCAAGGCGCACAAGTATTTGATTATTGGAGAAGTCCTTTTGAACAGACGCACGAACACCAAACTGATGGAGATTATTTTGACAACTCCGTCCCCCCTAATTTAATTGATGTCACCCAAGATGGTTTAGAGTCAGATGGACCGGGTCCCTCTCAGTGGGGGCCAGACATTAATTTTGAGACCTTCGGTGATAAAAGAAACGGATAGCTTAAAAAACATTTAGGAAAACTTTATGATGCGATTTATTTTACCCTTGTTTTTAGCATGCTCCGTAAATTTATATGCTTTGAAAAAACCTAATGTCGTAATTATCTTGACAGACGATCTAGGTTGGGGAGATGTTTCATATCATGGTAGTTTTATTCCTACTCCTAATATTGATAAATTGGTTAGTCGAGGCATGGAGATGAATAGATTTTATTCAAATCCGGTTTGTAGTCCTACTCGAGCATCAATGTTAACAGGTTTGCATATTTTCAATCATGGAGTCGTAAGACCGATGATGAATCCGGCTGCCGAACAAGTCGGAATGCCCACAGATATAAAGATAATGCCACAATATTTTAAAGAAGCTGGTTACCAAACAGCTTTGTCAGGTAAATGGCACTTAGGCATGTCGAAAAAAGAATTTATGCCTATTAGCAGGGGCTTTGATACAAGCTATGGTCACATGACAGGCGGTATTGGTTATTTCGATCATACAGCAGCTGGTCGATTGGATTGGCATAGAAATGAAGAGGCCCTTATAGAAAAAGGATATTCAACAAATTTAATAGCCAATGAAGCCATTAGAATCATTAAAAATAAAGACGATAGACCTTTATTTTTATACGTAGCATTCAATGCTCCACATACACCTATTCAAGCACCTCAAGAAAATATAGATTCTTTTTCTTACATTGAAAACGAAAGAGATCGCGTTTACGCAGCAAATGTAAATGCACTTGACACTCAGATTGGAAAAATCATCAATTCGATTGAAGATCAAGGAATTTTAGAAGAAACGATAATTCTTTTCTTTAGTGATAATGGTCCTGTTTATGATATTGATCCTATTGTAAAAGTAATCGCTCCAAATCTTATCAATGCTAAAGGCAACACTGCTGGTTTAAGAGGAAGCAAGACTTCTGCCCTTGAAGGGGGTATTAGAGTTCCAGCTGCAATTTGGTGGAAAGGAGTTATTGAAGACACTAAATCCGATCAATTTTTCTTTGTTCAAGACATTCTGCCAACACTTTTAGCTGCCGCCGGAATAAAAATCAAAGATGAAGTTTTTGATGGGAGAAATAAATGGCAAAATTTATTGTCGAATAAAATTCAATCACCTAGAAATGCCTTTATTGGTGCAAGAATAATTTCAGATGAAAGAGCTCTATTCAACGATCAATGGAAGCTTTATTACAAAAAACCAGTAATGTTCCCGGTATCTGGTGCTTATAATTTATTTAATATCATTGATGATCCTTATGAAAAAAATGATCTTTCAAAAATTGAAGTAGAAATCTTTGAAGCAATGAAAAAGACCCTTCAGGAAATGCCTGAGAGAGATGTCATTGGTAATATGAATCCAGTTCATGCTTACCTACATGGAGATGATGCTCAAGGCGGTGTTGAACTAGGTTCTCCTTGGTTGGATGGAGAATATGAATTGAACGAACCGCCATCAGCTCTATACAGCTTCTTTATAATTCTTTGGATTTTGTTACAGGCATTTAAATATCAATTAATTATTTTTTTATTCTCTACTGGGTTGATTATTTATTTTTTTAAAAGAAAGTAAAAATATGGATATTAAATACGATGCAATAATTGTTGGGCTTGGTCCGGTTGGAAGCTTCATGGCTTTGCTTCTTGAAAAACAAGGTTTAAAAGTACTGGCTTTCGATAAAGAAAAAGACATCTATCAACTCCCTAGAGCCGTCAGCATGAGTGATCAAGGCTTAAGAATGCATCAAACATTGAATCTAGAAGATATTTATATTAGAAATAGCGATGCTCCAGAAGGCGCTGGTTTTGTTGATGCAAATTTAGAATTTATTGGCGATCCTCTAATGGTCAAAGGCTTAGTAACACCAAATGGCTGGGGGCCATTGAATATGTTTCATCAGCCTTATACAGATCGAGAAATGAGAGATAAATTATTAAACTCTAGTTGCGATATTTTAGTTGAACATGAATTGGTTGCTTTTACAGAAGAATCAGGTGAAGTTTTCAGCACTATAAAAGATGTAAATACCAATGAAATTAAAAAAGTTACTTGTACTTATTTGATTGGTGCAGATGGAGCGAATAGTAAAGTTAGAGAATTAAACGGAATAGAACAAGAAGACTTAAATTATGATAGAAACTGGATAATAATTGATCTTGAGGTTTTTGATGACAGCGATCTTAGTAAGATTGCTATTCAGATCTGCGATCCTAAAAGGATAGGAACTTATATTCCTACTCATAGTCCTTTTAAAAGATGGGAATTTGAAATCTTTGAGGATGATAATATCGAAGAGTTTTCTTCTGATGCAAATATTCATAAATTAATCTCCCCTTGGTTACAACCAGATCAATATAAAATTCTTAGAAAAGCTGTCTATCAATTTAATTCAGTTCTAGCTAATGAGTTCCAAAAAGATAATTGTTTTTTAATCGGAGATTCAGCTCATCAAAATCCCCCTTTCATGGGAGAAGGAATGATGACTGGTTGTCGCGATGCGATGAATTTATCCTGGAAAATAGGTATGAAACATAACTATGCTCTTGATAGAAGTTTATTAAACAGTTATCAGGTTGAAAGAAAGCCACATGCTAAATTTATTGTAGAAAATTCTTTGGGTATTGGACTTTTAATGGAAGCTTATGCTCACACTCCTAATATTGAGGACGTGCCACCTGAATTAGTAATGAAAGGATATGCATCTTTTGTTATACCGCCTCTTGATGAAGGTATATTTTTTAAAGGTAAATCGGATCCAAGTAACATGTCTGGCGAGCTATTTCCTCAACCGGTTAAATATATTGATGAGCAAGTTGCTGAAAGATGCGATTATTTACTGGGTAATAATTTTGCCTTAGTATCTAGGAGCAAAATCAAACTATCTGATGATGAAAGTTCATTTCTTACTAAAATAGGTTCAAAAATAATCACTCTTGATAAAGACATGGTTGAAAGCAATATATGGATGTCTTCAATGATTGCTGAGGATAGAATTTATATAATTAGACCAGATAAATATGTTTTTGGCTCAACGACTGAAGACATTTCTTTGGCCGAATTAATTCAAGATTTAAAATCTAGAATAGGATTTAATAATTAATAACATAGGAGAAAAAATGAGTTATAAACTAGGAAATATAAATAATAGAGCTGTCCTAATTAAAGCCGATCAGTATTATGATGTTGAGTCTATATCTAAGAATGCTGTCAGCTCCAATACAGTTGAGGCGTTATCAAAAGCAAAAGAATTAAATGATTTATCTGCAAACCTAGAAAATGAAAGCCCAACAGGTCATCTATCAGATGTTGTGTTAGGCAATCCAGTCCCGGATAGTAAAAACTGTTACGCAGTGGGTTTGAATTACAGAAAGCATGCCGAAGAAAGTGGTATGGAAATTCCAGATGCACCTATGGTATTTACTAAGCATACATCTTGTTTCGTTGGACCAACCGCAAATGTTGAAATGAGAAGTGACTTCGTTGATTGGGAGGTTGAGTTAGTTATAGTCATCGGTAAAGAAGGAAAGGATATAGCTAAAGAAAATGCTTGGGATCATGTAGCTGGAATGTGTGCAGGACAAGATATTTCCGATCGCCCTGCTCAATTTGTGAGTCAACCGCCAATGTTTAATTTAGGAAAGTCTTTTGATACTTTTGGTCCTATGGGGCCTTATCTGACATCCCCAGATTCTTTAAAAAATCCCTCTAGTCTGAATATAGAATGTCAGATTAATGGTGAGACTGTTCAAAAAGATAATACCGATGACTTGATATTTGATATCCCGACAATCATAAATTATTTATCAGAAATAGTTACTCTAAAAACGGGCGATACTATATGGACTGGTACACCAGCCGGTGTTGGAATTGCTCAAGGTAGATTTCTTAAGGATGGAGATATCATTACTACTTCTATAGAAGGATTGGGAACTATGGAAAATAAATGTATCAGAGTTTCAGATCACTCTAGAGCTGATATTATTCCTGAGTTCTTAAAGGGAATGATGAAACCAAAAGAATAAGGTCTGTCTAATAATGCTTAAAAATCAAGAAAGAAGTGGTGCTTTTAATTTTGCCTTGAAAGCTATCGATCTGTATGGAAAATTTATGGGCTTTATAATTTTGTGGTCATTTTGGGCTGTATTTTTTTCAGGTTTAGAATCAATACTTATAGGAAAAATTATATTCTCTTTTATTGCTATCGGATTATCATTTATGCCATTGTTAGTCGATTTTAACGAGTCACACGCAACCAATCCTTTGTGGACTGGACACGCACGATTTCACTTGGTTTGGCAGGTTTGCGCATTGATATTTACTGGATTCAGTATTTTGACATTGTTATGGATTTTTCCATCATTCAATAATTTATTAATTTCAATCTCGTTAATATTTTTATGGATAATCTGTTTTTTATTGGCTTGGTTTTCAATGCCCTTATATGGCGGCAAACTCACTGATGTCAATGGAGTGCCTCCGATGAATATAAACTTGTTTGGAAGAAAATTTGAAATTGATAGAAATGTTCATGGCATCGTTAGCGCAACAATTTTGTGCACTTACGCATGTATGATTATTTTTCTAAGATAATCCTTTTTAAACTCTTGCCTGAAAAATTATATTGTTTGTAGTTTCTGCAGCTAATTCAACCTTTCCAAAACCAGCTTCCGACAAAAGCTCCATTAATTTCTTTGGCCCCGCTTGAGGACCCAAGCCAAGCCCCACAGGTTGCGCCTTAGAAGCTGGAACACAGACTAATGTTCCAAAGCCATACATCATTCCAGAAGCTGGATTATTAGCAATATTATTTGCCATACCATCTAATGCCATTGGCTCAACTACCATGAAAGTTCCATCTTCCGCCAAAACATCTTTTATCCCTGAAGCAATTCCAACCGGATCTCCCATGTCATGCCAAGCATCAAAAATACAAGCTAAGTCGTAACCATTTTTAGGAATATCTGCAGCATCAGAAACAAAAAACTCCAAATTGGTTAATCCTTTTTCTTCTGCTCTTTTCTTGGCTTCGTCAATCGATGGTCCATGAAAATCAAAAGCATGGATTGTTGAATTAGGATATTGCTCAGCCATCAGCATCGAAGAAGTACCCAGTCCACATCCTATATCTGCTACTTTTGCTCCCATTCTTAACTTGTCTTCAGTTCCTTCCAAAGCAGGAATCCACTCTTCGAGTAAATGACTTGCATAAGCAGGACGGAAAAATCTTTCTGTTCCGCAAAAACAACATTCATGATGCTCACCCCAAGGACGTCCGCGACCCGTTTTGAATACATCTATAGCAACATCCTCTTTTATAAACTGGCCTACTACTCCCTGCATTAAGCCTTGAATGCAGGTAGGTTCATTTTCACGGGCAAAAACAGAAGCTTGTTCTGGAGATAAACTAAACTCTTCTGTCTCAGCATTAAAATTCACATATCCTCTTGCAGCATTTGAAGCTAACCATTCTTGGAGATAACGTTCGTCAACTTTTGCCTCTTTGGCTATAGCAGAAACTGAAGACGATCCAAGCTTGTCCATGGCTCTGTAAACTCCAGTTTGGTCTCCCAGATAAGACATTAGAATTGCAACCGCTCCTTGAACATCGTTAAAAACATTTCCAAAAAGGGTCATAAGTTTTTCATGATCGAGTTGTTCTTCAGTACTCATATTTTTCTCCTTAAATTTATTATATTAAGTTAATCATAATTATAAAAATTAACAATGGCTGTTGTGGAAAAATAATTAGGTTACTGGATAGCTTTTTTTATTGACTCTTCTGCATCATAGCTATGGAGTTTTTTTTGAGTTAATTGAGGAATCTTTGAGTATTTCATAATTATATTTCTTGAGTTTGTTAGCAGTGGATTGGACAAATGATTTACTTTAGCAATTTGCATGGATAATTTTTGAATGATGCGAACTCTTTTTATTCTAATTAAATTGTATAAATTTTGTGCCTTGAAAAAATCCAATTTTAAGTTTTTTAAAAGCATACCGAAAGTAAACCCATCTTCTATAGCCATGCACCCTCCTTGTCCTAAAAAAGGAACCATTGGGTGAGCAGCATCTCCAAGAAGTGTTATGTTTTCAACAAATAGTTTTTTCAGTGGCGGTCTTATATAAATGCCCCATTTAAACAAATCCTTAGAATTCTTGAATATAGGAAAAACTGAGTCGTCGAAGCTCTTAAAATCATTTAATACTTCATCGGCAGAACCTTTTCGCATCCATGATTCTTCTAAATTATTTTTAGATTTAACAATGCCTATAAAGCATCTATCTAAAGCATTGTTTATCGGATAAGTCACCAAATGAGCATTAGGACCATAGTGCATTTCAGCCGAATCAATTTTCATCTCTTTGGTTATTCCTCGCCAGGCATTAAAGCCACTAAAAATTGCCTTTTCATTGCTTGCGAAATATTTCTCTCTAAGCTTTGAATTGATTCCATCACAAGCCAAAACATGACTGACCAAGTATTTGGAATCATTATCGAAAAGTAGTTCTTTTTTATCATTATTAAAATTAACAAGATTGTGACTAAAAAGAATCTGACCACCTGATTTGAAGTAATGCTCAGCTAGGATTTCGGTTATTTTTTGCCTAGTGGTATACAAAATATCTGGATTTAGTTCAGTTATCTTATTTTTACCAGATTTAATTATTATTTTATCCGTTCTAAAGCTTTCTTTTTGTAATTGATCCAATACGCCTAATCGCTCTAATAAAACCAATGCATTCTTAGAGACTGTCATTCCAGAGCCATTTTTACTAAGTGCCTCATCTCTTTCAAAGATTATAGAGTCAATGCCTTGTCTAGCTAAAGTTATACCTGTGGCTAAACCGGATATGCCCGCACCTATTATTGCTATTGGCTTGATTGAATTAATCAATATTTAACTCAAAAACATCAAAGCTTCTTTAACAATCATCATAATTAGACAAATTCCAGATAAAGCGAAAAATGCTATCCTCCAGGAAACGTCATTAAAAGATAGTTGTATGCAACTATGAATTGTTCTAAAGACGACATATCCCCATGCTAAATAAATATGCATTAAATCAGTGTGCCCAATTAAAAAAATATAAATAACAATGGCATAAAATAATGTTGGTTGCTCAAAGAGGTGATTGTAATTATCAGTAATGTACCTGACCCTTTTAGGAAAATTAGGACGAATTTCTTCGGCATGTCTTCCTTTATTTAATATACCGCCAGCAATTTTTACTTTGTAAATCATAATGCTTCTTGAAATATAAAGTGAAATAACAACTAGACATGATAAAAAAATCATTCCAAACATTGGATAGAGAATATTCATTAGGATTAAAGCTTGCGGATTAAAATAATCATTTCATCTCCCAAGGAGACGATTTCTTTAATGGAATTTTTTCAATAGCTAGCGCATCATGAAATTCAGTATACGTATACCAAATCTCACCTTTCTCATTTGAACCCAGATCGAATTCTTGCTCTACATATGTCCAAAATAAACGTCCATCTTGAATATCAGTTAACAGTCTTTTGTCGCCTCTTTTAAAAAATTGACCTGTATCTCTATTTATTCTTTCCGATAACATTATATAAATTATTCTCTGTTTAAGGCTTTTTGAATAGCAAGGTAAATCTATCGCTTTCGCCTATAGCTAAATAAGTTTCTGCATTAACTTCTTTCATCCGCATAGATGGAGGCAACGTCCAAACTCCTTTTGGATATTTTTTTAAATCTTTTGGGTTAGCATTAATTTCAGATTTAGCGACAAACAGAAACCCATGTTTCTTCGCTTCTTTGATTGCGTATGCCTCTGAAACATAGCCTGATTTTTTCATTTCTGATATTGATAACCCCTTTTTACCTCGATGTTCGACAATACCAAATATACCGCCAGGATTTAAGGCATCAAAAGAATTTTTAAAAATTGAATCCATTGTTGGACCAACCCAATTATGCAGATTTCTAAAAGTTAAAATTGCATCAATACCTCCTTGATCAGAAAAAACAGAATCTATATTGATAGTCTTCACTTTAGAAAACGCTTCATTACTATTTATTTTTTTATCAAATGCCAGTCTGGATCGTTTTTGATATACGCCATTTTCTGGATTGAAATGAGCAACTAATAACTCACCTTGGTCCAGAAGATATTGAGATAAAATTTCTGTGTACCAGCCACCGCCAGGAGAAAGTTCTAGCACCTTCATATTTGCTTTTATTCCAAAGAAATTGAGAGTTTCATATGGATTTCTGTAAAAATCTCTTGAGACATTCTGTTCAGATCTGATGTCACTAGAGATTGCCTCTTTTAATGTAATGGCTTCAATTGAAGGTATTAAAATAAGAAAAAAAAGACTGATAAAAATTTTCATAAAATTAACTTACAACATGGTTAAGAGAAATAATAGATTTAATTTCTGAGTAGATTATTCATATATGGCTTAAGTAATTTAAATAAGAATTGAATTAAAAATCCAATTAGAAGAATCGTTATCAATAAAGAGCTGATAATCCAAATATAAGTTCCTTGTCTATCAGCCTCTAAAAATAATTTTAGAAATTTCTCCATTGAAAAAGATACAGGCTCAGCAATAATTGGAAAGAGGAAAATATAGGAGCTAATAACAATGATAGCCTTTATAACCCAGACAAAAATAGTTCTAAACATAGCTTATTGTACTTAATAATATTTTTTTAATAAATTTTAATATTTAAATTAATTAAATCTAATTCAAATAACGAGACTCTTGAGCCTCTTTTTATATCAGGCAAAAAATATAAAGATAAAATTTTCAACAAATGAAGTTAATTCGCTAATATAGCAAATATGATTATTCTAGGTCTCTTCATATCGCTTAGCTATATGATTTTTTTTGCAACTTGGTTTGTAAAAAACCGTTATGAAATAGGATCAGTTAATCAATACCTTTACTCAATGGCTTTTTTATTTGCCCTTGCTTTCGTATATACGTTTTTACCTGGACTTTTTTTAAATTAATATAAGTAACCACACCTTAGAAAAAGATAAATATGATAAATAAAAGATTAATTCCTGCTTCTGCAATTGCACTCAGCGTTTTCCTTTTTTTATTTCAGCATATTGGTACCTTACCGCCAACAGCGAAAGGAACTGAATCACCGTTAAATGATTTTTCTGCAGGAAGAGCTTATGAGAATTTAAAATATTTATTAAAAGAAAATGCTCCGCACCCAGCTGGATCAGCTTTAAATAAAATCGTAAAAGAAAGGCTCATCGAAAATTTTAAAACTTTAGATATTGAGTTCGAAGAACAAAGAACTTGGTCATGCGCTACAAGATTTGCTAGTTGCATCGAAGTTGAAAACTTAATAGGTTTTATTCCTGGTAAGTCTGATTTACCTTATTTAGCCCTTATGGCCCATTATGATTCAGTGCCAGTGGCGCCAGGAGCTGGGGATGATGGAGCTGGAGTTGTTGCAATTCTTGAAGTAGCACGAATATTAAAAGAAGAAGGTCCTTACGAACACCCAATCATGCTTCTGATAACTGATGCAGAAGAAAATGGACTGGTTGGAGCGGAAGCATTTTTCAATCAACACCCTCTTGCACAAAGCGTCGGGATAGTTTTAAACGTTGAAGGTAGCGGATCATCTGGTAGCAGCATGATTCTTAGAACCTCTAAAAAAAATGAATTACTCATTAATAGTTATTCTCATGAGCATGACAATCCTTATGGCTTCTCTTTTGTAAAAGAGATTTTTAAAAGAATGCCCAATGATACTGATTTTAGCGTAGTAGAAAGAGCTGATATTCCTGGCATTGATTTCGCCTTTGCCGGTGAAAGAAATCATTACCACACTCCCAATGATACCCTTGAGAATATTGATTTAAGAACTATTCAACATCATGGTGAAAATATTTTAAATACTTCGAGAGGACTCTTATCTTCGAGTTGGGATGATTTGGGAGAAGAATATGTCTATGGAGGTGAGATATACGGAGTTTGGACTCAATGGAAGTCTAGCAATAGTTTATTTGTTTACTTAATTTCAATACTTCTCTTAATAGTCAGTTTAATTAGGTCAAAAGTTAGTGTTAAAAATACTGCTCTAGGTATTATATTTTCTCCAATAACTTTTTTACTTACAGTTTTGTCGGGTGTCGTTGGATTTTATTTGCTTTTATTGTTTTCAGGTAATGTTATAAGTTGGCCTGGAATAGACTGGCCTTATCGACTTCTTTTAATTGGATCTACAGCCACAGGACTTTTGATAGCCACTGCTTTAAGTCGAAAATATATTACAGATCAAGAATTAATATATGGATCTTGGTTTTTTTGGTCGATTTTAGCTTTAGCCGTAACGATTATCCTACCGGATGCAGCTAATACTTTTATCCTGCCATTTTTATTTGCGAGTTTAATCATATTGTTTTCTACCTTCATAAAAGATGATTACAAATTATATTTTTTACTACTGACTTTAGTTGTTACCTTGGCTTCAACCTTGGGGCTTATATTTTCTTTAGAACAAAGTCAGGGTTATAAGTTAGTTTGGGCAATGCTTCCATTCATTGGTCTTTTTGCATTTATTTTTTCACCATTTTTATACAATCTAAATCTTAAATCAGGGATCGTGTTGACAAGTGTTACAAGCATTATTGCTATTTTTGCCGGAAGCTACATGAATCTGTATACCGAAAATAGACCCCAACACGTCAATATTCATTTTTATGAAAACATCGATACAGCAGAGACTTATGTTCATCTTTCAGGGAACTATAAGAATGTTGCAGATTCTGAACCAGAAGCGTTAATAGAGCCTTTAGCCTCATATGTTGATGAAAAAAGTTCAAAATCAATAATGTCTTTTGCGCCAAGTTATGAAATGAGATATTGGGCGAAATCGGAATCTAGTAATTGGAAAGCGCCTTATATAGAAAATAAAAAAATACTAAAAGATAAAAAAAATTCTATCAGACTTAATCTGAAAAGTAGCCGATCGGCCAGCAGATTAGCTATTCTTTTACCTAGAGAATCTAATTTGAAGTCTTTCAATCTTGGTTCGGTTGAATTTCAGGCTTCACTCAACACTCGCGGAGCTTATAAAGATTATTACGTTATTTATATGAATGGTGTTTATGGTGAAAATATAGAGTTAACGCTTAATTTTAATGAATACAAGCAAGAAATTGACGCCTTTCTTTTAGACATCAGTACAGAGCTGCCAGAACATTTAAATGGTTTGTATAAAGCGCGAACTGGAATATTTTCTCCAGTACACAGAGGTGATCAAGCGGTCATAGTTAAGAAAATAAAGATTTGAGTTATTTTCTTTAATTAATATTTCTTTTCGACTATTCATAACAGTTCTTTTTTTCTATTTTAAAAGTCTTAAATAAAATCTTTTGGCGGTGTAAAACCACCTATTTCTTTGGCTAATAATCGACTAAATTCAATTGTTTTTTTATCTTGATAGTGACCACTGACAGCTTGAAGGCCAATAGGCAAGCCTTCACCGGAAAGACCTGTTGGAAATACCGTACTGGGAAGATGAGCATTGATAATTAAACCAGCCCAGAAGATTTGCTGAAAGTAAGGCTGTTCTTTTCCATCTACAATTAATTTTCTTTCGCTTATTCTGCCTTGATCATGACTAAATGCCGTCGTTGCTTGTTGCGGACATATTAAAATATCCCATTCTTCAAAGAACTTTTGCCATGCAATTTTTATTTGCTCTCTTTGATAGTTAGTTCTGAGCCAGTTTCTATGAGACAAAACAGTTCCTCTAGCAATTAAAGCCTCAGCAGAAAAATCATTTGGCTTTAAGTTATCGACTATGTTTTGAATTACTTTAACCTCATCATCAGCCATAGAAACAGTTAAAAGTGATTGCAATAATGTTTGGTAAACAATTTCTTGATGCATGCTGTCGAATGCAGGTCTAGCATTAAAAGAAACAGTTGCTCCTAAATCATCAAGAGTATTCCCAATCATAGTTGCTCTGTCAGCTATTTCACTCGAAACAGGAGCCATTTCTTCATTTGACCAAATAGCTACCCTAAATTCCTTCAACTCCTTTAGCTTAGTTTCGGGTAAGTCAAGCTTCCAACCAGTCGCTTCTCGTTCTTTTGGCCCTGCCATTATGTCTAGTGCCATTCGCAAATCTTCAGCACTTCTCGCCATAGGACCGCACACACTCAAATCTGGTTCTGGAACATTAGGGATTAATTCATGGCCGGCAGAAGGAATTATTCCATGAGTTGGTTTGTGACCGTAAATTCCGCAATAATGTGCTGGATTTCTAATAGATCCGCCTATATCAGATCCGGCTTCTAACCCTGTAAAACCTGCTGCTAGTGCCGCAGCGCTTCCTCCCGATGAACCTCCGGGAGTTTTTGTAATATCCCACGGATTATTGGTAGTACCATAAATCTTGTTGTAGCTTTGAAAATCAGACAAATCGAGAGGCACGTTTGTTTTTCCAAGAAAATGGGCGCCCGCTTTTTTTAATCTTTGAACCGCCAATCCATCTTCATCGGCTAAATTACCTTTAAAACTTTCGTTTCCCCAAGTGGTATCTGTATCTTTTATTTTATAAGACTCTTTGATTGTCATAGGAAGTCCATGCAATGGCCCCCAATAGTCACCTTTTGCTAAAGCTATGTCTGCTTTTTCAGCGTCTTCTAATGCTTTGTCAAAAATCCTAACTATTACAGAGTTAATAGCATCGTCATACTTTTCAATCCTGTCGATATAAAGCTTTGTCAATTCTGTAGACGTAATTTCTTTTGCTTTTATTTTTTTACTTAGTTCTGAAGCGGATAAATGATGCATTTTAAAATAAAGTTTATTGGTAATTTTTCGGTTGTATAATTATCTATTAATTTGTAGATGGATTAAACGGTTCAGTGGTAAGAATATATGCCCAATAGAAAGCAATAAATTGAAGTGCTAATCGAAAATATAAAAGAATAACTGGATATTGAATAAATTCATCTGGATTTAAGGCCATATAAATATTCGCAGGATAAACTGAAATTAGTAAAGCTAAAAGACCCCATGCCGCAAACTTACGAAGCTTCGGTATTAAGAGACCAAAACCGCCTAAAATCTCAAAAAAGCCACTAATTAATACTGCTTCCAAATGTAAAGGGAATGGAGGCGGCATAATGGATAAGTAAAATTCTCGATTGGTAAAGTGATCAAGACCTGCAGTAATAAAGAAAAAAGCAAAAGCTAATAAGATAAATTTTTTCCAGAGTCCTGCTGGTAAATTAAACAAAGCGATAAAGTTACTCAAGATCATTTAATTAATGCTTCTACTCAGCCATTCATCTAAAAACCCATCATAAGGCTGTTGAGCATCATGCATAGGCAAGCCACTATCATCAATGGTAACACCGAAAAAAAACCTTACCCCAACGTGAAAGGACTCAAGAATAAATCCTTCTTCCAAAGCTAATGGAACACCCTCATGATTTGCTCTATATTTTAGATAATCGAGAAACCTAATAATGTTGTAGTCTTCTTTATTCATTTATTACAGTATTAAATCAATGTAAGTTTTTTAAAGCTGCATTCAATTAAGTTTCCTTTATTTGAACTTACTGCATATGAGCTTTTGTCTCTTTTGAAGATTACTGATTTAAAGTATTTTTCATTTTTAATATGCAAAGCAGCACCACCATCAATAGCAAATATTTTTTTAACTTTATTAGTGAGAATTATTTTTTTGACTGTTGGTTTTCTTTCTGGTTCCTCGTCGTAATGCGGACAGCAAGTTCCTTTAACGAAATTCATACAAGGCATTATTTTTAAATCAGAGCCCCATGAATCGGTTATTCCACTTTGAAACCAGCAGATTGCACCGGCACTGACGCCACTCATGACAGTTCCTTTTTTATAGGCTTTTTTAAGAATTTTATCTAACTGCCATTCTTTCCAAACAGCCAGCATGCTCTTAGTATTTCCACCGCCAACAAAAATAGCGTCTTGCTCAGAGATTAATTTTTTTAAATCTGGAGTTCTTTTAAAGAAATCTAAATGAGTGGGTTTGCAATTTAATTTAGAAAAAGTTGCATAGTAATTTACTTTATAAGCCTCGTTATCGCCTGTTGCCGTAGGGATAAAACAAATATTTGGCTTCTTTTTTTTTGTTTGCTTGAGAATGTATTCTTCAATAATACCCTCTCCTGGATTGCGTCCAAAACCACCGCCACCAATCGCAATAATATGTCTTTCCTTAGGCATTTAGCACTCTTTAAAATTAATAAAATTAATTTATCAAACTTTTGATCGTTTAAGGGATTTTATTGCGGCCTTATTAGCAATTAAGAAAATTTAATTAAATTTATTTTTAGATTAAATATTCAGCCATCAACCTGTAAATCATTGAAAAATTTATCTGTATAATAATCAAAAATTTAAAATATTTAATTAGTTATGATCAATCTACAAAAAACGGGTTCAATTTATCTTTTAACAATGGATGCTGGTGAAAATAGATGGAATACATCTTTTGTTAGAAAGTTTTCTGAGGCTATAGATGAAATAGATAAAGATGAGGGTCCTGGAGCATTGGTAACCGCCTCTTCAGATCCAAAGTTTTTTTCAAATGGTTTGGATCTTAATTGGATGGATTCTCCTGAAAATTTCCCCGATGGAGGAGATAAAGATGTTTTTGGTGAAGAGTTTATGTTTTTAATGGGTAGAATAATTACATTATCTATTCCCACAATTTGTGCAGTCAATGGGCATGCTTTCGGAGCTGGTTTTATGTTGGCAATGGCTCATGATGTAAGAATTATGCGAGAAGATAGAGGATTTCTTTGTGCTAATGAAATTCAACTTGGTATGAAAATACCTAGACCTGAGTTGGCATTATTTCGTCATAAAATTCCGGCTAATTCTTTTTTTGAAACGGTTCAGCTGTCAAAACGATGGAGTGGATCTGCAGCTTTCGATGCAGGAATAGTTCAAAGCATAGAATCTGTTGATGAATTGTCTGACGCAGCATTAAAAAAAGCTGAAGAACTTGCTCCTTTAGCAAATGATAGAAAAAACTTTGGAGCTCAAAAAGAGATGCTTTATGGGAAAAATGCAGCCATAAACTCAAATCATGGGCCTGCACACATGCTGAAACATTCAAAAGAATTTGGGGAATTGATTTATTGATTCAGTAGCTAATTTATTTGTTCCAGTTCGCATTTCGAATCGGTAAATGCCCTGCTGATTGATAGTCTATATTTTTCACAGTCTGCCAAACTATTAAATCTATCTCCTCTAATCCATTCATCAAAAGTATCTGGATAATTTCTTTCATCTAATATTTTGTAATTAAATACATACTTAGGCTCTTGCGAGCAATTAGAAAAAATTATTCCAAATAAAAATATAACAATAATTTTTTTCATTTTTCTAGTATAAGATTTATAGATTAAAATTGTAAAATTAACAAATGGATAAATGGTCTATCGAAAGCATCTCCAATTGGCACGAGGATATCGGCTGGCTTGTTGGTGCTAATTTTTTACCCAGTTCAGCAATAAATCAGTTAGAAATGTTTCAACAAGAAACTTACGATGAAAAGACAATCGCTAGAGAACTAGATTGGGCTAAACAATTAGGTTTTAACTCCATGAGAGTTTATTTGCATGATCTTCTCTGGGAAGATAAGAAGAGTTTTATTAATAACTTTAATTCATTTCTTGATTGTTGTTTTGAAAAAAATATTCGTTTATTAGTAGTTTTATTTGATGATTGTCACAGACCAAATCCACAATCAGGTATACAGCCATTACCTTTAAGAGGCCTTCACAATTCAGGATGGGCTCAAAGTCCGGGGCATAAAATTGTTAATGATATTAATCAAAATATGAATTCGGAAATTCCAAGGCTTAAGTTGTTTGTGCAAGATGTTTTAGATCTTTATAGAAATGATGAAAGGATATTTATGTGGGATATATATAACGAACCAGGCCAATTTGGAATTGGAGATAACTCATTGAAATTATTAACACATGCTTGGGACTGGGCTAAAGAAGTAAGACCTAGCCAACCTTTAACATCCTGTCTTGAAGGATCAGTCGGAAAAGAAATCATTTCCTTAAATAAAAAAAATTCAGACGTCATTACTTTTCATACCTATGAATCTGTAAAATTAGAATCTACCATTAGTGAATTAAAAGAAATTGGTAGACCTCTCATGTGTACAGAATATATGGCAAGAGAATTTGGAACTACTTTTGAATTTAGCTTGCCAATTTTTAAAAAAAATAATGTCTCATGTTTTAACTGGGGATTCGTTGCTGGTAAGAGCCAAACTCATTTTGGATGGGAAACTATAATGAAAATCCAAGAGCTAATGGATGCAAAGGATTATTTAAAAGAAGATGAACAGATTCCTGAGCCAGAGCTTTGGTTTCACGATATTTACAGAAAAGACGGCACTCCGTTTGACGCAAAAGAAACTGATTTTATTAAGAATTTTTTGAAATCAAATGCTTAGTTTTTTACTAAGACGATTTTAATTTAAGTTTTCGATTAAGAAATTAATACTGTCTATCATAGAGGCGTTTCGCGCTTTCCAATTACATCCTAAATGCGCTCCTATAGGAACTACTCCAGATTCAATGAGCTTCATTCTTTCTTCAGGTGCGTTCATATTGAATCTATTCCCATCATTGTCTTCATAATAAAGAATACCTTTGGTATCTATTATCCCAGGACGATCACTTAAAGCTATTGCATCGGGTAAATATTTTACTGGATCAATTCGGTCAAATGAGTGATGACTTCCTTCATAAAGAATTACATTACTGTTGCCACCAGATTCATTGATTGCATCTGATAAATTTTCAATCAAAATCGAAGGAGTATAATCATCATCTTTACCAATAAGACTAAGAATAGGATTTTTATTCCACCTCATTTCTTCAGGCCAAACATATGCTCCTGGATAAAATGCTAGAACTGCCTTGAATCTCTCCCCATTAGGCGCTAATTTTTCTGCAAGTGGCTCCCATGATGAGTATATTGCTGTTGAACCACCAAAACTCCATCCTGCTATGAAAATATTGTCTTTTTCTATATCTGGATGCGAAGATAAAATCTTTAACCCTTCGTAACAATCAGTTAATGACATAGAAACAGTAACCTGCATTTGATCTTGATAGATCGAGGAAACATTTCTCGAGGCAAAACTTTCGACTTTAAAAACAGCGAAGCCATTTTTGAGGAAATTAACAGCTTGATCCTGAGAACTTGTACCCCATCCCATGCTGCCATGCATACATAGAACTAAGGGATATGAAGCCTTTTTCTCTTCCGGAAAGATTAAAGTTCCAAATACTTCTTGCTCCTCTTGAGATGAAGAATTGATAATTTCAATAAATTCAAAAGGATTTGAAGATTTGTAAAAAATATCGCCCTGATCGCCAGATTTAAAGTTCATTTTTTTAAATCTTCACAATATATTTTTTTCATATTTCTCTCCTAAAAGACCTATTTTTACATATATAAGTAAATATTCTAGGTTTTTGGGGAATATGCTCTCAAAGGTCTAACTAAAATTGATTTTTATGGATTTGCTAAAAAATAAGGATTCAGAAAATAAATCCGACTTTTAAATTTTTCTGATTGGACCGGAACTTTTGAATGGCAAAGTTTTTGCTTCTTTATCTAAAAACTAATTAATTTTTTTAAAGTCGTTGCAAAACTTAATGATTGAGTCGTTAACGCCTTTGACCATTTCCATATTAATAAAGCCATGAATATAACCTTGGTATTCATGATAATAAGTTTCTACATCGAAACTTTTAAGTAACTTGGCGTAGGCTGCTCCCTCGTCTCTTAAAACATCAAATCCAGCCGTTACAACTACTGCAGGAGGCTGATGGGATAAATCTTTAGCAAACAAAGGCGAAATTAATGGATCTTTAAATGATTCTTCAGCTTCAAGATATTTATCTCTAAACCAATACATTACTTCTTTGGTTAAGAAAAAACCTTCGGCAAGTTCTTCTATAGAATCTGAGGAGAAAGTCAGATCTGTAACTGGATATATCAATAATTGTGCTTTTGGCAGTCTTTTGCCTTCGGCTTGTCTTCTTATCGAGATACAGGCAGATAAGTTTCCTCCAGCGCTATCTCCTCCAACTGAAATTCTTTGGGGATCTATACCTAAATCAGCATGATTAAGCTCTAACCAGTCAAAGACTGCATCAAAATCGTTTAAAGCAGCAGGATACGGATTTTCGGGCGCTAATCTATAATCAACTGAAAAAACTTTTGCCTCAAGAGTCTTACATAAAAATCCAGTAAAAGTATGATGACTTTCAATATCAAATAAAACCCAACCTCCACCATGAAAATAAATCAAAGCAGGTGCATTTTTGCTTAGTTCATTGTTTGTATATTCTCTGACCCTAATTAATTCGCCTTCACTAGTTACTTGATGATCTATATAACTTACACCTTTAGCTAAAGGTGCTTCTAATGCTTTCATGGAATCCTGAGCTTTAAAAAGGATATCTCTGATATCTGACGCAGGCAGAGATAAATTAATTTTAGATGGATCAACCTCTCCTATATGATTTAAAAGAAATTGAAATCCTGGGTCTAGTTTTCTATTTCCTTTTGTAGTTATTTGCCTCTTTCCAGAAAGCCAAATCAAAAAAAATTGTGGGAGATTTAATAATAATCTCGTTAGATATAAATAAATCATTTTTTAATTAATTATTTTTTAAATAGTTTAATAGATAAAACAGAAGATATCATTTTCATATACACAAAGTATGACCCAAATTATTTTATATGGGGGAGAACATAATGGTTTTCTTAATAGTAAACAATCAAATGTATGAATCTATTAAATAAATATTAAGAGGTAATAAATGAAAATAAATTGGGGTGATAAGAGTAGAGAAAAATTAATCCAGGCTTGAAGGATTAAGGAATATCAGAATGAATCTTTAAAGCGTGAGTTAGAAGTGATGGTGGTTTGATAAAAATTTTATATAATGAATAATTAAATCTATTGGAGAAATAAAATGAAAAAATACTTTGTTCTAGGGGTTGCTTTAATGTTTTGTAATATCTCACAAGCAGCTGTCTACATGATTGATTTCAAATGCAATCAAGAGGCTTATAAAGTTTTTGCTACCATGACGTTGGATGAGCTCGATGATGAATTCCTAGAGGGCTCTAAAAAGCTTGCTAGATATCATGACCTCACGACTGGCAATGGGATAGTTATAGTTGAGGCTGATGATCCGACTCTTGTAATTGAATTCGCCAATGGATGGAGCGCAGTGTGCGAGTCTGCAATAGTCCCTGTAGTAGACGATAAAAAGGCAATGGAGATTTTGACCAGATAACTAAGCGACAGCAAAGGCTATAGAGCCTGAAATCCCCTGACTTTCAACAGACACTTGGTTTGTTAAAAAATAAGGGTTTAAGAAATGCTCTTAAACCCATATGTTTACTGACTTTTTTGGTGGAGCTACGCGGGATCGAACCGCGGACCTCTTGCGTGCCACGCAAGCGCTCTCCCAGCTGAGCTATAGCCCCTAAAATTAACTTTTGGTTTTAGTCCAAGCTTCGAAGACGTCTGGATCGCCGCCAGCCCCAATATGAAACTCTAAAGAAGTTTTTAGCTTATCATTTTCCTTATAGAAATATATTCCGGTGCCAGCATCTTCATAGATTCCGCCATCCGGAATTTTCTCCCACCACTTCTTGTCTTCCATAATTAGTCTAGACGTTCAATGATCATAGCGTTGGCAGTTCCGCCGCCTTCACAGATAGCTTGAAGGCCGTATTTTACTTCGCGCCTTTCCATTTCATGAAGCAAAGTAGTCATTAACTTAGCACCCGTGCCGCCTAATGGATGACCTAGAGCCATAGCTCCACCATTCACATTAAGTTTTGATTCATCCGCATTTAGCTCTTTAGCCCAAGCTAAAGGAACCGGGGCAAAGGCTTCATTGACTTCGTATAAATCCATATCATCAATCGATAAGTTGGCTCTGTTTAAAACATTCTTAGAAGCAGGAATTGGACCTGTCAACATAATAACTGGATCGTCTCCAGCTAAAGCCAAAGCCACAATTTTTGCTCTTGGCTTGATGCCTAATTTTTTTAATCCTGCATCGTTGACAATCATAATTGCTGCCGCACCATCACAGATTTGACTTGAACTTCCAGCTGTTAAAACACCATCTTCTGATAATGCCTTCAAACCGGACAAGCTTTCAATCGACGCATCGAATCTGATGCCTTCATCAACTGTGACAATTTCTTTTTCACCGGAAGGCAAATCTCCTTCAACTGGAACAATTTCTTTATCAAAGAATCCAGCTTCAGTAGCAGCCTTGGCTTTTTGATGACTAGCTAAAGCAAATGAATCCAATCTTTCTCTAGAAAGTTCCCATCGGTTAGCCATCATTTCTGCGCCTGCGAATTGACTGAATTGCACACCCGGATATCTAGCTTCCATTCCTTTGCCATTGAAAGGTTGACCATGCCCTGCTTTGAAACTATCAATAATTGCGGCGCCAATTGGTACTTGGCTCATTACTTCAACACCACCGGCGATCACAATATCTTGAGTTTCTGACATTACTGCTTGCGCTGCAAAATGAATCGCTTGTTGCGAAGATCCACACTGTCTATCGACAGTTGTACCTGGTACTGATTCGGGTAGCGATGAACCTAAAACTGCATTTCTCGCTACATTTCCAGATTGAGCCCCTGATTGACTGACACATCCAAAAATTACGTCATCAATCATTTCACCCTTAGCACCTGTTCTCTCAACTAGTTCATCTAAAACTAAAGCACCCAAGTCTGAAGGATGCCAGTTTCTTAATTTTCCATCTTTTCTTCCACCTGGAGTTCTTACTGCTCCAACGATATATGCGTTTCCCATTTTTTCTCCTTTTTAAAACATTGTTATTGAAACATATTTCAAAACAAATGATAATAATTCTCAATCAATTAAAGGAATATACATATGAAGTTAATGATAACTATGGTTTTAACTATTGGCTCGCCAGCAGTTTTCGCACACAATATTTTTGATCAACACGCTCATGCAATAATTGGTCCGGAAATAGGATTTTTGGTAATGATGTTTGGAATTGCCCTTGCTTCAATACCGATTAATTACTTTACATCTAATAAGGAGAAAAAATAATGAATATAGAAATAGCCAAAGCTCACTGCGATATACCCTGCAAAGTATATGATCCGGCAATTGCGCAATTTGGAGCGCTCAGCGTCGTAAGACTAATGGATTTAATTAATGAATTAGAAGACATTACTTCCGTTAAGAATGCAGCTCAATTAACTAGGCTAGTAGCCCAAAAGGAAGAGCATGCTCAGGCAGTAAAAAATGATGTCGCTACTATTTGGGGAGATTATTTTAAAGGGCCGCAAATAGAAAAATACCCTGATGTTCATTCACTTGTGCACAATATTATGCAAGCAGCTTCTAAGTGCAAGCAAGGCATAGACAGAAATGATGGCTTGGCATTGATGACAATGGTTAATGATTTCGCTGGAATGTTTTGGGGTTCTAAAGATATGGAAATAGAAACAATTGTTTCTCCAAACCTTCCGAATCTGGATGTAGTTAGACCCAAAAGTTAATGTTCAGAATATTTAAGGTTTCTGGCGAGAGTATGAAACCTAATTTTAAAAACGATCATTTTGTTTTAACTAGAAAAACTAAGAACATCAAAGAAAATGATGTTGTGGTTATTAATTTAGACCATTATGGGAATATTCTCAAAAGAGTAAGTTCAATAGGTCAAAATGGCGTTATGCTTAAAAGCGATAATCCAATTTATGAGTCAACCCCTACTTTAGGGTTACACGAAGTCTCAAAAATAGTTGGAAAAGTTATTTTTAAAATTTAAGGAGCCTAAGATGAAATATTTAATTAAATTAATTTCTATAAACATACTTTTTATCAGTTTTTCTATCTCTGCTGCTGAACATGAAGTAAAAATGCTAAATATGGGAACTGATGGCACCATGGTTTTTGAACCTGCAGTTCTAAAGGTAAACAAAGGCGATACTATTCATTTCAAAGCTACTGACATGATGCATAACTCAGAATCTATTACAGGAATGATCCCAGCAGGAGCAGAAAATTGGTCTGGTGCAATGAGTGCTGATGTAAGTATTACGCTAAATACCGAGGGTGTTTATGTATACAAGTGCACACCTCATACTATGATGGCGATGGTAGGAGTAATTCAAGTTGGAAATGCCTCCAATATAGATACCGTTAAGGCAGCTGCAAGCACTTTAAAAAATTCTTTTGTTGTAAACAAAGAAAGGTTAACTCAATATCTTTCTCAATTATAAATTTTAACTGATAGTTATTCTATGGAGTAATCGATCGTGCCCATCATATCCGCCTTCAGCTTGGTGAATCACTGTTCGGTTATCCCACATCACCAACATATCTTCTGACCATTTATGGCGATAAATATATTTTTCCTGTGTCATGTGTTCATACAAAAAACTTAAAAGTAAAAATGAATCTTCTTTTGACATGCTTTCTATATAGCTCGTATAGACAGGATTTATAAACAAACATTCTTTATTCGTTTCAGGGTGAATTTTTACCAAGGGATGCGATTGAATCTCCTTAGCCTTTTTTGAGGGTAGAATTTTCATCGATCTCTCTTCGGTCTCTGTGGCATAAAATCCATCATCTGCATAAGGCAATTCGGCGCTATGTATTACAGTTAAATCTTTAATTTTATTCTTAGTTTCATCATCTAAATCCTCATAAGCTTTCTGAGTGTTAGCAAATAAAGTATCGCCGCCAACTGGAGGGATAACTTTAGAATGAAGAAAAGTTGCTGAAGGAGGTTGAACTTGGAATGACCAGTCGGAATGCCAAGAGCCGCCAAAGGGAGTTGCTTTCTCATTTGCAGATCTTTTAACTTCTACTATGTTCGGTCTATCTTTCAAGGAAGACAAATACGGATCATCTCCGAATTTACCAAACAACAATGAAAAATTTTCTAAATCTTCATGCGATAGTTCTTGATTTGGAAAGACTGCAACGCCTCTTTTTAACCAAAGATTTCTTATGACCTTAATCTCTTCTTGAGACAAAGAAGATCCTAAATCTAATTCAGATAATTCAACTCCTAACTCTGCTTCACATTCCAAAAACTTCGATTGCATGAGATTAAGAATAAAATAATTAAATCTAAAGTAAAGACTAAATTTTAAGACGTAAAATATTTCTAAGTACTATCGCGCATCTTTTAGATAGAATTATCAACATGAAAGACAATAAAAATTTAAAAGAACTTGCTGAATTGGCCTGGAATGGTGAAATAGATCTCCAATTTGATCACCACCCTGTTCATACATCTTACAAAGGAGCTACAAAAATTAATGACAACTTATTAGCTATGAAAGGTATAGCTGGCTTCTATGCTATTGATTCTGGCGATGGCATAGTCATGATAGATGCTGGAAGTTTTTTGGATATCGAAAGATGCTATGAAGAAATAAGAAGGTGGAGACCTGATACACCAGTCAAAGCTGCAATATTCACTCATCATCATGTAGATCATATCTTTTCTGTTTCAAAATTTGATCAGGAAGCTGAAGAGAAAGGATATCCTGCTCCTATAGTCTACGGACATAATCTGATGCCTGATCATTTTGATAGATATATTCATACCAATGGATGGAATACAGCAATTAATCGTCGCCAATTCGCAATTGATATAGATAAATATAAATGGCCGGATAAATACAGGTATCCAGACGTAACTTATGAAAGTGAAATCTCATTTAAGTCAGGGAATTTAACCTTCAATCTTTATCATGCTCGTGGTGAAACCGATGATCATACATGGGTGCACATACCTGAGGAAAAAATTATAGCTCCAGGTGATTTATTTATTTGGGCAGTTCCAAATGGCGGAAACCCACAAAAGGTTCAGAGGTATATTTCAGATTGGGCAATGGCTTTGAATAAAATGATCGAGCTTGAAGCTGAAACTCTAATACCGGGACACGGATTTCCAATTTTTGGGAAGGATAAAATAAAAAAAGCATTAGAGACAACATCGCAATTCTTAACTTCAATTGAAGAGCAAACTTTAGAATTCATGAATCAAGGAAAAAGTCTTAATCAAGTTTTGCATGAAGTCATAATTCCTAACGATTTAATGGAGCATCCTTGGCTCAAACCTATTTATGATGATCCAAAATTTTTAATAAGAATGATCTGGAGAAGATATGGCGGCTGGTGGGACGGGGAATACGATCGACTTTTACCATCTCCAAGGAAGGAAGAAGCAGTCGAATGGGTCAGTCTGTCAGGTGGAATTGAGAATATTATTGCAAAAGCTCTTGAGTTATCAGCAAGTAATAAAAATAGTATCGCTGCGAATTTAATTGAAACTGCTTACCATGCTGATCCTCAAAACGAAGCGGTTCATAATGCGAGAGCTCAAATATATAGTGAGTTCTCTAAAGAACAATCTTCTTCAATGGGAAGAAATATTTTAAACCATGCCAGTTTAGCTAGCAGCAAAGGGAAAAGAGATATGGCCGAGACGGAAGATTAACTATCTTCTAGTTCAGTATCAGCTAATTTTCTAGCTTCTGTTTCAAGCATAACGGGAATGCCATCTCTTATTGGGTAAGCTAATTTACTTTTGTAAGATAAAAGCTCTTCGCCAACTAATTTTAAAGAAGATTTTGATTTTGGACAGACTAAAATGTCTAATAATTTTTCATCGATCATTATTAATTATATAGTGTTTCTAGCATTGTTTTAATATTAAGAGGATTTTCTAGTTCTGAGCTCGAAACTATTATAGGTAAGATTGAAAGGCATCAGCTGCTTACATATTTACAAGACAACTTTTTATAGAAAAGAGGCTATTCTTTTACTAGTTTCTTTTTTTCCTAGAAGATAAATTAATTCAGAAATAGATGGAGCATTTTCTCTTCCAGAAAGAATTATTCTTAAAGGCTTACCAATTTGCGGAAATTTTAAATCATTGTCTTTAATGTAATTTTTAACATCTGCTTCTAGAGTTTCGTGACTTTCAAAAGAGAATGAACCCAAATTAGCATTAAAATTTTCTAGAATATTTTTACTATCCTCAATTATTGATCTATTTATTTCTTTGTAGTCTGGGACGATATAAAAAAATTCTGATATATCTATTAATTCGATCAGTGTTTTAACTCCTTCGCGCATTAAATTAAATATCTCACTTGTTTTGTTGTTTGTATCTAAATTATATGAAATATTATAGTCATTTCTAATTAAAGTTACTAAGTCATTGATTTTCATATCTTTAATATAATAATTATTATACCAATTTAATAATTCTTCTGAATATTTAGAAGGTGAGGAATTTACTGAATCTAGTGAAAAAAACTTTATCAGCTCATTTTTTGAAAAAATTTCTTGATCTGAGTAAGACCATCCTAGTTTAACTAAATAATTAATTATTGTTGGCTCTAAATACCCCATATTTTTATATTCAAATAAATCTAATGCTCCATCCCTTTTTGAAAGCCTCTTGCCTGACTCAGATAAAACCATAGGCAAATGAGCAAATCTTGGAATTTTATAGCCTAGCGCATTAAAAACATTGATTTGTTTCAAGGTATTAGTGAGATGATCGTCCCCTCTAACTACTGTAGTAATACCCATGTCCATGTCATCTACTGCAGCGGAAAAATTATAAGTAGGATTCCCATCTCCTCTTAAGATAATAAAATCATCTAACTCAATATTATTTACCTTAATTTCTCCTAAAACCTCATCATCAAATGAAGTATAGCCAGAATCTGGCATCTTAAACCTAATAACGTTACCTTGCTTGTGCTCTAAATTATCATTTCGATGTTTCCCATCATACTTAGGCTTTTGTTTATTTTTTTGTTGCTCTGTTCTAATTTCAGCAAGTCTTTCTTCTGAGCAATCACAAGAATACGCAAAACCTTTTTCTAAAAGCTCATATGCTAACTTTGTATGTCTTTCAATATTTTGACTTTGATAAACGGGTTCGCTGTCTATATCTATACCAAGCCAATCAAGACTATTTAAAATTGATTCGCAATACTCATCTTTAGATCTCTCTTTATCTGTATCTTCAAATCTTAATAAAAATTTACCATCTTTAGATTTGGCGTATAGCCAAGAAAATAATGCTGTTCTTGCCCCGCCAATATGCAAGTGGCCTGTTGGGCTTGGTGCGAATCGAGTAATTTCCATAAGTTTAATTGGCTAATTTGAGTTTAATTTTATCTAGATATTCTTTATGTGAAATTTCGTCTTCATCAGATGCTTTGATTTTAAATATAGAAGTTGAGTTATTTTTAAAATTATCTCTTAAAGTTTTTTCTTCAGCTTCAATAGCGTCATTAAAGCTTAATTTAGTTTGACCTCCGGTCATAGCTAAAAAAACTTCTCCTAAGATCTTAGAATCTAACAATGCTCCATGATAAGTTCTATCGTAACCTTGGATCATGTACCTTGAAGTCAACACATCTAAACTATTTCGTTGCCCTGGATGCATCTGCCTAGCTAAGGCCAAAGTATCAGTTATTTTTCCAGCATGCTCTTCAATTGTTGTTGAAATACCATTAATTTTTAATTCATTATTTAGGTGACCGATATCAAACTCAGCATTGTGGATTAATAGTTCTGCTCCTTTAATAAAGTTTAAAAAATCTTCATAAACATCTATAAATTTTGGCTTATCAGATAAAAATTTTTCTGTTCTTCCGTGAACATTTAGAGCACCTGGTTCGCTTGCTCTCTCAGGATTTAAAAAGGTTTGATATTCATTGCCAGTAAACTTTCTATCAACTATTTCAACACAACCAATCTCAATTATCCTATGACCAGACTCGACATGAATGCCTGTTGTTTCCGTATCTAAAATTATTTGTCGCATCTTTTATAAAGCGTCTATTCCTAAATTAGCTAATTGATCTGCTTTTTCATTACCCTCATCTCCACTATGACCCTTTACCCAGTGCCAATTAACATGACGAGATAAATTTAGTTTATCTAATTGAATCCAAAGCTCTGAATTTTTAACTGGCTTTTTAGCTGCGGTTTTCCAGCCATTATTCTTCCAATTTTGTATCCAAGAATTTATTCCATCCATTACATACTTGGAGTCAGTATAAAGATCTATAATAATTTCAGTCGAAGTTGATTCCAAAGCCCTTATTGCGGCCATTAATTCCATTCTATTATTTGTTGTGTTCAGTTCGCCGCCATAAAGTTTTTTTTCTTCTTTATCAGAGATTATTAAAACGCCCCATCCGCCTATACCAGGGTTTCCTCGACAAGCTCCATCTGTATAAATTTTAATATTACTCATTTTTAATGTTACCTAATGCTTATCTCGGATGCTAAAATTATTTAGGTAATGAACAGTATAATTCCTCTTTCAGCATTTACAGATAACTATATATGGGTAATTGTATACGGTAATTCAGCTATTGTGGTTGATCCTGGAGATGCTGCTCCTGTAAAGAAGTTTCTAAGTGAAAACAACTTAAATTTAATAGCTATTTTAATTACTCATCATCACTTTGATCATACAGGCGGTTTATTGCAATTGGTCGAAGAGAATAAATGTTCAGTATTCGGACCAAAAGGAGATCATATAGATGGCATTACAGACGCCCTATCAGAAGGTGATAAATTTAGCGTTTTAAACTTAAATTTTTCTGTGTTGGAGACACCCGGACACACATTAGATCATATTGTTTTTTATTCAGAAAATACTGATCAGAAAATTTTGTTTAGCGGTGATACTTTGTTTTCAGGAGGTTGCGGAAGGCTCTTTGAAGGATCACCTTTGCAGATGAATGAATCTCTGCAAAAAATTAGCTCCCTACCTGATACAACTATCATTTATTGTGCTCATGAATATACCCAGAGTAATTTATCTTTTGCTCTCGCGACAAATCCCTCTAATAGAAAATTAATTTCTCATTCGAAAACAGTTAACGACCTAAGGTCTAGGAATGAAATAACACTTCCTACTACTTTAATAATAGAAAAAGAAATAAATCCATTCTTAAGATTGCATGATAAGGAGATAGTAAAAAATGCAGAATTGTTTCATGATTTAAAATTAAATTCTAAACAAGAAGCTTTTGCCGCAATAAGATCATGGAAGGATTCGTTCTAATGAAAAAAATATTTTTTATATTTCTAATTTTATTAAGCAATATTGCTTCGACTCAAAAAGGAAAAGATTCAAATTTATGGAACGAAATCAGAGAGAATAGTCGACTTCCTTATGACTCCCTTCATCCAAAAATTCAAAAAGCATCATTAAAATACGATTCCCATCAATATTTAATTAATAGATTAACTAAAAATGGACAAAGGTATCTTTTCTACACATTCACGAAAGCCTTAGAAAGAGATTTACCAGTAGAATTAAGTTTAATACCATTCATAGAAAGTCAATTTAATCCATATGCTCAATCTGCTAACGGAGCTTCTGGTATTTGGCAATTTATCGCTAGTACTGGAAGAGAAAATGGTTTGAAGAAAAACTGGTGGTACGATGCCAGAAGAGACATTGTTGCTTCTACAGATGCTGCTTATAATTTTTTAGAAAAGCTTTACTCAGAGCACAACGATTGGCTGATTGCCATAGCGGCATACAACGCAGGACCTTCTCGTGTAAGAAAAGAAATTAGGAAGAATAAAGCCAAAGGCTTGCCGACTGATTTTTGGTCATTAAATTTACCTAAAGAAACAAAAGCCTATGTGCCTAAAATTTTGGCTTTAGTTGAGGTTATTAGAGATCCTAAAAAATTCAATATTGAATTGCCTTACTTGGCTAATAGACCTTATTTTGAAATCGTTGATCTCCCTTCTCAAGTTGATCTAATGCAAGTTGGAAAGTTAGCAGGATTAAAATTAGAAACGGTATATGAATTAAATCCTGGATTCAATCAATGGGCTACTGACCCCAATGGACCTTTTAGAATATTACTGCCTGTTGGTATTTCGGATAGATTTCGGGTTGTTTTGTCTGATATAAATCCTTCTGAATTAGTTCAGTGGGATAAATACTTAGTACAAAAAGGCGATAGTCTTACTTCAATCTCAATGAAATATATGATCGATTATGAGTTACTTAAAGAAATAAATGATTTGGAAGATAATCTTATATACGAAAATGAAGAGCTTATAGTTCCAAGAGGACCAAGCTGGATAAAAGATTATCTAAATAGGCCAGATGTTTATTATGTTAAAGCTGGAGATAGCTTGTCGTCTATTGCAAATGCATTCGCGGTAACTATCAGTGACTTATCCTTGTGGAATGATGTAAACCCTTCCAATTATTTATTGATTGGAACTAAGATATTAATCTATCCAAAGTATTTAAAGCCCTCAAAGATTATAAGCGCTAATAAAAGTGATATTGCTTACCCAATTAAGCGTGGCGATACCATAAGTAAAATAGCAATCAAGTTTGGAATAGATAAAGACTGGATTATCAAATGGAATAAAATTGAAAATGACTCATTAATTTATCCTGGCGATATAATTAAATTAAACCTTTCTGAATTAAATTAAAATAATTCAAATTTCCATATAAAGACATATGTTCTTTTGTCACCACGCATATCTCAATAGCATTTAATATTTCTAAATGGCTATTACTTTTTTTAAAAAGAAACATTTCATTAAATTCCTTTAGTTTTATAAATTCCACGAGCGATCTTGCCAAGCTTCCCACTATATAAATACCTTTTCCTGGAAGAAATGTCAGGGAAAGATCAGAAAGAACGTTTGCTAAAGTTTTTATAAATGCTGAAATAATATCAATTGATATTTGATCGCCCTTCCTTGCTAGTTCAAATATTTCTTCCGAACTAATGCTTTTATTATGCAAATAGCTGTAAATTTTAGAAAGCCCTTTTCCTGATAGAGCATCTTCAAGATTATTTAAATTACTATAATTTATTAATTCATAATTTTTTAATAAGGCATCTGTAGATAAATTTGTATTGCCAAGTTCGGTAGCTAATACTGTCTTGCCATCGATTAAAACTGAAGCTCCTAAACCCGTTCCTGGACCTATAAAAAGTGAATTATTATTAAACTGATTTCCTTTTTTTATAATTGTGGAATCTTTGTCAGATATTTGAGCAAAACTATAAGCAATTGCTTCCCAATCATTAAGAATATGAACGCTCTCTATCCCGTATTTGCTTTTTAAATGTTCTGAATCTATAGAATAATCTCTATTAGTCATCTTTATAGAATTATTAAATTTGGGACCAGCAGCAGAAATAACTAAGGCTGAAATATCTGCTTCTTTGGGGGCTAATAGATTAAAAAGAGCCTTATCAAGTTCATTTGTATTCTCAATAGGCTCTTGTTTTGCTTCAGTCAACTTGAAATCCAAATCATTAGAATAAGCATATCTAATATTTGTACCGCCTATATCTACAAGAAGAACTTTTTTCATTTATTAAAAATATTAATATAAATCTAAAGATATCTTAAGAAAAATAAACCTTCCTAGAGAATCATAAAAGGCAGGATATGTATTAGCATTTCCCGGCACATAACCAATATAACCATTTACTGGAGGATCTCTATCTAATAAGTTATTTATTCCAAAATAGACTTTCAGTTCATCTTTGATATTTACATTAAAATTTGCATCTAAATAGGTGAAACTACTGAACGGAATATTTAAAGAAGTTCCTAAGCTTTTTGCATCTTTAACATCGTCTATATATCTGACTGTCAAACCTGAAACAATAGGCTTATTTAGAATATTTGAACTCAAGCTTATGTTTAAAATATTTTGTAATTTTGGTGAAGGTTGATAGCACAAACCTGATTCATCTCCATTTCTATAAAAGCCTCTACAATTTATTATTGCTTTTGATGCCTCTTCTTGAAAAGATTTTTTTGAAATAAAATTAGTTAAATTTGAAAGAGAAACTTCTCCTATCGAAGAGTTAAAGCTATATCCAAGAGTGAGATCAAAACCCTTAGTTGAAAACTTAGAAAGATTATAGTTTGGTGTTGATACAAAGCTACCACTTGTAGACAAAGTCATATCTGAAGCTCGATTAATTAAAGAACACCAATATCCAGTGCTATCGGCACTGGCAACACAATTATCTAAAACAGTTGCGATACTCAATGAAGATATTTGGTTATCCATATTTATTTCGAAAAAATCAAGTTTTGTTATTAATCCATTACCGAAGTCAGCCTCTAAGCTCAGGGTATTTGATATTGCTTCTTCTGGGTCTAAATTCAGATTTCCGGACCCTTGTGCATATAGCTGAGCAGAAGTATCGTCTATTGATCCATATAAGCTAGTCACGCCTGTATAAGAACACTTGGTTGAATCTAATGACGGAGATGATCCAGCACATGGATCAACCGCATATCTTAATTCTATCTCTTCTGGATCAAATAGTTCATGAAGATCAGCAACTCTAAGAGATTTCTGATGCGAAGCTTTTAAGGTTAAATAATTATTTATTTGATAAATAAGACCATAGTCGTAAGTGAAAGCTTCTTTTCCAAGTGAATAATCAGAAAATCTAACACTCGCATTAATATCCAAGCCAGATTTAAAAGGTAAGTTGATTTGTGTAAAAATATCATTTACATCTTGAGAGCCAATCATCGTGTCATGAAAAATTTGTTGGCCTGCTCCGTCTTGATTTAAAAAGCTTTCATCAGGATTTTTATTCAATCGCTGATCTCTTCTTTCAATTCCATATAGCAAAGAGAATGATTCTAAGATGGGAGAATTCAATTCAAACTCTTTTGAAAACGATAAAAAATATTGTTTATCTGTCAATTCACCACGCATCTTCAGATTAAGATGAATGTAATCTAAGGCTGCTTGAGTTATTCCTTGTGATGCATTTGCAGAAACTGAATTAGAAGTTGTAAATAAATTTAAAGGAACACATCCAGAATCATTGCTTACACATGCTCCTGATGAACTAATATTTAAAGAATTTCTAATTTTTGATAATGAAAGATCATTAAGATAGCTATAATCGATAGAAGTATGGGAGTTTTGAAAGGAAAAAGAATACTGCCAATTATTATTTAATTTTCCATCTAATTTAATAACTCCTCGAGATGACGATGTCTTGAATAATTGCGCCCTATTTAAAGAGTTTTCGACGAAACGTTTACTAAGCGTTGAAGATATAATATCTGAATTTGAGGTACACCCAATACTTGAGTATTGCGAACTTGATAAATATGGATTGGAACAGGGAATAGGTACTATTTGTCTAAAGATTAATGGAGCGCCTATTTGCGCTGTACTTTCGCTAGATGTATTAAAAAAATCAATAGAAAGTAAAGAATTTTTAGAAATCTTATTACTTAATAAAAAGCCAATACTTCTTTTTTTATCTGGTCGTTGTAAAAAATTTGCTGCTCCGAAATTAAAGCCATTGCTAGCTGAAGAAAAACCTGAATTTGAAACATATCCACCATTAGAGCCATTTTGAACTCTTGCCATGTACGTTGCTGAACTCAATCTACATGAAGCATTACCTCTAAAAGCACACACTCCTATATCTCTATCATCCCAACGAATTGAGTCGATAGATTTATAATCAATATAGCCCACAAAATGAGTGTTTTGAGCAACTTCATCACCTACCACTATAGAATAAGAAGAATTAAGGCCATCTAAAACTGATCCTTTTGCAGAGTCATTAATTGATCTTAAAGGCTTATTATTATTTTCGTGCTGATAAATTCCTTGGTGCATAGATATATTCGCTCCAGAAAAATTTCTATCTAAAATGAAATTAATAACTCCTCCAATTGCATCGGAGCCATACAGAGTGGATTTACCTCCAGTCAAGATTTCAACTCTTTTAATCAGACTATCTGGAATTTGATTTAAATCTTGTTCTGCATGACCATCTAAAGGTGATCCTAATGGCAATCTTTTTCCATCAACCAATATAAGTGATCTATCTCCTCCTAAGCCCCTTATGCTGACCGATGCCGTTCCTGAAGCAAAGTTAGAATGAAGTGTAGAGTTTCCTGGATTAATTTGTGGCAAATGATTTAAGAAATCTTCAATTCGAAAAGATCCGCGTCTTTTTAATTCTTCATCCGACACTAGGTACACAGGACTAGCAATTCGAGTATTCTCTATAAGCGATCCGGTAATGATCAGCTCTTCCTGAATATTAGATTGAGCTATTAAGGTATTGAAAAAAAATATTAGTAAAAAGGAAAATATTCTTAGAATTATCATTTATTATTTTATTTGAGAGTTAGGTTGGTTATTAAATTTTAACATAAGATTTTTTTATAAAATAATATTAGTCTCTCAAATTAAAAAAATGATTTGAGGATTTAAATCCTTAAGATGCTTAATGAATTTAAATGTTAGAATTATTTGTATGGGTTTTTTAGATAATAAAAAAATATTAATTGTTGGGGTTGCAAATAAATTTTCAATTGCAGCTGGAATTGCCGAAGCAATGCATAATCAAGGTGCGGAAATTATTCTTTCTTATCAATCAGAGAGATTAAGAAATAAAGTTGTTCAACTTGGTGAAACATGGAACTGTAAAACCTATATAGAGTGTGATGTTACAAGCGACGAATCGATCTCTTCGATGATGGATATAATTAAAAAAGAATGGGGCTGCCTTGATGGAATAATCCACGCTGTTGGATTTGCTCCTGCAAATGAATTAGATGGAAATTTTGTTGATGTTGCCACTAGAGAAGGTTTTTTGATAGCACATGATATAAGTGTTTACAGCTTCACTGCTTTAGCTAAAGCTGGAAAAAAATTGATGACGGGCAGAAATGCTTCAATGTTGACTCTTTCTTATTTAGGCGCTGAAAGAACTCTGCCTAACTATAATGTTATGGGTGTGGCTAAGGCTGCACTTGAATCAACAACTAGATATCTTGCTAATAGCATGGGTCAGGATAATATAAGGGTTAATGCAATTTCAGCTGGACCTGTGAAAACTCTAGCTGCGTCGGGTATAAAAAGTTTTAGAAAAATGCTCAGTTATAATGCAGATCGTTCACCCTTAAAAAGGAATATTACGTCAAAAGAAGTTGGAAATGCGGCAGCTTTTTTATGTTCTGATTTAGCTAGTGGAATCACCGGAGAAATTTTATACGTTGATGCTGGTTTTAATATCACAGCAATGGGTGATCTTTCTCAAAACGATTAATTAATTTTTGCGCTAGCCTTTAGCATCTCATTAAAATTATCTGAGACTATACTCTTAAAAGTGCTATCCAAATAAATTTTTGAGTTTTCTACTTCCTCGGAAGAAACAATATCATTAAATTTATTTATTTTATCGAGCTTGATAATGTAAATATCGCCATCTGAACTTTTTACTGAAACAGCTGAGTCACTCTGAAAAGTGAGTTTAAAAATTTTATCCGTAACATCATAAGGCAACAAACTATTTCCTCTTTGCAATTCAGCATAAGAAGTAAAGCTTTTTGGACTTGATAAGAGCTCTATTTTTTTAATATTTATAATCTCATCTAATTTATCTAGAAATTTATTTTTCTTGATCTCTTCGTTAACAAGGCCTTTAACCTCTGCCAGAGAAAGGAAAGATTCATCTTCAATATCAGTGAAATTAAAAAAATAAAAACTTTCTTCTATCTCGTAAGGACCGTATGTAAGTGTTAAATCAAGATTGTTAGATTTTATATCTTCAAGAATCTCTAAACTTTCATATTTAAGTTCGAAATTAGCAATAGACTCGCTATTAATATTTGATTTATTTAAATTTAGATCTGATGAAATTTTTTCTATATTTAAATTTTCTATACTAGACTCAACATCTGATAAAAAAAGATCTAATTTTTCATTGGACTTTACAAAATTTATTTTTTCTTTTATCTCTTCATCAGAAGAAGAATTTTTATTTCTTTTGGTTACTTTTAAAATATGAAAAGAGGAACCTAAATCTATTATTTTAGAAAACTCGCCAACAGCAAGAGAAGGTATTACATCCTCGAATTCATTTGGGAATAGCGTGCCATCTGTAAATCCTAAATCACCACCTATATTTTTTGATCCTATATCCGAAGAAAATTCTTTTGCTAAATCAGAAAACCTATCAGGAGATTCATTGATTAATTTCATTATGTCTTCTAGTTGGGATAAAGATGACTGTCGATTTCCACTAGAATAAGATATTTCTATGTGACTAATTCTAGTTTGAATCTTATTCGCCTGGTTTAAAGCTTCTTTTTCTAAAAGAATTTCTTCGTCTGTAATATCCTCAGTTCCAAATGAATCAGAATTTACCTTAAGAAATGAATACGAAACTTTTTTAGGATCCAAATATAGATATTTATTATCTTTATAAAAACTCTCAATTTCTAGGTTAGAGACATTTTCTTTTTTTGCCTCTGCTTCAGGTGATAATTTTATAAAAGTAATATCTCTTGATTGTTTGCTTGCCCTAATAAAATCTCTTGAATACTTGTTTGTCAAAAAAGAGGTTTCTTCTAAGAAGTTAGATAATTCAATAGCCATAGATCTAGATTTAATTAACTCTCTAAAATCTGCTGGAGTCATACCTAATCTGCTCAAAAATCCTCTAAATAAGCCAGTATCAAATTTTCCATCTATAAAGAAAGTCTGATCACTTTTGATAATTTTATTTATTCGATCATCATCAAAGTTGAGCCCAGCATTTATCGAAGATTGATAACTTAATTCTTTGAGTGAAATAGATTCTTTGGTAATTTGATCCACTAGATTAGGGTCGATAGAATCTTGCTGATCAGCAATGATTTTATCAATTCTATTAAACTCTAAAGAATATTCGCCTTGTGATATTGATTTTCCATTTACGGAGAAAACATCATTTCCAATTAATGATCCACTAGATCCTACGAATCCGCCGAAAGTAGCTACCAATCCAAAAATCAAGATGCCTACAATTATTGAGGATCCAGATGAGTTTAAACCGTTACGAATATTAGATAATGCTGACATATTTTTCTAAAAAAAACGCGCCTATTAAAGACGCGTTTTTTATGTAGATAAGTTTATAAGCTTTCTTTTAGAGCTTTACCTGGTTTAAAACCAACTCCTTTAGATGCTGCTATTTGTATAGCTGCTCCTGTTTGAGGATTTCTTCCCATTCTTGCTGCTCTTTCACGAACTAAGAAAGTTCCGAAACCAACAAGGGCTACTTGGTCACCGCCGCTTAGGGCACCGGCAATTCCATCTAACACTGCATCTAATGCTCTTCCTGCTTCTGCTTTAGACATATCTGTTGATGTTGCTACTGATTCTATAAGATCTGCTTTATTCACTATCTCTCTCCCGATAATTAATTTAAATGATAATTACATTTTTAAATGTAATAAATACTATTACTTTATATCCTAAGTTTTTAGGAAATCAAAGCTATTTTTTTTTCTAAATTCAGGCTTATTAGTGCGTTTCAAGCTTATTTTTAATATTCTTCTTCTTTTTACTTACTTTGTTTTGCTTACTTTTATCTTCGTTCCATGGTTTTGGTACTTCTGAAAGGACAATTTTGAAAACATCATCAATCCATCTAACAGGTTTGATTTGAAGATTTTTTGTTATATTTTCAGGAATTTCTTTTAGATCTCCTAAATTATCTTCTGGAATTAAAACGGTTTTTATTCCTCCTCTTCTTGCGGCAAGCAACTTTTCTTTTAAGCCACCGATCTTAAGAACCTCTCCTCTAAGAGTTATCTCACCAGTCATGGCGACATCCGCCCTCACAGGAATATTTGATAAAATAGATGCAACTGCTGTTGCCATTGCTGCTCCAGCACTTGGGCCATCTTTCGGAGTAGCTCCTTCTGGCACGTGAATATGAATATCGGTAATATCAGCAAAATCTGGATTTATTCCCAATGATTCTGATCTTGTTCTTATTACAGATATTGCTGCTTGAATTGATTCTTGCATTACTTCGCCAAGGCGGCCGGTTTTGATGATTTTTCCTTTTCCCTTAAAAGAAGCTGCTTCTATTGTCAGAAGTTCACCTCCTACTTGAGTCCAGGCCAAACCTGTAACTTGACCAATTTTATCCTTCTCTTTTGCCTCACCAAAGTCAAACTTCTTGACGCCAAGATAATCTTCAATATTTTTTGAGTTTATTATTTGAATTGTTTTTTTCTTTAAATCAGCAATTTTTTTAATAGTTTTTCTACAGATTTTTGCTATCTCTCTTTCTAAAGATCTAACACCAGCTTCTCTTGTAAAATATCTAATCGCATCTAAGAGACCTGAATCTTGAAAATCAATTTCTTCGATTTTGAGACCATTATTTTTTAGCTGCTTTGGAACCAAATAGTTTTTAGCAATACTTAGTTTTTCATCTTCCGTATAACCAGGAAGCCTTATAATTTCCATTCTGTCTAAAAGTGGACCAGGAATATCTAATGAGTTTGCTGTGCATACAAACATAACATCTGATAAATCGTAATCAACTTCCAGAAAATGATCATTAAAAGTATGATTTTGCTCTGGATCTAAAACTTCTAATAATGCTGAAGAAGGATCACCCCTGTAATCTGCACCCATCTTATCTATCTCATCTAAAAGGAAAAGAGGATTCTTAACACCTACTTTTGACATTTTTTGAAGAATTTTACCAGGCATCGAACCAATATATGTTCTTCTGTGCCCTCTTATTTCTGCCTCGTCTCTTACTCCACCTAAGGAAACTCTTGTAAACTCCCTGCCAGTAGCTTTTGCAATAGATTCACCTAATGATGTTTTTCCTACTCCTGGAGGTCCAACTAAACAAAGCACTGGTCCTTTTATCTTGGTAACTCTTTTTTGGACAGCTAAGTACTCTAAAATTCTTTCTTTCACTTCTTCTAAACCGTGATGATCCTTATCCAAAGTTTGACTAGCTTTTTCAATATTTTTTTGAACTTTAGATTTTTTCTTCCATGGAATTTTAACCATCCAATCTACATAACCTCTAACCACTGATGCTTCAGCTGACATTGGAGGCATCATCTTAAATTTATTTAATTCAGCATTAACTTTTTCTTCTGCTTCCTCTGACATTCCAGATTCGGCAATCTTTTTTTCTAAGACTTCTATTTCATCATCAGATTCGTCACCTTCACCCATTTCTTTTTTAAGAGCTTTCATTTGCTCACTCAGGTAATACTCCTTCTGACTTTTTTCCATTTGTTTTTTAACTCTATCTCTAATGGTTTTTTCCATTTGAGTAAGATCTAATTGATTCTCTAACAAACTAACTAAGTTCTTAGCTCTTTCTTCTAAAACATCTTGCTCTAAAAGTTTTTGTCTATCCTCTATAGAAAGTGATAGGTGCCCTACCAATGTATCAATCAACTTTTCTAGTTTTTCTATGGCTCTAACCTGACTAATTATTTCTGGTCGTATTTTTGAAGAGCTTTTGGATAAATCTTTAAATTGCGCTTGAAGAGTATTTAGATAGCTTCTCTGTAAATCATCATCCATTTCAGTGCTTTCTATGACGTCAACCTCAGCTTCTAGGAATTCTTTTTTATTTTTGCAGCTAACTATGGATGCTCTTTTGATGCCTTCTACTAAAACTTTGAAGGTTCCATCAGGAAGCTTTATCAGTTGCAATATAGTTGAAACAGTTCCAATTGAATAAATATCCGATATGGAGGGATTTTCTTCATTTGGATTTTTTTGAGCAACCAGCATGACTGATTTATCTTCAGACATGGCTTTTTGCAAAGCGCTTATCGATTTTTCTCTGCCTACAAACAATGGAGTAACAACTCCTGGAAAAATAACAACATCTCTAAGGGGGACTAATGGTAACAACATAATTTAACCTCTTGTTTAGTAGATTGGGATTAAAAAATAAATTACAAGACTTAACTAGATTTGTTCTGAGATTTATTTCCTGTTCTGTAAACCATGAGAGGTTTAGACTCTCCTCTAATAGAAGATGCTTCAACCACTACTTTTTCTAACTCAGGTTCAGAAGGAACTTCATACATACTATCCAGAAGAGTATTCTCTATAATGGATCTTAAACCTCTAGCACCAGTTTTCATCTCAATTGCTTTCTTTGCAATTTCTTTTAAAGCATCTTCTCTGATATCAAGCTCAACAGATTCCATTTCAAATAATTTATTGAATTGTTTAATTAGAGAGTTTTTTGGAGCAGTCAAGATGGTCACTAATGCCTCTTCATCTAGTTCCTCTAGAGATGCGGTTACAGGTAGACGTCCAATGAATTCTGGAATCAATCCATACTTTATTAAATCCTCTGGTTTAACTTTTTTCATTGTTTCGGCAATACTTTTGGATTCTAATTTCTTCACCACAGATGCTTCGAAACCCATTCCTTTTTCTTCTGAACGATTTCTAATAATTTCATCTAAACCAGAGAATGCACCGCCGCAAATAAATAAAATGTTTGAGGTATCTACCTGAAGAAATTCTTGTTGGGGATGTTTTCTTCCACCTTGAGGAGGGACAGACGCCGTCGTTCCTTCTATCAATTTTAATAACGCTTGCTGAACCCCTTCACCAGAAACGTCTCGTGTAATGGATGGGTTATCTGATTTTCTGGCAATTTTATCAATCTCGTCAATATAAACAATTCCTAGTTGAGCTTTTTCAACATCATAATCACATTTTTGTAAAAGTTTTTGAATAATATTTTCAACGTCTTCACCAACATAACCTGCTTCTGTCAAAGTTGTTGCATCAGCAATAGTGAATGGAACATCTAGCAATCTAGCTAAGGTTTGTGCCAACAAAGTCTTACCGCTTCCAGTAGGCCCTAATAAAAGAATATTACTTTTACCTAATTCGACATCATCATTATCACTGGCGTTTCTTAATCTTTTATAGTGGTTATAAACCGCGACAGCTAATATTTTTTTTGCTTGATTTTGACCAATCACATACTCATCTAATATTTCCTTTATTTCTGCAGGAATCGGTAGATCTTGTTCTTCAGAGTCATTTTTATCCTCTGATAAATCTTCCTTAATAATATCATTGCAAAGTGAGACACACTCATCACATATATATACAGAAGGTCCAGCTATTAATTTCTTAACTTCGGCTTGATTTTTTCCACAAAAGGAACAAAACAATTGTTTATCTTTACTATCAACTTCTTCAGTCATTTTTATTTACTTCTTTTTGAAATTACCTTGTCAATTAATCCATATTTGCAAGCTTCTTCGCCAGACATAAAATTATCTCTTTCTGTATCTTCTTCAATTTTTTCAATTTTTTGACCTGTATGATTTGACAAAATTTCATTCAATTTAGTTCGAATTTTTAACATCTCTTTGGCATGAATTTCTATATCTGATGCTTGTCCTTGAAAACCACCTAACGGCTGATGAATCATTATTCTTGAATTCGGCAATGCAAATCTTTTCCCTTTTGTTCCGCCCGTTAATAAAAGAGCACCCATACTTGAAGCTTGCCCAATACAAAGAGTGCTGATATCAGGTTTGATATAAGACATGGTATCGTAAATAGACATTCCAGCAGTTACCGATCCACCTGGCGAATTAATATATAAATTAATATCCTTATCTGGATTATCTGCCTCTAAAAAGAGAAGCTGAGCAACTATTAAATTAGCCATATAATCTTCTACCTGGCCGGTAATAAAAATTACTCTTTCTTTAAGCAACCTTGAATATATGTCATAAGATCTTTCTCCACGAGGAGTTTGCTCAACAACCATTGGAACTAATTGATTTGAAATTTTATTCATAGTATTAATTTAACTCATTGTCATAACTTCTTCAAAATTTAGATTCTCATCTTCGGCTTTGGCTTCGTTAATTAAAAATTCAGTAACTTGTTCTTCAAGAGCCAAAGACTCCATATTTTTTAGTTGCTCTTCGCTACTATAAATCCAGTTCTTATATTGTTCTGGATCTTTAAATCCTGAAGCTCGCTCTTCAATTAACTCTTTTACCATCTCATCTTGAGATTTCATCTGTTTATCTTCTATAATTTTATTTAAAATTACTCCAAGCCTAACTCGCTTAGTTGCATTTTCATTAAAATTTTCTAAGGGCAAATCAGCATCAGTTATTTTAGATACGTCCATTCCCATTTGCTGAGCTGCGGCTTTTCTTAAATTATCAGCTTCAGCTGAAACCATTGCTGCAGGTATCTCTATAGGATTCAAAGTTTCTAAAGCATCAAAGACTCTTTCTTTAATTTTTCTTTTTAAAGTGACATCTAAATCCTTTTGCAGCTTATCTTCTAAATCTTTTTTGAAATCTTCTATTGTCTCTACTTCTATTCCCACTTTTTCAAAAAATTCTTTATTTAATTCAGGTAAATTAGTATCTAAAACTTCGTTAACTTTTATCTTAAACATTACGGGTTTGCCTTTTAAATCTTCTGCATGATAGTCATCAGGAAAATTAATATTAATTTCTTTTTCATCCCCTTCTTTCATACCAATTATTCCATCCTCAAAACCAGGAATCATATTATTAGAACCAATTTCTATAAGGTAATCTTTTGACGCTCCTCCTTCAAAAAGTTCTCCATCCATATAACCTTCGAAATCAATTTTCGAAAACTTGCCCTTAGATGACGCCTCTTCAATTTTTTCTAAATTACCAAATCTCTTTTGCATTTTTTTAATTGTTTCATCAACATCTTCTTCTGAAATAGATGAAATTGGTCTCTTATACTTGATGCTTGAAAATTTTTTGAGACTAAATTCTGGATACACTTCAAATATTGCCTCGAAGGAAACGTCTTTACTGATATCCATAGATTTTGGATTTAGTGCAGGCTGACCAACTACTGAAATTTTATCCTCAGAAACTTTTTTATAAAAAGTATTCGTCATAGCTTCATAAATGACTTGGCCAGTTATTTGTTCCCCATACAGTTGTTCAATAACGTCTTGAGGAGCTTTCCCTTTTCTGTAACCTTTTAAGTTTGAAGAATCTTGTTGTTGTTTTACTTTTTTATCAAATTCAGTTTTAAGGTCTGCTGAAGATAGTTTAAAAGTTAATTTTTGTTCTGAGCCTTTCTTTTTTATACCAAACATAATTTATTCCTTAATGGGGTGGACGATGGGGCTTGAACCCACGACAACCGGTACCACAAACCAGTGCTCTACCAACTGAGCTACGCCCACCATTAATGGCCTCCCGGGCAGGATTCGAACCTGCGACCCTCTGCTTAGAAGGCAGATGCTCTATCCAGCTGAGCTACCGGGAGTAGCAAGAGGCTATTCTATATAAAAGGTATTGATTAGTCTTTAATCTTATTTATTTTTTCGGGCCCGAGAGACGGATTTCAAGCTAATCGGATAAGGTCTCAAGAGAGATAAAAAGAAAGCTGGTCGGAGTGAAAGGATTCGAACCTTCGACATCCTGCTCCCAAAGCAGGCGCGCTACCAGGCTGCGCTACACTCCGAAAAAAACTTGATACTTTATAAACTTGATTTAAAAGCGGTGGTATCATATCAAAAATTTATGACAATAATACTAAATGGTAAAGAATTAGCTTTAAAATCTGAAGAAGATTTTTCTAATAGAGTTTCAGCTATAAAAAAAACCTCTGGAATAACTCCAATTTTAGCTACTATTCTAGTAGGCGATGACCCTGCATCAGAGACTTATGTAAAAATGAAAGGTAACGCTTGTAAAAGAATCGGTATGGAATCTTTACGAGTCGAATTATCTAAAGAAACCTCTACTGATGAATTATTAAAAAAAATATCAGAGCTAAATGCCAACGAGGCCGTATCTGGAATTTTATTGCAACACCCTACCCCTTCGCAAATTAACGAACGCCTTTGCTTTGATAATATTGATTTATCTAAAGATGTGGATGGAGTTACTAGTTTAGGTTTTGGTAAAATGTCTATGCAAGAAAATGCTTTTGGATCTTGTACTCCTTTTGGAATAATGAGGCTTTTAGAGCACTATGAAATTCCTCTATCTGGCAAACACGCAGTAGTGATTGGAAGAAGCCCCATTCTTGGCAAACCGATGGCTATGATGCTTCTTAACTCAAATGCCACGGTAACTATTTGTCATTCAAAAACTCAAAATCTTGCTTCTATAATTAATTCTGCTGATATTGTTGTTGGAGCTGTTGGCATACCAAAATTCATTAAAGCAGAATGGGTTAAAGAAAATGCCGTTGTGGTTGATGCTGGCTATCATCCTCAAAAATGTGGAGATATAGATTTAGAACCGTTAATAGATCGATGTTATGCCTATACTCCAGTTCCAGGAGGAGTTGGCCCAATGACTATTAATACTCTGATAATGCAAACTATCGAAAGTTGCGAAAATAAAATTAAAAACTAATTCCAATATTCGTCTTTTAAAAGTCTTTTATATAACTTGCCAGTAGGATGTCTAGGTAACTCGCTTCTAAAATCGATACTTTTAGGACATTTAATATGAGAAATATTTTCTCTACAGTAGGCCATTAGTTCTTCTGCTAAAGATTCGTTAACTAATTCCATATTAATCGGTTGCACTACCGCTTTAACTTCTTCTCCCATTTCTTCATTAGGCACACCAAAAACAGCTACATCAGCAACTTTAGGATGCATAACTAACAAATCTTCAGTTTCTTTAGGATATATATTTACGCCCCCTGAAATAATCATAAAAGCCTTTCTATCTGTTAAATATAGGTATTCTTCTTTATCCAGATAACCTACATCACCTAAGGTTGTATACCCCTGTTTAGATGTTGCACTCTTCGTTTTTTCTTTGTCGTTATGATAAGAAAACCCATTAGATGTTGGCCCTTCAAAATATACAGTTCCCTCTTCTCCAGTTGGCAGTTCATTTTGATCATCATCTAAAATATGGATTGGACCCAATAGAGATTTACCGACTGTTCCTTTATGAGCTAACCATTCATCTGAATTGCAGGCTACAAATCCATTGAATTCAGTCCCGGCATAATACTCATGGATTATTGGGCCCCACCAATCAATCATTTTGTCTTTAACTTCAATTGGACAAGGAGCTGCAGCATGAATGGCAACTTTGTGAGAACTTAAATCGTAATTATCAAAAATTGAATGGTCACTCTTTAAGAACCTGATAAACATTGTTGGCACCCATTGACTATGAGAGACCTTGTATTTCTCTATTGCTTGAAGAGCTGCCTCCGGATCAAATTTTTCTAAAACAATGCAAGTTGCACCTAATGCTAAAAACCCTGTATTGAAACCCATTGGTGCTGAGTGATAAAGAGGAGCAGGAGACAGATAAACAGAATTTTCTTCAGCTCCGTATAATCCTTGAACAACTCTGGTAAGACCTAAATCGTCATCTTCAGGTTTATATGGCAAAGGATCTAATTTAATTTCTCTGCTAACGCCTTTTGGTTTTCCTGTAGTTCCGGAAGAATAAAGCATTGCAGCTCCTTGGCATTCATCAGAAATTGAAGTTTTAGGCATTTTATTTATTTCTTCTTCGAAGGATTTAAAATCTTTAAATGAGCCGTCCAACATAAATTTACTCACGCCAACTAAAGATTCCGATAAAAGGCCAGCAGACTCCTCTAAGAACTTTGAGGTTATGAATACTTTTGCATTGCAATCTTTAACAATATATTCAACTTCATTTGGCTGTAGCCTCCAACTTATAGCAGTGTATTTAAGCCCGCATCGGTATGCAGCAAAGGCAATAGGAAAAAATAGCTTATGATTTTCCATCATAAATGCCATGCTATCTCCGGGCTTAAGCCCTAAGGATCTAAATAATTGAGCGCCTTGATTAGAAAGCTCATTTAATTCTTGATGAGATATAACATCACCGCTTCCGGCCATAATGATTGCTGGTTTCTCTTTATATTTGGGGCCATTGATTCCTGGATGCATTTTTCCTCTCTTTTGTATGATGTAGAATAATATCTAATAAAAAAAAATATGCCAAATTTAAAAAAATTACCTGTTATTTGTTCCATTGGAGGAATTAACTCTGCTGGTATAACATCGTCAAATCTTGCTTACCAAAGATTGGTTTACGAAACTCTTTCTAAAAGTGAAAAAGACAATGTTTTAAAAAATTTAAATGCTTTATCTGGTTTAGAAAGAACAGAAGACCAAATCTTAAATGGGACCTTAGTTAGACAAATAAATAAAGTTTCTTATGATCCCGATGGATTGATGACAGAAGTAATGGGAGTCAATGCAGCAGCGCAATTACCTGACTTTTTTGACCTTTCAAAACTTTATAACTCTAGACAGCATCCAAAAGGAATTCAAATGACTATTTTTGGTGTTTCTGATGCAATTGCAAATATGGGTATTGATTGGGAAACTAAAATAAAACCGTTATTAGACCCAAATCGAATAGCTGTTTATGCGGGTCCAGCTATTGGTCAATTAGACAAAGAAGGCATGGGTGGCCTTATGCAATCTAGATTAAGAGACAGCAGATCATCTTCAAAACATCTTTCTATGTCGTTAATTGAAATGTCTGCAGACTTTATTAATGCATACATTTTAGGCTCGGTAGGAAAAACTGGTTTGGTTGCAGGGGCTTGCGCAACATATCAATATAATTTGCATGCGGCTTTGAGTTTAATTAAAAATGATGAAATTGATTTTGCGGTTGTTGGCTCTTCTGAAGCTCCTATAAATGCAGAAGTTACTGACGGTTTCATGGCTACTAAAGCTATTGCTGATGATAAAAAAATCATTGCAATGCAAGAAAGGTTGGGTGAATTTTCTGAATCTGCTAATTTAAATCATGCTTGTCGACCTTTTGGTGATAATTGTGGAATGATTTTAGGTGAATCTGCTCAATTTTCTATTGTAACAACATTAGAATTTGCGCTAGAAATTGGTGCTGATATTCTTTGTGCTGTACCTGAGGTTCATATAAATGCAGACGGCATAAAAAAATCTATTAGTTCACCGGGTATTGGTAATTACATTACGATGGCTCAATCAGTAGCAAAAGCGAAGAAAGATTTTAATAATTTACAAGAGTCTTTGGTGATTGCTCATGGAACTGGCACATTGCAAAACAGAAGTACCGAATCTGATGTCTTTAGCAAGGTTGCTAGCTCTTTGAATCTGAATAATTTACATGTTACGGGTATCAAAGGTTACATAGGACACAGTATGGGACCTGCAGGTGGAGATGAGTTATTAACTGCAATTGGAATTTGGAATAAAGGCATTATTCCTGGCTTAAAAACCACTCCTGCTTTGGCTGATGATGTGAATACTGAGTCATTAAACTTCTGTCTAGATCATACTGAAATAGATCCTAAAAATTTAGATGTAGTCTTCCTAAATGCCAAGGGTTTTGGCGGGAACAATGCTACTTGCCCTGTCTATAGCCCCTCATATGTTCAAAACATGATCAAAGAAACATTTTCGGATAAAGAGATAACCGCTTATGAAAAGAAAAAAGAAAATACAATTTTAAATAAAGAAAAATATTATAACGATACTGCTCAGGGAAATTATGATTTGATATATCGCTTTAATGAATCTGTATTAGATCCAAAAACTGACTTAGAAATAACTGATAGTTCGATTAAACTCAAAGGCTACAAAAAAATAGATATTTAATTATCTGTCTAAGGGTTTGTCTCTTGGGAATAATCTTCTGATTAAGGGAATTAATGGCAAGAAATAAATATACTTTTTTGGAAAAAGTCTTTGTACTCTGTCATACCAACGAGCATCTGCTCCGACCATAATTCTTTTATTTTTTTTCTTAATATTTTTTAAAATAATTTTTGCAGCAGTATTCGCATTGATTGGAGCTTCATTTTTAAACATCTGCCCTGCTTCTTTTGATGATTTTGCTTTTGGGCCAAATAAATTAGATTTAGATTCTTCACTATCTCCGAAAGTAGTCTCGTCAAATTTGCCTGCTTCGGCTGCAAGATTTGCAATATTGGTTCCAATATGGCCAGGATGAACAGAGTAAACCTCAACTGGTGAGTTATCCATTTTCATTTCCAAAGCCAAGCTTTCTGTAAAAGCTCTGACACCAAATTTTCCAACATGATAAATAGATTGAGTTGGAACACTAAGCAAACCAAAGATTGATGAAGTGTTAACAATTGCTGCTTCTGGTCGTTCTTTTAAATATGGCAAAAAAGCACGTGTTCCATTAATTACACCGTGTAAAAGAATTCCTAAGCCCCAATCCCAATCTTCATCTGTTGAATCCTCTATGGTAGAAGATAAAGCCACACCTGCATTATTAAAAACTATATCTACCGAGCCATGCTCTTCAATTACTTTTTCTGGCAAAGCAAAGACTGCTTTTTTATCACTTACGTCAACTATATGTTTTGAGACTCCAACATTATAGGATTTAAGAAGTTCTGCCGTTTCATTTAAGGTCGCTTCATTCCACTCGACCAGAGCAATATTCGCACCAGATTGAGCTAATTCGATAGCTAACTCTCTTCCCATGCCAGATCCAGAACCGGTTATAACTGCAACTTTTCCTGTAAAATTCTTCATATACTCTCTGTTTTAATTAACATTACTAATATAAAACTAATCATTCAACAAAAATTTATTCTGTCTTAAAAAATCCATTAACTTATCGATATCAAGTCCTTGAATGGTAAAAATAGAACCTACAACTGAATTAAATAAGTTTTTACCATTCAATTCATATTTATAACCACCGCAAGAATTAAATGGTTCATCTAAATCGATATAGTCATTGAGTTCCTCGTCAGAAAATTTCTTCATATCAAGCGAGGCTACTGATGACTCAGACCAAATAATTTTATTGTTGAGAGCAATAGCCATACCGCAGTTTTGTTTGTGATTTTTACCTGATAATTTTTTAAGAGTCTTCAAACAATTTTTTTTATTACCTGGCTTACTGAGAATTTCATCATTGAACTGACAAATTTGATCCACACCCAATACATAAAAACCTTTTTTTATTTTACTGATATCTAGAGCTTTTTCTGATGCCAGCTTTATTGCTAAATCTGAAAATGAAATATCAAGATTATTACTTTTAATTGCATCTTCATCCACCTTAGAAGATAAAAATTCACACTCCAAACCTGCGTTAAAGATTATCTCTTTTCTAATGCTAGAGGCTGTTGCTATTAATAATGGTTTTGCTAAAGCTACTTTACTCAAAAAGACTAAGAATCTGACTTAATTAAGTTAAGGAATTCAGTTCTTGTTGCAATGTCTCTAAAATCTCCTAACATTCTACTAGTAACTGTACTAGTGTTGGTTTTATGAATGCCTCTAGTAGTCATGCATTGATGAGCAGCATCAATGATTACTCCAACGCCTTTAGGCTGAAGAACTTCTTGAATTGAATCAGCTATCTGAGCTGTCATCGTTTCTTGAGTTTGAAATCTTTTTCCAAAAATATCTACAACTCTAGCAAGTTTACTAATTCCTAGAACTCTATCATTTGGTATGTAGCCAACGTGGGCAACTCCTAAAATTGGAGCCATATGATGCTCGCAGTGAGACTCAACCCTAATTCCTTTTACGATGACCATTTCATCATAGCCTTCTACTTGTTCAAAAGTTTTTGATAGTGCCGCTTCTGCATCAGCATCATATCCAGAAAACCATTCTCTATATGCCTTAATAACTCTCTTTGGAGTATCTAATAGGCCTTCTCTTTCAGGATTATCGCCAGCAAATGCTAACAGAGTTTTTACAGCTTGAAGCGCTTCTTGTTCCGTGGGTTTTGTCATAACAAAATCTCTTAGATTGGTTTATTTATTCATCAGGAATCGCAATTATAGATAGAAAACTATGGGTTTACAATTAATCTATAAATTAATTCTCGTCGCTTTCTGGAAAAGGATTAAAAGGGAAAGGTCTCTCTTCCGAAGCATATGTAACATAGCTAATAATTTGAGAAAGATAAGTTCCTAATTTTTTTGAAAAAGATACTAAATTTAAATTAGGCTTTCTCGTGACAAGGGTAAACAGAACTTGTACCGCTGTTATGAACCACAAAAATGAAGCAATGAATGAAAATAAGATTAGAAACACTATAACTAATACAAGATTTGCCCATAAAGATGGCTCTTTTATATTTTCAACAATTGATTCAGGATCAATCTCAAAATCTTTCTGAATCTCTGTAGAGTCTTTATTTTTTTCTTCATTCATAATTAACTATCTATATTATTACTCTCATGAAAAATATTAGCAAAACAATCTTTTGGATTTGAGTTATTAAAAATTATTTTATGAAGCTCTTCTAGAATAGGCATTGATAGATTTAGCTCATTTTTTTTATTAAAAACTGTATCTAGAGTATTTATTCCTTCAACAACTTGTCCAATAGAATTAATTGCATCTTCTTTAACTTCTCCCTGACCTATTTTAAAACCAAATGAATAATTTCTGCTGTTACTTGAACTAGAGGTAGCTATTAGGTCACCAACTCCCGCTAGTCCTAATAACGTCATGGGATTAGCGCCAAGAGCTTCAAATAAGATAGACATTTCAGAAAGACTTCTAGTCAGAATCATTGCTTTAGTGTTGAATTTGCTTCCTAGACCATCTGAAAGCCCTGCAGAAATTGCATATATATTTTTTAAAGCACCAGCCAGTTCGACTCCTTTTTTATCATCACTCAAAAAAATCTTAAAAGTATCCGTGTTAAAAGAAGTCGCAATGTCTTTTATTGAATCTATTGAGGACCCTGCTAAAACAGAAGCAGCTGAGTAATTATCGCTAATTTCTTTAGCTAAGTTAGGGCCTGATAAAACAAATATATTATTTTCAGATACATTAGAATTTTCACTGAATATTTCTGACATAGTTCTAAAAGAATTTCCATCTATGCCTTTGGATGCCAGAATGAATTTATTTGATTGCAATGCTAGGCTTGAGACTTCTTCGGAAAGTTCCTTTATACCTCTTGAAGGTATAGCAATTAAAATTAATTCATTTTCTTGAAAGCACTCTTTTAATTCTAGGGTTACATTTATAGAAGAATTAAGTTTAAGTTCGGGTAGATATTTTTCATTTAAATTCTTATTTTTTATCGAGTTAAATATATCAATATTTTTTGTCCATAAATTTACTTTATTACCGTTATTAGCTAGTAGATTAGCCAGCACTGTGCCCCAAGAACCAGATCCTAAAACTGAAAAGTTTTTATTCATATTGAATTAATCGGTAGATATAAAGTTGATTGTTTTTTTTCCATAATTTTTCCACCAAACTTTACCCATGTCTTTACAAGCAAGTAAATTTTTACCTGATGTGTCATCAAATTCATGATTAACATATACAAGACGAGAGTTTATCCTCATATAATTATTAGGGTACAAAGAGTTTGCAATTAAATGCTCGCTATTTGATTCCATGAGTACTTGCATAATACCTCCCTTTAGCCAAGAAAATATTCCCCAATTTTTAGTTTTAATTCCATTGAAACTTTTAGAATCATAACCCGTGCCTATACTTAAAACTTTTATGTTTTCATAAGGCCAAAGCTTTTTTGCTTCGGAAAAAGCAATCAAGACAGGGTTATTTGTTGAAATTGATCCATCAACATACCAATTTTCACTAATTTGAACTGCTGGAAAATATGTTGGAGCAGCGGAAGTAGCAGCTGCAACCTTCCAAGCATCTACATATACGTCTTCATATGAAGCAAACAACTTAGTTGATCTATTTTTTAAATCATAAGTAACTGCAACTGTCGCTGTCGCTGCGTCACTAAGTAACAATTTTCCAAAATACTCAATGAGAACGTCATTCTTTTTTGAAGCGCCATACTTTGCTCCAAAAATTCTTAGTGTTTTTTTACTAAAAATTCTTTTTAAATTTTCACTCGAATAAAGATCAGCCAGACTACTACTATCCAAGTTTAATACTGAAAGAGCTATTGCTAAAATTCCTCCAGTAGAGGATCCACAAATTAAATCAAATTTTTTATTTATGGGTTCGCCTAATTCGTCTTCAAGGTTTTTTAAGAAGGTTGCAGAAGAAAGACCTCTCACTCCTCCGCCATCGAGAGATAAAACATATTTTGTCATTAGATTAAATTTTTTTGCTCATTTGATTTAGGTGATAACATTCTCTCAAAAGCAAGACTGGATTAATACTATGGAATTAAAGAAAATTGGATTTTGGTTGGGAGTTTTTTCTTTTTTATTAGTTTTAAATCTCCCAAATCCTGAAGGTTTATCAGATGCAGGCAGATTGACTGGTGCGGTATTCCTTCTAATGGGAATATGGTGGGCTTTTGAAGCAATCCCCCTTCAAGTTACAGCTCTTCTTCCTCTTATTCTTTTTCCTTTATTGGGTGTTTTAGAAATTGGCACTATTAGTAAAGAGTATATGAATAAAGTTCAATTCCTTTTCGCTGGTGGATTTATTATAGCGATAGCAATTCAAAAATGGGGTCTCCATAAAAGAGTTGCTTTAAATATTTTAAAATTTAGCGGCTTAAATGCTAAAGGAATAATTGCTTCTTTTATGATTGCCAGTGCCGTTTTGAGCATGTGGGTTATGAACACTTCTACGGCTATTATGCTTTTACCAGTAGGAATTTCCGTTATAAAAGTCATCACCGATACAGTCGATTATATTTCTAAAGAACAAAAATTTAATTTTCAATTATGCCTTCTTCTTGGAATTGCATATGCTTCAACCGTTGGAGGAATTGCTACTCCAATTGGCACTTCGCCTAATGGTGTTTTGATTCAGTTTGCTAGTGACAATTACAATACAGATATTGGATTTGCTACTTGGATTTCAATTGGCTTGCCAATAACTTTGGGCTTAGGTCCTATAATTTGGTTTCTTCTAACTTGTATAATTTTTCCTGTAAATTTCATAGCAAATCAAGAATCTAAAATTAAGCTTAATTCAATGCTCAATGATTTAGGTCCAATGAGTAATGAAGAAAAAAAAGTCATATTAATATTTTCTTTTACAGCCTTTTGCTGGATTTTCAGACAGCTCTTAGACAATTTGCCGGGGTTAAATTTTTTAGATGATTCTGTAATAGCTATGGTTGGAGCAATCTCCTTATTCTTTGTTAGTCAAAAATCTAAAACCGAAAAATTACTCAATTGGGATGATGTGCAAAATGGTTTTCCATGGGGCTTAATTTTTTTATTTGGTGGCGGCATGGCTCTAGCCTATGTTGTGAATGATTCTGGACTAGCCCTTTGGCTGGCTTCTTTAATTCCATCTAAAGCAGCTTTTATGTTGATACTTTTAGTGGTGATAGTAATGGTTATTCTTTTAACAGAGTTAACCAGCAATTTAACTACGACGGTAACATTTCTTCCTGTTGTAGCTAGTGTCGGTTTAAATTTAGGCATAGATCCTCTTTTATTAATATTGCCTCTAACAATTGCAGCAAGCTGTGCATTTATGCTACCTGTAGCGACGCCTCCAAACTCTATCGTTTATGCCTCTAATTTAATTCCTATTCAAAAAATGGTTAAAGCTGGAATTTTTATAAACTTAACGAGTATTGTTTATGTCTTTCTAATTTCTTACTACTTAATACCAAATTTGATTTAAACGATTGTTTGATAAAAAAAAGAAGGGTAATATAAATTCAGTTGTCGTATTTGTGAAATAAAAATTCAGGGCATTCATAAATACATAATTTAAATATTCCCTGTTCAGGAGGTGATCAAAATTAGTATTAACAATTTATCAGGAATTTCAGGGGTTACCATCTGACAAGGGCATACCCTTATTCCGACTAATAGCCGTTTCGACCGCTATTAGAAAAATATAGCTGAGATGCTTATTTTTGAGAAAACCCCGTAAATACGGGGTTTTTTTTATTCAGTTATTAACGCGTGACCTGAAGCACAAACAGCTCCGCCATCGCAAGTAATAGTTTCTCCAACTGTATAACAACCAGCTCTCGAGGAAAGATACAAAGCTAGTCCTCCTATATCTTCGGCAGTACCAATTCTTTTTACTGGATTAGTTTTTTCAATATAGCTGTAATCATGACCCACAGCTGCGCCAAGCATATTGCTTGGGAAAGCACCTGGAGCTATTGCATTAACTAAAATATTGTCTTTAACTAATCTGGCGGCTAATACTCTAGTCAAATGATGAACCGCTGCTTTTGATGAGCTATACACATAACTTTCATAAAAAGGCGTTCCAATACCATCAATTGAACCAATATTTATAACGCGTGTTGGATTTTCTTGTGTACCAGCTGCTCTTAAAAGAGGTAGGCACTTTTGCGTCATATAAAACAGACCTTTTACATTGATATCCATAACTTTATCCCAGCCACTTTCAGAGAATTCATCTATTGGTTCTCCCCAAGATGCTCCGGCATTATTGACTAGAAAATCAATTTTTGGCTCATAAGCTGTGAGCTCTTCTACTAGTTTTTCAATTCCTTCTAACGTAGATCCATCACCAGGAATTGAAATGCATTCTGCTGAGTATTTTTCAGATAATTCTATTGCTTTAGCATCGCAAGCATCTGCCTTACGTGCAGATATATAAACTTTAGCTCCATTTGCTAAATATGCTGAAGCAATCATTTCCCCTATTCCTCTTGAACCTCCAGTTACAAAGGCAACTTTTCCTTCCACTGAAAAGATATCATTTATTTTCATTATTTTTTCCTCTTATTTAATTGTCAAAACTTTAGGTGTGTGTATTGAACTTTCTTCATCTTTAATTTGACCATATGCTGCAATAATTACCAAATCTCCAATACTAGCCTTCAAAGCAGCTGCTCCATTCATAGAAATTATTTTTGAACCTCTTTTAGCTTCAAAAGCATAGGTAATTAATCTTTCACCATTATTTAAATTGTATATATGAATTTGTTCATTTGGTTTGATTCCAGTTTTTTCTAAGTAGTTAATATCAATGGCGCAAGAGCCTTCGTAATCTATTTCGGTATGAGTAACTGGAACTCTATGAATCTTTGCTTTTAAAACTGTAATTATCATTAGAAGCTATATTTAACAATGGCGGACCGGACGGGACTCGAACCCGCGACCTCCGCCGTGACAGGGCGGCGTTCTAACCAAAACTGAACTACCGGTCCACAAGAAAAATGATTATACATAAAGATCATGTAAAAAATTTAATTCATTGTAAAAGTGGTGGGCGATACAGGACTTGAACCTGTAACTTCCACCGTGTAAAGGTGGCACTCTACCAATTGAGTTAATCGCCCTTCTTTTAAATTCTGCATTATACATAGAGATTTACAAATCAAAATGGACATTGAGATAAAAATCAGGCATATTTTTTATCCTTAAACATTATGTATAAATTAGAATCCCAACCTTTCATTTCAAAACTCCAAACAGGTACAGATGATTTTAAAAAAAATAAATCTTCTATGCTTGGTATGTTGGATGAAATAGATACCCTGTTAGACGAAGCTGAGGCTGGCGGTGGTCCCGATCATCACAAGAGATTAGCTGCTAGAGGAAAACTTCCAGTTAGGGAAAGAATTTTTCATTTTTTAGATTCTGATAGTCCTTTTCTAGAGATTAGCAGTCTTGCTGGTTATAAATCTGATTATCCTGTCGGCGGAGGAGCTGTAGCTGGTGTTGGAGTTAGCGCAGGTGTTGAGTGCATTGTGTTTGCAAATGATCCAACAGTTTTAGCGGGGGCTATGCATTTTTACTCTGTAAAAAAATGGATGAGAGCAATGCAAATTGCAAGAGATTGCAGAATTCCATTTATACAATTTGTTGAATCTGCTGGTGGAGATTTAAGACCCAGAGGTGGAATGTCTTCTGCTGTAGGAACAACACATTTTGCGGAATCAGGAAGACAATTCTATGAAATAACAGAATTATCAAAATTGAATATTCCTACAGTAACGGTTGTTTTTGGAACAGCAACTGCTGGAGGAGCATACCAACCTGGTATGTCTGATTATAATATTTTTGTTAAAGATCAGGCTGATGTTGCTTTAGGTGGCCCTCCTCTAGTAATGATGGCTACGGGTGAGGTTTCTAGCAGAGAAGATATTGGTGGCGCCAAGATGCATGCAGAAAAATCAGGTCTTGCAGAATATCTTGCAGATGATGACCTTGATGGAGTAAGAATTGCTCGAGAAGTTATGTCTCATCTTAACTGGGATAAAGAAGGAAAATTACCGAGGTTTCAAATTAAACCTCCTCTTTACAAACAGGCAGATTTATTAGGTTTAATTGAACCAAGCTTAAAAACTCCTTTTGATATTAAAGAAATTATAGGAAGAATTGCTGATGGATCTCAATTTGAAGAATTTAAACCGCTATTTGGTCCAACTGTTGTTTGTGGGTTTATTTCTATTCATGGCTATCCAGTCGGTGTTCTTGGCAATAACGGAATGCTCTTTCCTGATGCATCTCAAAAAGCGGCTCATTTTATTCAGCTCTGCAATAAAAGAAATTTACCGTTAGTTTTTCTACAAAATATTACCGGCTTTATGATCGGGAAAGAATATGAGCAAGATGGTTCGATAAAAAAAGGTTCTCAGTTAGTTAATGCAGTATCCAATTCAGATGTTCCGCATTTAACAGTAATTGTAGGAAATTCCTATGGCGCAGGTACTTATGCAATGTCTGGCAGAGAATTTGGAAATTCATTTACATTTCTTTGGCCTACAGCAAAAATTGCTGTTATGGGTGGTGAGGTGATTGCTGGTGTCATGTCTTTGGTTAGGCGAGGTCAAGCTGCTAGGAAAGGATTAAAGTTTAATGAAAAAGCTGATGCTGAGATAGTTAAAAATCAGCAAATTGGACATGACAAAGGCTCTGTTGCTCTTAAAGCTACTAGCGTTTTAAGTGATGATGGAATTATAGATCCAAGAGATACAAGAGAAATTCTTGGAATGTGTTTGTCAATCGTTAATAACAAAGAAGTTAAAGGATCTGATGGATTCGGGGTGTTCAGATTATGACAATAAAGAAACTCCTTATTGCAAATCGAGGAGAGATTGCTAGCAGAATAATTCTTAGTGCTCATGATATGGGGATAAGCTGTGTTGCTATTTATACTGAAGCAGATGCTTCTTCTCCTTACGTAAGGCAATCTGATCAAGCTTACAAACTTTCTGATTCTTATTTAAATGCAAAGGAAATTATTGAAATAGCAAAAAATTCAGGAGCTGATGCCGTTCATCCCGGCTATGGTTTTCTCTCGGAAAATGCCTCTTTTGCTAACCAAGTCAAAAAGGCCGGAATTAAATGGGTTGGTCCTTCAGCAAATGCCATAAAAAAAATGGGAGACAAACTAACTGCAAAAGAATTAGCTGAAAAAGCAAATGTCCCCACTCTTCCGATGACTTCTGATCCTAAAAAAGCAGATACTATTGGATATCCCATTCTTGTAAAAGCTGCTGCCGGTGGTGGTGGAAAAGGAATGAGAATAGTAAAAAAAGCCAAAGATCTTAAAGAAGCTATCAAATCTGCTGAACGAGAAGCTGAAGGTGGTTTTGGTGATAAAAGAGTTTTTTTAGAAAGATATATCGCTAGATCTAGGCATATAGAAATACAAATATTAGGTGATTCTCATGGAAATATAGTTCACCTTGGAGAGAGAGAATGCTCTATACAGCGAAGACATCAAAAAGTTGTTGAAGAATCTCCATCGCCAATGGTCGATGAGGAAATGAGATTTACTATGGGTGAAGCTGCGATCAAATTAGCTTCGAAGCTTAAATATGAGTCTGCGGGAACTGTAGAATTTTTGGTGGATGAAAAAACAAAAGAATTTTGGTTTTTAGAAGTCAACACAAGACTGCAAGTAGAACACCCCGTCACTGAAGAAGTCACTGGTATCGATTTAGTAAAAGAACAGTTAAGAATTGCAGACGGCGAAGAGCTTGAATATGATCAATCTGATATAGATTTCTTTGGCTCTTCTATTGAGGTTAGGCTTTATGCTGAGGATCCTGGGAATGATTTTCTTCCAGTTACTGGAAAACTAATTGCATTCGAACCAGCTAACGATCCTCTTGTTCGATGGGATATCGGTATTGAGAGCGGGTCTGTTATCACTTCTAACTTTGATCCGATGCTCGCTAAAGTAATTTCATTTGGAGAGACGAGAACTGAAGCAGCTAATAAATTAGCTCTTGCTTTGGAGAACAGTCATTTTGGTGGAATGAAAACCAATAGAGATTATCTGGTTTCAATTCTAAGATCTGAAGAATATTTAGCAGGTAATACCACTACTGATTTTATTGATAGAGTTGAATTGAACTCAGAAATTAACTTAACGAACGAAGAAATAGAAAACTATGCAACAGTGGGTGCAATGTGGATACAAGGCAAAAATAGAAACGAAGCAAATGTCTTGAGTAGTGTCAGCTCAGGCTGGAGCAATGGAAGACTGCCCCATCAAGAAATAAAATTTGATTACAACGATAAAGAACTATTAATTAGATACAAGCCGCAAAGAGATGGTAGTTTCATTACTAATAATAATAAAAATTTAAATATATTTGATTGGAATGAAAGTTTTATCGATATAGAAATATCAAATATCAGATATAGATCTAAAGTAACGCTTGAAAATGAAAAGCTCTTAGTTCACACGCATAAAGGAGATATCCTTTTAAATATTCTTCCAAAATTTAAATTAGCTGAAGAAGTAGAAATAGAGGGAGGATTAACAGCTCCTATGCCAGGGAAAGTTGTAGAGATAAAAGTTAAAAAAGGATCCACTATAAAAAAAGGAGACACTCTTGTTATTTTAGAAGCGATGAAAATGGAACATAAAGTTTCAGCTCCTGCCAATGGCAAGATAACAGAGATCTTAGTAGAAAAAGGTGAACAAGTAGAAAATGGGACGACTTTGGTAGTCGTTGATTAAATCTCCCAGGATCTTGATATCTCTATTGGATGATCAGCTATTAATGGAAAAAAATCGTCAGGATTTATTGCGCCGCCTTCAGGAGCAAAAACTCCTTTTTGAGTTATTTTATTTTCCAAAAAGAGTTTAAGTCCAAACGCAAGGGGAAATCCAGTTGCTTCTCCCATACCAGAGATGTTAGTTAAATCCTCAACCGACAAAGTTGCTGCTACAGATGCGGTCTTTTGATTTTTAGTACCTGTTGCTAAACCGTATATTGCTGGCAATCCTTTGATCTGTTTTTCTTCAGAAGGCGCGCCTTGTTTTCTTTCCATCCATTCTAAAATATATGCTCCTCGTTTTGAGCTAATTACTTTTTTGTCAACAAGCCATCGTAAAGTTCTAAGCACATAGATATCAATTTCACTACTTCCGTGACAGACATTCAACGACTCTTTTAAATCTCTAAAATGATGAGGAAAAGACACCGCTTCCGGATGACCAAAAACATAAACATTATGCTTTCCTCGTCCTGGATAATGGATATTAATTTTTTCCAGAGGTTTAGTCATTTTATACTTATTATCTTTATAAACTTTTATTTCTCCTGTTATTTGTTGTAAGCCGTGTTCAATTGCAGCATTATTTCCTACTTGTGATGACTCATCTTCAGGTTTGGCGCTACTCATATCCCATCCAGTAATAATCGAAGAAACCTTATCTAGCTCATTAATAGCTTTGAGACCTAATAGGTTGCTTATTCCAGGACTAGCGCCTAATCCAACTATTGCCGTTACATCGTTTTTAGAGGCTTCGTCACTTAGTTTAAGCATTTCCATTGTTGGCTCCCAATCATCACAAATATCAAAATAATGACATTTACATTTAATAGCAGATTTCAAAATGGAAACGCCGTATTTAAAAAATGGACCAGTTGTATTAATAACAACATCATGGTCTTTCATAACTTTTTCAAGCTTATCTATATCCGAAACATCTAGCCCGGTGCCGATAAAACGATCATCAAAATTATTAGCAAATTCAACCGCATCATTCTCATTTAAGTCAGCTATCGTAACTTTAGATATATTTTGAAAAGCAGAGATTGCAAAGGAAGAAAATCTACCCATACCGCCACTGCCTCCTAATGCTAATATTCTCATATAAAAATTTTGAATCTACTCATCCCAACTTGGTTTTCTTTTTTCCAGAAATGCAGCAATGCCTTCTTTAGCATCTGGGCCTTCAAAAGTTTTAGCAATCTGTTTCTGCAAAAATGGTAAAGCTTCGTCAAAAGCTAATGCGTCTTGTTTTTCATATGCTTCTAAACCAAATTGCATAGTCCCAGGCGCTAAACTTGCTAATTCTTTTGCTAAGTCATCTACTTCAGAGCTAAGATTGTTAGCTTTTACAGATTTATTAATCAGACCCCATTCTTCTGCTTTTTTTGAGTCGATAGGTTGACCACGCATTACAAAATCAAGCCCTGCTCTTTTAGGCATAACTCTGAATAAACCTGCCATCACCATATGCGGCCATAGTCCTCTTAAAATTTCGGGAGCAGAGAATTTTGCTTCTTCTACAGCCACAGCATGAGTTGAGTTTGTAACCATCAATAATGCGCCCGCCAAAACAGAACCCTGAATTTTACATATGACAGGTTTATATAGATGTCTTAGCGCGATACTTATGTCATCTGCTCCTTCTAATTTAGGTACATTTGATTCTGATTTTTCTCTTCTAAGATCTGCCCCTGCGCAAAAAATATCTCCTTCTGCTGCAATTATTATCACTCTTATTGATCTCTCTTGCTTTGCATAAGCCAATGCGTAACAGATTTCATTCATCATCACATTATTTAGAGCATTTTTCTTTTCAGGTCGATTTAAGGTTATTGTCAAAATATTATTAAGAATATCTACCTTAGTTGCTTTAAAATTTAATCCTTCTAAACTTAATTTGTTATCACTCATATTGCTAACCTACTAGTTGATTTGGAATATCTATTTTTTTAGACCTTAAATATTCACCCAGAGATTTAGCTTGTCCATCCATCCTTGTTGATGAAGAGACGCCTTCCTGAAGAATCCCATGTATGTAAAAATTCAATGAATAAATATTGGGCAGATCGTACCTATCAATTTTATATTTAGATAAGTCCGGTAATAAATCTTTCAATTTATCGACTGAAAGAAACTCATATAAAAAAGCATAAGCGTCTTCGTCTTTAGCCCAAACACCTAAATTAGCGCAGCCTCCTTTATCTCCTGATCTAGTTCCAAATAATTTGCCAAAATATTCATTTTTAGTTTCAGATATTTCAATTTCTTTTATTTTATAAGGTTCCTTTTGATAATACTTATTTTCAAAATCAAGCTGACTTGTAGGAATAATTTCTACAGTTTTGCCGTCTAAGTGCATGTATTCTTTAATATATTTACTATCTACAAGTGCCGGCCAATATTCAATAAATGCACCATTTGGTACGACCCCGCTTCTCCCTGTCCATCCTGGAAAATTTGCTAAAGCTAGCTCAATAATCTTTGCGTTAAATAATCTACCAACTAAATCAGGATTTGAAGACATGACATCTATTCTTAAAAATGCCTGAGCTTCTTCATTAGATTTAGCATTTTCTTTATCTGTTCTGTGTAATTGTATATCCACTTTATCAAATTGATCTTGGCCACCCACTGATTTAAATATTTGATCGATAATTAAAGATGCTTTCTCCTCAATATCTAGGCCGGTTAATAACAATTCCATCCCGTTCCTATACCCTCCAGCTAAATTAATACAAGCTTTATGAGTTTTAGTGGGGCTGCTACCTCTATTATTTGTTACCAGAACTCTATTTTCTGATTCTTGAGTAATTTTTAAAGTATCAAAATGACCTATAACATCTGGGTTTAAATATGCAGGTGAGCCAATTTCGTAAAGCAACTGTGCCGTTACTGTTCCTACAGAAACAAGGCCTCCAGTATTTTCATGCTTTGTAATTACAAAACTTCCATCCTCATATATCTCGGCAATCGGATAGCCAATGTTATCAAACGAAGGAACTTCCTGAAAAAAAGAATAATTACCTCCAGTTGCTTGAGCACCGCACTCTATTATGTGTCCAGCAGCTAAAGCTCCTGCTAATTCGTCATATTGATCTCGGGACCAGTTATATTTCCATGCCGCAGGTCCTATTACTACAGCTGCGTCTGTTACTCTTGGACAAATTACAACATCTGCTCCGTTGTCTAAAGCCTCTTTAATTCCCCAAGCTCCTAAGTATGCATTAGCAGTAATTGGCTTTTTATCATACGTATCTAAAGGCTTGTTTTTATCAATATTTATTAATTTTTCACCCTCCTCAAAAAAGTCATTTATTCTTGGCATCAAGTCATCGCCATCAATAAATGCAACTTTTAAATCTAAATTTAATTCCTTAACTATGTCTTCAATTGCAGAAGCCATAGATGAGGGGTTTAAACCTCCAGCATTAGTAACTATTTTTATTCCTTTTTCTTCAGTTAATTCAGCAACATCTCTAAATTGTTTGATAAATGTTCCAACATAACCATGGTCATCGCCTCGTTTCATTTTTTGACCATATAAAATAGTCATGGTTAATTCCGCTAAATAATCACCTGTTAATACGTCTATTGGTCCGCCTTCAACCATTTCTCTAGCTACAGCTAATTTGTCGCCATAAAAACCACTACAGTTAGCTATTCTTATTGATTCTTTATTCATGAATTTTTGTCCTTTGTTTTTCGCTTAAGCCTGCTAAATAAATTCCTATAAGTAAGATAATAACACCTATAACTTGTTCAATTAATAGCGTCTCTGTAAAAAAATAGACCCCCAAAATTGTTGCTGTTATTGGCTGAAATAACAAAAGCAATGAGGATAGTTGTGGTCTTATTTTTGAAAGGCCATAAATAACTAATCCTTGGCCTAGGATTTGGACAAAGATTGCCTGTCCCAAGAAATTCAACCAGCCATACACAGAATCTGGAAAGATTTTATCTAATTCAAATAAACTTCCAATTCCAAGAGGTATACATGCAAATAAAGAAGAGTAAAAAATAAGATTAAAAGTATCTATATTTTTTGCAAATCTATTAATCGATAAAAGGTAACAAGCATAGAAAAATGCAGCAATAAATGAAAGAGCATCACCTAATTTTCCTGATTCAGCAAAAAAATTAGAATTACTGGAAAGAAGAACAAAAATACCTATAAAGCAGACTAGTAAGGAAACTAGAAATAATTTATTTAATCTTTCGTTGAATAGAATAAATCCTAGTAAACAAACATATAGTGGGGCAGTGTTTACAAACAATGTTGCATGGGCAATGGATGTATAAGTAATCGATGTATGCCAAAGCGCTATATCAGTTCCAAAAAATAAACCCGGAAAGCCTATTAATAAAGTATTTTTAACTGATAAAAATTTTAGTCTCTTTGAGATTATTCCAAAAGTAAAAATAAGTATTGTGGCAAATAGAAATCGGTAAAACCCAGTAAGTGATGGTCCAACCTCGCTCACTCTGACAAAGATTGGAGCTAAGCCAATTAAGCTACCGCCAATGCATGTAGCGATGATGGGAATAAAATGTAGTTTCTTGGTGATCATTTTTAAATATAGATTCGCTATACTGCATTAATGTCAGAACTTGATCAAAGTAAAAATTTAAATATTATCTCTGTAACAGAGCTAAATACTTCTGCAAAAAAATTATTAGAAAAAGATTTCTCTTCAATTTGGGTTAGCGGAGAAGTTACAAACTTTAGATCTTATGATTCTGGGCATTGGTATTTCAAAATTAAAGATAATAATTCAGAAATTCAATGTGTAATGTTCAAGTTTAGAAATAGCTCTCTAAATAATATTCCCTCTGATGGAGATCAGCTTCTTATTAAAGGAAGCATATCCATGTATGTTGCAAAAGGTTCTTATCAATTTCAAGTTGATCAAATTGAATACGCTGGAGAAGGCGTGTTACTTAAAGATTTTGAAGCTTTAAAAAAGAAACTATCACAAAAAGGATTATTTGATTCACAATATAAAAAAGATCTGCCG
>JAOIHS010000004.1 GCA_028135785.1 SAR86 cluster bacterium
TAGTGGTCATTTTCACCATAGATGCTGCTGATGCCCCTACAACTGCTCCAGCAATTAGTGCAATTGATAAAAATTGATACGAAATTATTGATTGATCTAAAAGAGTAACTACTATTGCTAAAAGCATTCCCAAGGATGATATTAAATTTCCTCTTTGAGCTCTTTCTGGATTTCCTAGCATTCTTAAGCCAAAGATAAATAAAATTGAGGCACAAATATATGCAAAATCTACGAAAAAATCTGATTGAAAAAAATTGCTCATTTCTTTTTAAACATCCCAAGCATTCTATTGGTTACTAAATATCCACCAACAACATTAACAGTTGCAAAAAATACTGCTGCAGTTCCAAGAATAGTTGTCAAAAAAGTACTTTCAGAGCCTGATGAAAGAAGAGCTCCAACAATGGTAATTCCTGAGATTGCATTTGCTCCAGACATTAATGGAGTATGAAGAGTAGACGGAACTTTATTTATTAATTCAAAACCTAGAAAAATAGATAAAACCAGAACAAAAAGTAATAAAATAAATAAGCTATCCATTAGTTAAATTTCTCCTTTACTATTGAGTTTATAAATTCTCCTTCGTGAGTAACTAAACATCCAGATAAAATTTCATCCTCTTCATTTATTTCTAGAATCTTAGTTTCTTTATTCCAGAATTCTTCTATTAAGTTAAAAATATTTGCTGCATAAACCTGGCTAGAATGGATTGCAACTTCTCCAGGAAGATTGGTATTTCCTACTATTGTAATACCATTTAATTCTTTATTTTCATTTGGAACAGAGCCTTCTACATTTCCTCCAGTACCAACTGCCATATCGACAATCACACTTCCCGGATTCATGTCTTCAATCATTTCCGAAGTGATAATTTTTGGTGCCGGTCTTCCAAATACTTGTGCGGTAGTAATGATTACATCTGAACTTGAACATACTTTCTTCATTCCAGCTCTTTGCATTTCAATTTGCTCAGGTGTAAGTTCTTTGGCATATCCTTGATCTGTTTCTTCAGTCTCACCAATATCAATTTTTACAAATCTAGCTCCTAAAGATTTAACTTGTTCCTCAACGACAGGTCTTGTGTCAAATGCTTCTACTCTAGCTCCTAATCTTTTTGCAGTAGCAATTGCTTGAAGTCCTGCCACTCCAACACCGACTACAAATACTTTCGATGGCGAGATCGTTCCTGCAGCAGTCATCATCATTGGAAAAGATTTAGATAGAATATTTGAAGCAATTAAAACAGCTGCATAACCACCTAAATTAGCTTGAGAACTTAAAGCATCCATTTTTTGAGCTCTGGTTATTCGAGGTACTAATTCCATACTTATTGAAGATAGTTTTTTTTCCTTTAAATTATTAACTAAATCCATTTCATTGAATGGATCTAAAAAACTTACGATAAGGGCTTTTTCCTTAAGAAGATCCAAGTCTTCGTTTCTAAGTTTATTAACAGAACAAATTATATCTGCAGAAGATAAACCCTCTTCTCTTTCAACAACGTTAACGCCCAAATCAGAAAAATCTGAATCAGAAAATCCAAGGTGCGTACCTAAATCTTTTTCCATGGAGATATCAACCCCAATGGATAAATATTTTGTTACAACATCATTTGTAAGAGAAACCCTATTCTCTGAATCATGTTCTTTTGGAAAAAATGCTTTCATGTAATAATTTTTTTTTAATAATAATGACAAAAAGTATGTAAATCTAACATAATGATCAAATTATGAATATCGATCCTTCAGAAAAAGAAAAATTTAATCAAATTGCTGAAGAGTGGTGGGATGCTACAGGAAAATTTGCTCCCCTTCACGTTATTAACCCTCTTCGATCTAATTATATTGCAGAAAAAGTTGATCTTAGTGGTAAAAATGTTATCGATGTGGCCTGTGGTGGAGGTTTATTAGCTGAAGCCATGCAAAAATTAGGAGCTAAAGTTACTGGTGTAGATATTTCTGATGTGGCCATAAATACAGCGAAGATACATGCAGAAAAAGCTAACTGCGATGTCACCTATATTAATGGAGAAGCTGAAGATCTTTTAGCTGATTCTAAGGGCAGTTTTGATGTGGTTACTTGTTTAGAAGCTATAGAGCATGTTCCTGATCCACAGCAATTAGTTCAAACTTGCTCTGACCTTTGTAAACCAGGTGGCACAATAGTTTTTTCAACGATCAATAGAAATCCTAAGTCTTTTCTTTTTGCTATTGTTGGAGCTGAATATATTCTCAGGCTTCTACCTAAAGGGACACATGATTTTAAAAAATTTATTAAGCCTTCTGAGCTTTCAAGCATGATGAGGAACTCAAATTTAGAAGTTAAAGAAATTATAGGAATGAGTTACAACCCTTTAACTAAAAATTATTGGCTTGGCAAAGACGTGGATGTTAATTATATGATCCATGCAAAAAAGCTTGAATAAAAAATATAAATACCTTCTTTTTGATTTAGACGGGACTCTATTGGATACCGCCCGTGAATTTCATTATTCTTTAAATCAATTACTCAATGAAGAAAAGCTACCTTCAATTGATTTTAGTCTTGTTAGAAACATGGTCTCAGATGGTGCAGGAGCGTTAACAACTCTTGGTTTTGGAATAGATTCAGCCAACAAAGACTTTGAATCTAAAAAACAAAAACTTCTAAAAATTTATGAAAAGGTTTTTTTAGAATCCTCCCCATTCCAAGGCATAAACGATCTAATCGAAGAACTTTCTAGAAAAAATATTACTTGGGGAATAGTTACAAATAAGCCTAAATTCTATGCAGATCAAATTTTTACTAAGCTTAAATGGAATCATAAAACTGATATTTTAATCTGCCCTGACGATGTCAATAATATAGGCAAACCTGATCCATCTTCTTTAAACCTTGCAATCAAAAGGAAAAATTTCTCAAAAGATGAAACTGTCTATATTGGTGATAATTGGAGGGACATAAAAGCAGCTGATAATGCTCAAGTGGACTCCATTCTTGCCCTTTATGGATACTTGGATAAAGAATCTGCTGCGAATATAAAAGCAACTTTTTATATTGAGCAACCTATAGATATAATTTCTTTTTTTTAAAAAAACTCTTTAATTTCCTTGTCATTCAATCTTTTAAATTTTCCGGGCGATAAAGTAGATGGTAAAAAGATATGACCTAATCTAGTTCTTTTTAATCTTGAAACTTCAAAGCCCAATTCATTCCATAATTTTCTAACTGCCCTATTTTTTCCTTCCATAATAACCATAGCAAACCATGCGTGAGAGCTTGTTTGTCGACCTTGGACGACATCTGTAAATCTTAAAAAGTCTCCTTCTACATCAAAGCCTTCAATCAGTTTATGTATATCGTCTTGCGATGGTTTACCTCGAATACGAGCTAAATACTCTCTTTCAATTTGATTTTTGGGATGAATTATTCGATTTGCAAGAGCCCCGTTATTTGTAAAGAGTAGAAGCCCGCTGGTATTTATATCAAGTCTCCCTAGAGCAACCCATCTACCTGATCTCAAAGGAGGTAAATTATCAAAAACAGTGGGCTTTCCATATCCTGATTTTGAACAGATTTCGCCTATGGGTTTGTGATACATAATTATCTGATCTGATATTTTTTCATACTTAATTTCTTTCCCATCTATAAAAATTTTATCTATCTCAGTTACTTTATCGCCAATAGAAGCCCTGTCTTTATTAACAAAAACTCTACCTGATTTTATTAATTCTTCAGCTTTTCTTCTGGACGTAAAGCCGCTATCGGCAATGGCCTTTTGCAGACGCATACTCATTATTATTCTTGTGTGGAAGTAATATCTTCCTGAAGATCTTCAATGAGTAAGGGCATTTGAATCTCTTCAGGTAAATTTCCAATATCTGGAAGATCAGGCAATTCTGATAGTTTAGAAATATTTAGATCGTCTAGGAATTCTTTAGTTGTGGATAGTAAAGCTGGTCTTCCAGGTACATCTCTATGTCCTACAACTTTAATCCAGCTTCTATCTAACAATGTTCTGATAATTTGGCTACTGACCGACACTCCTCTTACTTCTTCAATCTCTCCTCTGGTTATAGGTTGTTTATATGCAATTAATGCGAGCGTTTCCATCATAGCTCTTGAATATTTTTGAGGTTTCGATTCCCAAAGTTTTGAAATCCAAGGAGAATAATCCTGACTGATTTTTAACCTAAATCCACTTGCTACTTTAACTAACTCAAAGCTTCTATCAGAGTAAAATTCTTTTAAATCAGAAAGAGCGGCCCTAATATCATCTATTTCAATATCTTCTTCTTGGCTAAAGGCTTTTAGAATATCGGATTCCGACAGCGGTCTTGAAGCCGAAAGCAATAGAGATTCAACTATCTTTTCTAAATTTTCTTTCATATTAATGAATTTCCTCTTTTGCAGATAAATGGATTTGACCAAAATCTTCTGACTGAATAATAGTAATAAGAGAATCTTTGACTAACTCAAGCATAGCTAGAAAATTAACAATTATTCCTATTCTTCCATCTTCGCTTTTACAAATTTTAGAGAAATCTAAAAATTTATCTTTTACAAGAAGCTCAAGAATATAGGACATCTTTTCCCTAGTTGAAAGCTTTTCAAATTCAACAATATGGCTAACATTTAGCTTCTGTCTTTCAATAAGCTCAGCAAATATTTCGCTTAACTGACTTATTTCAATTGTTGGCATATTTTCTTTTGACTCAAACTCCGGAAGTGCGGAAGAAGCAATAAAAAAGTCTCTATTAACTCTTGGTATAGATTCTAAATTATTCGATGCTTCTTTATATCTTTCATATTCTTGAAGCCTTCTTATTAGCTCTGCTCTTGGATCTCCTTCTTCTCCTTCATCATCGAATTCTTTAGGAAGCATCATGCGGGATTTAATTTCAGTTAAATATGCAGCCATTACCAAGTATTCTCCAACTAAATCAAATTGAAGCTTTTCCATCATTTCAATATATTGAACATATTGATCAGTTATTTTTGAGACATCTATTTGTAAAATATCAATATTTTGTTTTTTTATAAAATAGAGCAAAAGATCTAACGGTCCCTCAAAAGACTCAAGGAATATTTTTAGTGCGTTTGGTGGAATATATAAATCATCAGTGGGCAGGGACACTTCCTCGCCATTTAAAATGGCAAGGTTGAATTCAGCTTGTTTAGGCTGAATACCTGCTAGATTATCCATAAATATATGGCAATTATAGTTTAAAAACCTTAAATGCACAGCATATAGTGCTTTTTTATATTTATTTACCTATATTTAGGGTTTCCATTTATTGGTAATAGGATATCTTCTATCTTTTCCGAAATTTCTATCTGAAATTTTAATCCCAAGCGGAACCTGTCTTCTTTTATATTCATTAAAGTCTATTAAAGCTAAAATTCTTCTAACTTCACTTTCATCATACCCTTCAGAAATTATCTCTTTTGGGCTTAAATCTTTTTCAACGTACATTTCTATTATAGGATCAAGCACATCGTAATCTGGCAATGAGTCAGTATCTTTTTGATCTGGAGCAAGTTCTGCGGACGGAGGGCGATCTATAATTCTTTGAGGAATAACAGGGCTTATTTTATTTCTATAATTAGCTAAATCATATACCAATGTCTTACTTACATCTTTTAGAACCGAAAAACCACCTGCAGTATCTCCATATAAAGTTGAATAACCAACTGCGGCTTCACTTTTGTTCCCAGTTGTTAGAACAAGAAAACCTAATTTATTAGATAAAGCCATCAAAGTAACTCCACGACAGCGAGATTGAAGATTTTCTTCTGTTTTATCTGGATCTTTTCCATCAAATGATTCAATTAAAGAGTTAGAGAAAGCCTCATACATTTCTTTAATAGAAATTATGGAATGTTTTATGGACATATTATCAGCTAATTCTTGAGCGTCATTTATGCTTATATCTGCAGTAAAATCAAAAGGCATCATTACTGTGTTTACTTTTGTAGATCCCAATGCGTCATAAGCTATTGCAGCTGTTAAGGCAGAATCAATTCCACCCGAAGAGCCTAAAATTATTCCTTTAAATCCATTCTTTTCAACATAATCTTTTGTACCCAAAACCAGTGCTTTGTATACATCTTCGAGTTCTGAATAGTTATTTTCTCTTTTGCTTAAAACACTCAAAGAAATTTTATCTTTTTTTGTGACTATCAACTCTTCAGAATCTATATCAAAACTTTTTAAAGAAATTAGTTTAGATTGCTCAGACCCAATAATTAATGAAGAACCGTCAAAAATTAACTCATCCTGACCGCCTACTTGATTGACATAGACAATAGGTACTCCCAATAAGTCAAAGTATTCATTAAGCATTCTTTCTCTAGTTTCTTTTTTTGTTTTTGTGTAGGGCGACGCGCTAAGATTAATGATTAATTCGGCTCCTTCAGCTACCAGCTCTTGAGTGAAATCTTTTGACCAAATATCCTCGCAAATAGATAGTCCTATATTTATGCCTTTAAAATTTATAATTGAATTATTTTCGCCAGAGAAAAAATACCTTCTTTCGTCAAATTCTTTGTAATTGGGAAGTATTTTTTTTGAATAAATCTCTATTATTTCTCCATTTTCAATAAAAAAAGCTGAATTAAATGTCTTTTGTCCTTTTTTAGTAGGTGCGCCAAATAACAAAGATATATTTTTGGTATCGCTAGAAAGTTTTTTAATAGATTCTTGAATTTTATTAATAAAATCAGCTCTAATAACTAAATCTTCGGGTGGATATCCACTCACAAACATTTCGCTAAAAACAAGCAAATCTATATCGCCTGAAGAAGCCTTATCAATTTCCTCTTGAATTTTTTTAATATTTCCAGAAATATCACCTACGGTAGGGTTTTCCTGAATAATTTTGATTTTTAACATTTAACTAATTATGACTTTCAATTAAGATCAGAATAGATACAATCACTATCGACTGCTATGCAATATTTGACTGATAATACCAGAATAACTGGGCTTTTGGAGGTTTCGCCTCCTAACGATGTAATATCTGAGTTTCCCATAACTTCAGCTAGTTCCGAGCTGGTTTTTAAAGCAAGACAAGATATATCTGAAATCATGCGAGGGACCGACGATCGCCTTGTAGTGGTGGTAGGTCCATGCTCTATTCATGACCCTAAAGCTGCTATTGAGTATGCGCAAAAACTAAAAAATATTGAAGAGTCTCTAAATAGCGAACTAAAAATTGTTATGAGAGTTTATTTTGAAAAGCCACGTACTACAGTTGGATGGAAAGGCCTTATAAATGATCCTGACTTAGACGATAGCTATGACGTAAATAAAGGCTTAAGAGAAGCGAGAAAGGTTTTGTTAGAAGTTAATGAAATCGGACTACCTGCCGCCACTGAATACTTAGATATAATAACTCCTCAATATATTTCAGATTTAATTTCTTGGGGTGCAATCGGAGCAAGAACAACTGAAAGTCAAGTTCATAGAGAACTTGCCTCTGGTTTATCTTGTCCAGTAGGATTCAAAAACTCAACTACTGGATCCATTCAGGTTGCAATTGACGCAATCGGCTCTTCATCTAGACCGCATATATTTTTATCAATTACTAAAGAAGGAAAATCAGCAATTTTTAATTCGGCTGGAAACGAAGACTGTCATGTAATTTTACGAGGTGGAAAAACGCCAAATTTTGAAAATGAATTCATAAAAGAAACTGCTGATATTTTGAGAAAGTCTGGAATAACTCCTTCGATTATGGTCGATATGAGTCATGGAAATAGCCAAAAGCAATTTAAAAAACAACTTCTAGTAAATAAAGATATATCTGATCAAATAGCTGGAGGAGAAAAAGGAATTTTTGGAGTGATGATTGAAAGTCACCTAGTAGAAGGAAATCAATCAATTGGCCCTAAAGATTCTTTAACTTATGGTCAAAGCATTACAGATGCTTGTGTTAGCTGGGAAGATACTGAAATTATGCTCAACTCATTAGCATCAGCAGTTAAATCTAGAAGAAAAAATCTAGAAAAGACTGCCTAATGACAGAAAAATACAAAGATATAAATTTTTCATCTGAAATAGCAGACTCTATTGGTTTAGAAGAAGCCATAATATATTCAATTTTAGAAAAAATTAGTTCAAACCAACTTACCCTTTCAGAACTTGATCAAAAGTTAAGTTTTTTGAATATTCAAAGAAAATTTGATGCTATTTCTAAACTAGAAAAACTAGGTTTGGTCATAAAAGATGATTTGAGTTTGAGTTTGAAAAATAAACTGAAAGTTAAAAACGACATACCTATTGTAAAAAATCCTACCTTTGATTTCTCCGAAGAAACTATTAATCAGGCAAAAAGTTTTGGCATGTCTAATCAATTCATTAGAGAGAAAATAATTTATTTCAAATCATTTCCATCTAATGAAGTTGATTCAGAATATAACTCAAATTATAAATTGCTTAAGTTTCTTATTAAAGAGTGGAGAAAATACGAAAAAGAAGAAGTGGTTGAGTCAAAAAAAACATTGATTAAAAAAGATTGGGAACCTTCTGTTGATGGGCTGTCGATTCTTGAATCAGCAAGTATTGAAATTGACTTTGTAGTTAAGTCTATTCCTGAATTTATTTTATATTGGCAAGAAAAAAAGATGAAATCAGATACTTGGAATAGTCTTTTTATAAACCATGTTCGCAGACAATGGGCTAGATATAAAAATATTATTGAAGATAATGTCTCTCCAAAGAAGATGGCTGCAGATTGGTACCCTCATGCTAATTGCTTTGACGTTCTTAAATTAGCCAGAATTGAAGAAGAATTCGCTAAGAATCAGTTACCAGAGTTTAAAATTTACTGGATCGATTCCAATCAAGTGATGATGTCCTGGAATTCCAAATTCATTCAACATGTAAAATACAAATGGTTTAAAGAAAACCCCAAAGCATCGGGTATAATTTCTAGACTAACAGATAAAGAGTGGGCAATTGAATACTCAGATTAAAATTCCAGAAAATCAAATAGATTTAATTAATATTTTATTTACACAACTAGAGATTACTTATCATAATCAGTTTCACAAGGCTTTTCCGGATGCAGATAGTCTTAAATTAGCAAAACAACTCTGGCTTCAAAAAATTTCTTCCTTTAAAAATGAAGTTATTTTTAATAGCGTTGATCACATAATGAGTACTTCTGAATATTTACCCTCTTTAAGTAGCGTATTGAAAAAGTGCAAAGAACTTACACTGGATGCCAATGGCATTCCTAGTTTAGAAAAGTCCTTTAAAGAAGCTTCAGTATATTGCGATGACCCGTCTAGCCATGAATGGTCTCACCCGTTGGTTTACCAAACAGGCAAAAGAACAGGGTGGTTCTTTTTAAAAAGCGAGTCTGAGAAAAATGCACTTAAAGAGTTTTCAAAATATTTTGATCTTTTAATTCAAGATTGGATGGAAGGAAAGAAATTTAGCTCCCCAGAAGTTCCAAAAATAGAAAAAAATAAAGAACCTGTTGATAAGTCAGAGCAGTTAGATTTTATAAAAAAATTAAAAAATAAGTACTAATTTAAGACGTTTTTTAAATCGCTTCTAATTCCTCATTTATACTTGATATAATGCGTTTTAACCCAATTAAATAACTATGTTTAGTAAATATATTGCTCTAATTAGAGATACCTTAATGACTCGATCTAATATTGAGTGGTCGGCTATGTTTTTAGGTTTCTCAGCAATTTGGATGGTTTCTGGTTTTTTTGTAACAGAAGAAGGGAAGCAAGAAATCGTTTTTGATAAAGAATCTACGGTAAGAGTAATTGATCAGACTTCATTACCATATACTCGTGAAATTTTAGTTAAGGGATTTGCAGAAGCAGATAAAAAAGTTGAGTTGAAAGCGGAAACATCAGGAAGAGTTATTTCCCTTCCCGCAAAGCAGGGTTCATTTGTAAAGAAAGGTCAGCCGATATGTTCAATCTTTATGGCAGAAAAAGAATCTTTTTTTAAAAAAGCAGAACTCGAATTCAAATCGGCTGAGAAACTTTTTGATGAAGGTTTATATTCTTCTAATCAATTCCAAAATATTAAATCTAATTATGAAAGAGCTAAATTAGAATTAGACAATGCAACCATCAAAGCGCCCTTTCCGGGCATTGTTGATCGAATTGCTCTCGACGAAGGAGATTTCCTTTCAAGAGGTTCAACCTGTGCAGTATTACTTGATCTTGATCCGATGATAATTAGTGGTGATATCTCTGAAACAGATGTTGGATTTATAACCGTTGGTTCTTCAGCAAAGGTAGAAACCTTAGATGGAAGTCAGTATCAAGGGAAAATTAGTTTTATTTCTTCATCGGCAAATAATAGAACTCATACCTTTAGAATAGAAATCACAGTTGATAATAAATCTGGAAACATTAAAGACGGCGCTTCAGCCAGGATATTTCTTCAGGGAGAAAATCAGCTAGCTAATTTAGTTCCACTGTCTATATTGAGATTAGACGATGCAGGTGATCTAGGCATAAGAATAGTAGGTAGCTCTGGCTTTGTTGAATTCGTGAAAATTAAACTCATTCAAGATACTAAGAAAGGTGCTTGGGTCTCTGGATTGCCTAAAAAAACAAGAATAATTACAGTTGGTCAAGACTATGTAAGTGATGGTGAAAAAGTAGAAATAGCCATTGATGAGAGATTAATGTCAGATGAACGCATTAATTAATTTCTTTATAGATAGGTATAAAGCAACCTTAACTTTCCTTGCTTTAATTCTGGTATGGGGAGTAACTTCTGTATCTCAAATACCGGCTTCAGCTTATTCAGATATAAATATTCCTTACGTTTTTGTATCAACCTTTTATGAAGGAGCCTCTCCTGAAGATGTTGAGCGATTAATCACCAGGCCTCTGGAAGATCGACTTAGATCTGTAGACGATTTAAAAGCAATGCAATCCTATAGTAGAGATAGCATGTCTTATGTAATTTTAGAATTTCCCGATAATATTCCTAAAGCTGAATCTATGGTCAATGTAAAAGATGCGATAGATGAGATACTTTTAGATCTTCCAGATGAATCTGAAAAACCATTTGTTAAAGAATTTAGCTTTGATGCCTTTCCAGTAATGAATGTGAATTTTGTTTCAGATACTGCCTCTGAGAGAGAATTAATAGGTTTTGCGAGAGAAGTTGCTAACGAAATTGAAGCCCTTCCTGGGGTATTGGAAGCTGTCCTTAGTGGTGCGCCAGAAGAAGTGCTAGAAGCGACAATTGATAAAACAAAATTAGACAGTTATAAAGCATCTGCCTTAGATATTTACAATGCAATCCAGCAAAATAATAAAGCAATTCCAGCAGGCAATATTATTTCTGGAACGGGAAAATTTTCAGTAATTGTTCCTTCTGTTTTTGAAACCGCAGAAGATGTTAAAAATATTCCAGTTTTAGAAAGTAATAATGCAGTAGTCTCTTTAGATGAGCTGGTTGACTTAAGAAGAACTTTTAAAGATAGAACGAGTTATGCGAGAGTGAATGGAAGATCTTCATCAACGGTAAGTGTTCTAAAAAAGACAGATGCAAGAGAAGTTGTTGTAGCTCTGCAAATTGCTTCAATAATTAAAGAAGCTCAAAAAATTCTACCTCCAGATGTTGAAATAATCATTACAGAAGATCGAACTAAATACTCAGGTGAATTAATTGAAGAGCTAGCTGGAAATATTCTGACTGCTCTTGTGCTTGTTATGACAATTGTTGTCGCAGCGATGGGGCTTAGATCTTCGACGATGGTTGCTTTAGCTATTCCAACCTGTTTTCTTTTTGCCTGCATTACATTAAATATTATCGATTACACCTTTAACTTCATGGTCTGTTTTGGATTCTTAATTTCTTTAGGAATGCTGATAGATGGAAGTGTTGTAGTGGTTGAATATGCTGATAGAAAAATGAGCGAAGGCATGGATAGAATCGAAGCTTATCGCGTAGCAGCTAAAAGAATGTTTTGGCCTGTAATTATTTCAATAGGAACGACGCTAGCAATTTTCTTTCCATTATTTTTTTGGGAAGGAATTTCTGGACAATTCATGAAGCCAATGATTACAACTTTATTCTTGGTTTTAATTGGCTCAATTCTTTACGCATTAGTTTTTACTCCTGCAATTGGTTCTAGATATGCAAATCTAGGAAATAGAAATATCAGAACGTTAAATAATTCAGCGACACTTGAAAGAGGAGACCCTAAATCACTAGATGGTATAACAGGTGTTTACGCAAGATTCTTAGATAAATTATTAGATCAACCCGGAAAGGTTATTGCATTTATTTTACTCAGTGTAATCACTATTTATACTCTTTATGGAGATCATGGTCCTGGTGGCCAATTTTTTGTAGATGAAGATCCGGATACAATCATTGTTGAAGTTCAAGGTAGAGGAAATTTAAACGCAACAGAAACTTTAAATTTTTTAAAAGAGATAGAAAAAATAATCTTAACCATCAAAGGTCCAGAAAGTGTTTACTTGGAACAAAGCGGTGATGGCGATCCTAGAGACAGAGGAAATGCTGATACTGTAGGTAAAATATACGTAGGTATGCCCTTCGATAGAGATGCTCTTATTCAAACAGGTGCGGCGGTAGTGATAGAGCTAAAAGAAAAATTGAAAGATATTCCTGGGATAAAAGTTGCAGTTAGAGTAAGAGATAGCGGCCCCCCGACTGATAACCCAATAGAAATAGATATTTTTGGACGTGATTACCAAATGGTTTATGAAGCAACTGCTGCATTAACTCAATTTATGGATCAAAATATTCCAGGTGCAATTAATGTTTACAGCACTATTCCTGAACCTCAATTGAAGTGGAAAATAAATATTGATAAAGAAAAAGCATCGCAATTTGGTGTCACCACTTCAGAAATTGGCACAGCAATTCAATTTTTAACTGCCGGCGTAAAAGTAGGCGAATATCGTCCTGCTGATCTAGATGAATCGATTGATATTAGAGTCAGATTTCCAGAAGAACAGAGAAGACTGGATTTATTTGATCAGCTTACAATCAATACTAGATATGGAAGTGTTCCTTTAAGTAGTTTTGTCTCAATTAAGCCATCTTACGAAGCTCCTGCAATTAGAAGAGTCGAAGGAGAAAGAGCATTTACCGTTGCAGCTGACTATGCACCAGGTGCTCTTACCGAAGAAGTAATGCCTAGAATTGAACAATGGATAGAAGACAATAATGAATATAAAAAATTAGTATTCGATTTTGGGGGGCAAGCTGAGCAATCTGCTGCAGATGCTGCATTTTTTGTTTCTGCTGCTACTGTAGGCCTATTTTTAATGGCAATTTTATTGATGATTCAGTTAAATAGTTTTTATCAGGTTTGGATTGTAATTTCTGCAGTTTTTTTATCAACAGCAGGAGTTTATCTAGGTCACCTAATAACTCAATTCCCTTCTAGCTTTCTATTTACTAATTTAGGAATAATTGCTCTTGCTGGAATTGTTGTAAATAATAATATTGTTCTAGTTGATACCTTTAACGTCTTGAAAAAAGAATTTGTAAATGCGCCTATTAAAGATTTGATAATCAGAACAGCGGCACAAAGAATAAGACCGATCGTACTAACTACTGCTACAACCGTTGTTGGCTTATTGCCTTTGGCTTTGGGTTTGGGTGTCGACTTAATGTCTAGAGAAATTGGTATCGGCGGAAGAGTTGTTGAATGGTGGACGCCATTATCATTTGCAGTTGTTTGCGGCCTATCCTTTGCTTCAATTATGACTTTAATCCTTACTCCTTGCTGGTTGATGCTTCCAACCAAAATTAAAGAATTGTTTGCTCAATTTAATTCTGTAAAATCAAGTTCTGAAACAGCATAATAGTTAAAATGAGCGAAAAAAATAGCACCAAAGACTTTGAATCTTCTTTAGAAAAATTAGAAGAAATAGTAGCAGAACTTGAATCTGGAGATCTCCCTTTAGAAAAGTCTATCAAAGCATTTGAGGATGGTATTAAACTTACCAGACATTGCCAAAATTTATTATCAAAAGCTGAGTTAAAAATACAAAAGCTAGTAGAGTCCAGTGATGGCTCTTTAGATTTAGAAGCTTTTGATGAAGATTGATGAAGTAAGTTTTCTGGAGAATAATCTTTCTAGAATTGACGATGCTATTTTTAAATCCCTGCCTCCAAAAGATTATTCATTAATATCAGAAGCCATTCATTACTCAATTATGAATGGAGGAAAAAGAATCAGACCTCAACTTATTTTAATGATGAGTAATTCAATAAAAGTTGATGTATCAAACAAAACGATAGATCTAATTGCGGCTGCCGGAGAATTAATTCACTGCTACTCTTTAATTCATGATGATTTACCTGCAATGGACGATGATGATTACAGAAGAGGTCAATTGAGTTGTCATAAAAAATTTGGTGAAGCTACAGCAATTTTAGCGGGTGATGCTATTCAACCCCTTGCTTTAGAGATATTAACTACTATAGAAGACCCAAATTTAAGTGCTGAAATAAAATTGATGATTATTAACCTTTTTTCAAAAGCTTGTGGCCCAAAAGGCATGGTTGAGGGACAAAGTAGAGATATTTTATCTGAAAATACTTCTTTATCTGAAAAAGAACTAGATGAAATGCATTATTTAAAAACTGGTAAATTAATAGAAGCTTGTGTCATGTGTGTTTGCTTATTAAAAAAAGATATTACACAAACCCATATAAACGCATTTATTAAATTTTCTCAAAAATTTGGTTTAGCTTTTCAGATTAGAGATGATGTTCTAGATGTCATAGGCGATGAAAAAATAATAGGTAAGCCTGTTAATTCTGATATTGAAAAAAATAAGTCTACCTATCCTTCCGTACTAGGAGTCGATGAATCCCAAAAGAAAGCGGAAGATTTAGGCAATGAAGCGATGAACATTTTAAAAGATTTGCCTTATGATACTTCAGAGCTTGAAAGTCTTTGTTTCTTAATAGTGTCTAGGAATAGTTAAAGTAATGAAAAAATTTAAAAAATTTCCAAATTCAAAACCGCAGACACCTTTATTAGATTCTTTAAATGATCTCAAAAAATTATCAAACTTTAGTAATAAAGAACTTATTAAGTTAGCAGATGAGCTCAGAGAATATCTTTTATATTCAACTAACCAATCAGGAGGACATTTTGGAGCAGGTTTAGGCGTCATAGAGCTTACTGTTGCCCTGCATCATGTATTTAATGCTCCACAGGACAAGATAATTTGGGATGTCGGTCATCAAGCATACCCACATAAAATCTTAACGGGCAGAAAAGATAAAATGATGACCATCAGACATAAAGATGGTTTAGATCCATTTCCTTCAAAAAAAGAAAGTGAATATGATGCCTTTGGCGTTGGACATTCAAGCACATCTATCAGCGCAGCTTTGGGCATGGCCCTCGCTGGATCACCTCTAAATAAATATATATCTGTCATTGGTGATGGTGCCATAACAGCTGGAATGGCTTATGAAGCCTTAGCTCATGCAGGGTCTGTAGAGAATAATTTACTAGTCATTTTGAATGATAACAACATGTCTATATCAAATAATACAGGTGGTATTTCTAATTACTTAGCAAAAATATGGTCTAGTAAATGGTACATACAAGCTCGTGAAGGCGGTAAAACCGTTCTGAGAATGATACCTTCTGCCAAACGATTTGCTAAGCGTACGGAAAGTCATATTAAAGGCATGCTTTCTCCTGGAACTCTTTTTGAAGAGCTTGGATTTCAATACATTGGCCCAATGGATGGTCACGATTTAAAAGGCATTGTGAGAACTCTCAAAAATATTAAAGATTTATCTGGGCCAATTTTTTTGCATTTAGTTACACAAAAGGGAAAAGGCTTTATCCCGGCAGAATTTGATCCAATAAAATATCATGCTATTTCAAAAAAGGATTTAAATTTGTCTTCGAAGAATATGGGGCTTAAATATCAAGATGTATTTGGTGAATGGTTGACTTATAAAGGAGAAGAAGGTGACAAAGATTTAGTAGCTATAACTCCAGCAATGTCAGAGGGCTCTGGCATGGTAAATTTTGCAAATCAATTTCCTGATCAGTTTCATGACGTTGCTATAGCTGAGCAGCACAGCATGACTTTAGCAGCGGGTTTTGCATGTGAAGGTAAAAAACCAGTTCTAGCAATATATTCAACATTCTTACAAAGAGCTTATGATCAACTCATTCATGATGTTGCATTGCAAAATCTTAATGTTTTACTAGGAATAGATAGAGCTGGATTCGTTGGAGAAGATGGAGCTACCCATGCAGGAATATTTGATTTAACTTACCTTAGGTGTATTCCTAATATGCTCATCATGACACCATCAAATGAAGATGAGTGTTGGAAAATGCTAAATACTGGTTACGATTTCAATGGTCCAGCAGCAGTGAGGTACCCAAGGGGAAATGGTCCAGGTGAAAACGTCTCAAAGGGTAAAGAATTAATAGAAATAGGTAAGGGAAAAGTAATTAAAGAAGTAGATTCAAAAATTGCTATTTTGTCTTTTGGTGCAGTTCTGGATTTATGTTCTAATGTTTCTGATGAGCTCGATACTACTTTAGTTGATATGCGCTTTGTAAAACCTTTAGACGAAGATTTGATAAAAAATATTTGCAAAAATCACGATTTAATAGTTACCGTTGAAGAAAATGTAGTTGCTGGTGGAGCAGGGTCGGGTGTGAATGAGTTCATTCATGCTAATTCTTTAGAAGTTGATTTATTAAATATAGGAATTCCCGACGAATTTCCTGCTGTAGGTACACATGCTGACCAAAAAGATTCAGCTGGATTAAACTCTGAAGAAATAATTAAGAAAATAAGAATAAAAATAAACAGGTGAAGATAGCTGCATAAATTCCTGCGACTAGATCATCTAAAACTACACCAAATCCACTTTTCATTTTTTCATCTATCAGAGATATTGGATAAGGCTTCCAAATATCAAATAATCTAAATAGAAAAAAGGCTACTACAGAATACAAAAGTATCTCTCTAACCATGATCAAACCTGTTAGAGGTAAAAAAGCTATCCATAATCCTGCAAGCTCATCTATGACGATAGACTTTTGATCTTTGTCCTTTTTACTGAGCTGTCGAGTGGCTAAATGACAAACTATGATTGAAACGATAACTATGGAAGCTGTTAGTAAGATTATTATTTCAGAGCTAAGCGAGAGATATATAACAACATACAAATAGGCAATTAATGCAGCTAATGAGCCCCATGTGCCCGGTGCTAAAGGAAGCAATCCAATACCAAATAAAGTAGCCAAGAGATGACTAGGTTTTTTTAAAATTGGAAAACTATTCATTGAAGTGATTGTATCCAGCTTGATCAAAGTGAATTTCTTTTTCGTTATCGAATACCTCTACTTTGTTCCCCTCTTTCATAACGCCAATCTTAGTTGCCTTTATAGAATATTTGGCAATTAATTGATTTAAATCTTTTTCTTTAGATGGAGGCAAAGAAAAACATAACTCATAATCATCTCCCCAAGTTAAGGCTCTGTCGTAAGTTCCAGAAAAAGGAATTTCTTCTAAAAATAAATTAGCACCTAGTTTGCTCTGTTCACATATATGATTTAGATCGCCTAGCAAACCATCGGATAAATCGATACAACTGTTAGCTATCAAAGAAAGTTCTTTGGCAAATTCAAATTCAATTTTTGGCTTTAAATACTTATTTGTATAAGTGATTTCATGATCATTTAAGTATCTATTTTCCTTTAAAAAATTCAAGCCTAAATAGGCATCGCCAAGAGTCCCAGTTACATAAATATCATCTTCTGATTGAGCACCGGCTCTAGACATAAAATTATCTTTATCTATAGAGCCGCAAACACCAACTGAAACTGAACATTCTTTACCCTTAGCTAGATCGCCACCCAGAACTGGAACTTTATAGGTATTCACAAACTCGATGATGCCCCGAGCAAAATCTTCTATCCAACTCTTATCTTGTGTCGCTAAGACCAAAGAAATAGATATCCATTTTAAAGATCCGCCGCAAGCTGCGATATCACTTGCTGCAACAACACAAGATCTAAAAGCAATCTTGTTAGGCTCTAAATTTTCTAGAAAGTGGACGCCGGATACTGAAACGTCGGTTGAGAAAATTAACTCTTTATTTTTTTCTGAAAACAACCCAGCATCATCGCCTGGACCAATTAGCAAATCAGAGGAATCATGAAATTGATTCCCCAGATCTAAAAAAAATTCTTTAAGAATTGAGAATTCATCCGTTTCTTTCATAAAAGAAGCGGATGATTTCTAATTTAAGATTTGTATGCTTCAAAAAGGCCGGTTGCACCCATACCACCACCAACACACATGGTCACGATACCGTACTTTCCGCCTCTTCTATTAAGTTCTCTTGCCAAATGTCCTACTTGTCTAGAACCAGTCATACCGAATGGGTGACCAATTGAAATCGAGCCACCATTAACATTAAGCTTGTCTTCAGGAAGGTTAAGCTTGTCTTTGATGTAAACAACCTGTGAAGCAAAAGCTTCGTTAAGCTCCCATAAATCTATATCTTCTACTGATAAGCCAGCTGATTTCAAAAGCTTAGGAATCGAATAAACCGGACCAATACCCATTTCGTCTGGCTGACAACCTACTGTTGTAAAACCTCTGAAATAAAGCATAGGCTCTAATCCAAGTTCAAGAGCTTTTTCTTCACTCATAACCAGCGTTACAGAAGCTCCGTCTGAAAGCTGCGAGGAGTTACCAGCTGTAACTGTTCCATTTTCAGGATCAAATACGGGCTTTAAAGATTGTAGACCTTCCATGGTAGTTGTTGGTCGATTACAGTCATCTTTATCAACTGTAACTTCAACATCTTTGGCTTCACCTGTCTCCTTATTATATAACTTCATAGTAGTCGTCATTGGTACGATTTCATCATCGTAATAACCTGCCTCTTGAGCAGCAGCAGTTCTTTGTTGACTAGCTAAAGCAATTTCGTCTTGTGCTTCTCTAGATACGTTATAACGCTTAGCCACAGTTTCTGCAGTATTGCCCATGGCCATGTATATACCTGGCATTTCAGCAGCGAGTTTGTCATTAACGTACATATTCATATTTAATCCAGCTTCACCCAAAACAGTACTAATGCTTTCAACACCACCTGCGATCATACAGTCTGAATGTCCACTAGCTACCTGATTACAGGCCATTGCAATTGAATTTAAACCAGATGAACAATAACGATTGATAGTTGTTCCGCCAGTTTCAATTGGCAGATTAGATAAGACTGCAGCATTTCTGGCAATATTATGACCTTGAGCTCCTTCAGGGTTTCCGCAACCTAAGATTAGATCTTCCACTAAGCTAGGGTCAACTTTAGGGTTTCTCTCCATTATCGCATTGATTAAATGAGCCACCATGTCATCCGCTCTTGTAATATTAAATCCACCTCTGTGAGATTTTGCTAAACCAGTTCTAACGCTGTCTATAATTACTACATTTCTCATATTTTCTCCTTAAAGTAACTTTTCAAAAATTTTTATAGAGTAGATTATAAAGAATTTACTCAACTAATTCTAACTTAATCTTTTCTCTATTCTCTTTTATACAAAAAAGCCCTGACGAGCAGGGCTTTTATGTTGTTTAGTTTATTTAGAAGTTTATTCCAAAGTCTACTCCACCTCTGAAACCTTCAGAATAAGTCAAAAAGATAACTTGTCCTTGCAGGTTACTAGTTCTATTAACACTTGTTAATTGACGTTTGTCAGCTAAATTTCTAGCCCAAGCATTCACATACCAGTCGCCATTGTTTGGCTCATAAGTAGCATTGAAGTCAAAGTACTCCTGAGCTCCTGTAACGAAACGTTTGTTGTTGTAAATATCACCTTCAAATTTATCTTTGTAAGAATAACCTAATGTGAAGTTTCCAGAACCATCAAACGCATTATATAGTTGCGAAATACTAACAGTTGCTTCCATATCAGAAACTCCTGGAACACTATTTCCACCAAGTTCCTTATATACTTGGCCCGTAGGACCCATCATAGCTGCAAGTCCTTGAGGATTACCCAAGACGTTACCTTCACTTGTAACTACAAAACCAGCTACGTTACACATAGCTGACGTATAAACTAGATTACAGAATGCTCTTGATCCTCCAGGATCTAGTGCTGAAAGAGTTCCAGCTGCTCTAGATACTATACCTTGAGCTTGTGCCAGAGTTTTTTGGCCTCCTAAAGCATCTGCTCTCTGCAAGTATGCAATTATGGCGGCATCTGTATTATCTTGTTGAGTGCTTACACCAGGAACAGCAGCTGCAGTAATGATATCACTCCAAGATGTTGCTTGATCTGGGTTATGAGGATCTATTGAAGTAGAACCTATTGAAACTGTTGTTCCACCTGGACCCTTACCAATACCTTCTGTTGAAGTTACAAACTCACTATCAGTTAATAGAACATTTGCAGCAATTACTAGATCTTCAGTTATAAAAAACTGTGTATCTAATTGTAAACCTTGGTGAACGATGTCATGAGGCTCAACATAAGCAGATGAAACTCTAATTACTGAGTAATGGGAGTCGTTTTGCTCATGTTTGAAGATGTTTGCATTTAATTTCAAACGTCCATCTAATAAGATATTTTTCGTACCAATTTCATATGAAACTGCTTTAGATCCAGCATATATAGTTGTATCTGGATTTGCACCACCAGCACGGTTACCCGTAGTCATTGATACATAAGCCATACCTTGGTCGTAACTATATTGAAGTACACCTTTGTAAGTGTCTGCATAGTTTTTTGCAGTAGCCAGCTTGTGGCCTGCTTGCCAACATGCTTCGTAGTCAGATTTTCTACATGCATCTGAAGATACATTAGTTAAACCAGAAGCAGCATCTTCAGGAATGTTATAAGCCGAATCAGACAAACCTTGCATAGATCTTGTAGCAAACCTGTCATCCATGTAACGAGCTCCCAACGTAAGTTTGAAGTTATCCATGAATGTGAAGTAGTACTCTCCAAATACAGCTCTTGAATCTATGTGCGTTCTTTGGTCTGTAATTAAACCACCAGCTTGATGAGGCATTTTTTTATCACAGAAAGCACCTTGATCGTGCTCTTTTTTTCCATTTAATGCAGTACAAGCACCGATAATTGAATTAACTAAAGTATCAGCCACGGCTCTAGTTCTATCACCTATTACACTCCCATCTTGTGTATAAGCAGTCACAAGGCTGACAGCATTAGCAGCAATTACCCCAGCCATAGAAGCATAGAATGCCTGACCACCGTATGCATTAAGCTGACCACTAAACATGTCTTGAGATAAAGGATGATAACTAAATGAATTTATTAATTGATATGCCGTAGTTTGGATATTGTATTGATTTATTCCATTTGATTTATCACTATAAAGACCTACAACGAAGTTATGATTATCAAAATCAGATGCTACGTTTAATTCAAAGGCATTTGTTTCTGTATCTGCATTTGAACATTCCTCAGATCCAGCAAATTGTTGGTATTGCTTATCTGCATAACAAGTAGTTGGCATATTTGTAATAGTCATCAAACTTGAAGGCTGAAATAAATTACCAATTTTTGCAGCGTCACCATTTTTTTCAGCATTGTTATGGTCATTATCATCTCTTTGATAATAATCAGTACTAGTATTAGTTGCTTTAAAACTTATATCTAGAGTACCTGGACCAACATCAGCGCTTGTAAGCCACTTTATTTGAGTAGCTTTCTGCTCTTGTTGTCTTACTGCATCGTAAGTTTTATTTATTTGATCAATGCTTTTTGATCTTATTACATCAGACTCAGACAGAGTATCTCTTCCAGTACTAATAAAAGTAAGAGTATCAAAAGTGTTACTAATAGTACCTGAGATGAAAACAGGTCTATTTATATTGCTTTCGGGATCGTTAGTATTAGGAGTACAACCGAAAAACTGACTTCTGTTACAAGAAGACGTACCTAAATTTAATCTATTATCATTTACAGCATACTGGTCATAATTGAATTCAATAGTGTTGTTTTCGTTAACTGCCCAATCGACAGAAAGTCTGTAACCGTAAGCATCACGATTATCTATTTTATTCATAGTTCCTTCATTGAAGACTGTAGGATCTTTATCATATTTCGAAAATGCGACTCTAGCTGAAACATTATTAGCTATATCAAAATCATAAGCTCCCTTGATCATTTGATAGCCCTTATCTCCAACCGAAGCTTTAAAATAGTTTCCTGCACCAGGTCTGTTAGAAATAAGATTCATTAACCCAGATGTAGTGTTCCTTCCATAAAGTGTTCCTTGAGGACCTTCTAAAATCTCTAAACGCTCAGCATCTAAGAAACCTACTTCACTCCAAGCACTAGCAGAAATCGAGTGGCCATTGAGCTGTAAATCCGCAGCAGCTACAGTAGCAGCTCCTACCGAAGGTACTATTAACCCTCTAATCTTAATACCTACACCACTTCCAATTCCATTAGCAAAAGAAATACCTGTAGTTGAGTTTGCTAAATCTGCAGCAGTTTCTATGTGTTGTTCCATAAGGTCTTCACCAGTAATAGCTTGAACTGAAAGCGCGATATCTTGAAGAGACTCGGCTTGTCTAGTCGCTGTTACAGTGACTTCTTCAACAGTCTGCGCGAAAGCTGACACATGGAAACCCATGGCCAGAGTGGCAGCTATTATTAAATTAAAAAAACGTTTCATTGACTCCTCCCAATTTGAGTACAAATAGTTATGTTAGATACAAACTTCTTCGTACCAAAACTTTGATCTGTGAGAGGTCAAAGCATAGTATCTTTAAGTTTTGTATTCCCCTGAGTTCGACTTTACCTTAGGTAATTTTATATGACAAGCATTCGATTGCTTATTTTTTATAAAACAAAACTTAGTTAGACACTGTCATTTTTGGGCTAAATATCTTTAGAATTCTAAATAAAAATCTATTCCAACTCTCATGCCTTGTGAGAAATTACATTGTCCATTTTTACCAGATACTAGATCTGCGCGATCCACTATCACTGCATTCCTTACTTATCTTTAAGGTTTTTGTCTGAGTTAAACAAGGCTATCAGATCTTTTTGGATGAGAATTGACGCTTAGATCAATTTTATCTTCTACAGATAAGACTAATCTAACATTTACTATAAATTACATCCTAGCAAGTTTATTTTATGAGCAAAAATTGGAGTTGCAATGTTAAATGAGATTAAGCTGGGCTTATCATGAACAACTTAAATAACTATTTAACTTAAAAATTATAATAAGTAATATATTAAAATCACCATAATTTGTTTTTATGAATAAAAGAGATCGCGCAATAATAATCGGAAAGGAGCTTGCTAGGCTATATAAAAATCCAAAACCGCCTTTAGATTTCAGTAATCCCTTTACCTTGCTTATTGCTGTTTTACTTAGTGCTCAGTGTACTGATGAGAGAGTCAATATAGTTACGAAAAAGCTATTCAAGGAAGCTAGAACTCCCAAGAAGATGGCAGCTTTAGGACAAGATCAAATCTTCTTTTTTATAAAGACTTGTGGACTTGCACCCAAAAAGTCTAAAGCCATATTGGAAACTTCTAATATTCTTATAAAAAAATTCAATTCAAAGGTTCCCCAGTCTATTGAGGAATTAGTAACTCTTCCCGGTGTGGGTCATAAAACTGCTTCGGTAGTTCTTAATCAAGCTTTTGGCCAAGCTAGCTTTGCGGTAGATACACACATACATCGTTTAGCTCAAAGATGGAAATTAACTAATGGTAAAAATGTTATGCAAACGGAAAAAGATTTAAAGAAATTATTTCCAAAAGAAAAATGGGGAGATTTACATCTACAAATAATTTTTTATGGAAGAGAATTTTGCGAAGCAAGAAAATGTTATGGCTTAGATTGTTTTTTGTGTAAAACTCTTTTTCCTAATAGAAATAGTAAGGTTATAACCAATAAGGCATAGCAAAGATTTTTCATAGAGGTATAATTATTTTTTATCCATTTGAAGATTATGTACGGTAACAATTTATCCATAGAAAGTTTTGACAAAGATCTTTGGGATGCTCTCGAAGGCGAACGTGTCCGTCAAGAACATCATATCGAACTCATTGCTTCTGAAAACTATACTTCACCAAGAGTAATGGAAGCTCAAGGTTCTGTGCTGACTAACAAATATGCAGAAGGCTACCCTGGCAAAAGATACTATGGCGGATGTGAATTCGTAGATGTCGCCGAACAACTAGCAATTGATAGAGCGAAAGAATTATTTAGTGCAGATTTTGCAAATGTTCAACCGCATTCAGGTGCGAGTGCAAATGCTGCGGTTTTTTTAGCCCTTCTTAATGCGGGAGATAAAATTTTAGGAATGAGTCTTGATCATGGCGGTCATTTGACCCACGGATCAAAAGTTAATTTTTCAGGAAAAATTTACGAGTCTTATAGTTATGGAATTGACCCGTTGACTGGTGATATTGATTACGAAGAGGTCGAAAAACTAGCCAATGTGCACAAACCTAAGTTAATCATTTGTGGATTCTCTGCTTTTTCAGGTGTTTTAGATTTTAAAAGATTTAGGGAAATTGCAGATTCCATTGGTGCTTTTTTATTAGCTGATATTTCTCATGTTTCTGGGTTAATTGCAGCTGGGCTATATCCTAACCCTGTTCCTTTTGCAGACGTCGTTACAACTACTACTCACAAAACTTTAATTGGGCCAAGAGGTGGTTTGATTTTAGCGAAAGCAAACGAAGACCTACATAAAAAACTAAATTCAGCTTTATTTCCTGGTTCACAAGGCGGTCCTTTAATGCATGTGATTGCTGCTAAAGCAGTATGCTTCAAAGAAGCTATGGAACCAGAATTCTTAGAATATCAAAAACAGATTTTAGCAAACGCCCAAAAAATGAGCTCTGCTTTAATGAAAAACGATATTGATATTGTTTCTAATGGAACAGCAAATCATATGTTTCTAGTCAATCTAGTAAAAAATGATATAACAGGAAAAGTTTTAGATGCTGCTCTAGGCCAAGCAAATATTACTGTTAATAAAAATTCCGTGCCGAATGACCCTCAATCACCATTCGTTACTTCGGGAATAAGAATAGGAACTCCTGCTGTTACAAGAAGAGGTTTTAAAGAGTCTGAAATGGAATTAATAGCTTCATGGATAAAAAATATTATTCATGACGTAGAAAATGAATCTTTAATTTCTAAAACTAGAAATGAAGTTACCGAACTCTGTAATCAGTTTCCTGTTTACTCAAAATAAATTATGCATTGCCCTTTTTGTGCCTTCGAAGAGAGTAAGGTTATAGATTCACGTCTTATTGCAGAGGGCAATGAGATTAGACGCAGAAGAGAATGCCTTAAATGCCAAGAGCGATGGACGACATACGAACTAGCCGAATTGGTAATGCCAAAAATTATCAAACAGGACAATTCTAGAGTTCCATTTGATGAAACTAAGCTTAAAGAAGGAATTGCCAGGTCTTTAGAAAAAAGACCAGTCAGCGAAGAAACCTTTCAAACATTAATAGAAACAATAAAAAAAGAGCTCAGATCTCTAGGAGAAAGAGAAGTTCCTTCAGATAAAGTCGGAGAAACCGTTATGACGAATCTTAGAAAAATAGACGAAGTAGCCTTTGTAAGATTTGCATCGGTTTACAGAAGCTTTCAGGATCCGATGGAGTTTAGTGAGGAAGTTAAACGATTAAGTGATGACTGAATCAAGTTTTATGCTGGAAGCATTAGAACTGGCTAAAAAAGGGCAATTTACTTCTGGAACAGGCGCCTGTGTTGGCTGCATTATATCTAAAAATAATAAAATTATTGGTGAAGGCTTCTATGAATTTTTTGGTGCTCCGCATGCAGAAATTATGGCCATTGAATCTGTAAAAAAAAATTATAAAAATGATTTCAACGCAGTCATAGCTGATAGCACAATAACAGTAACCTTAGAGCCTTGTAGTAAATTTGGTAAAACACCACCCTGCCTAGATGAAATTCTTAAATATAAATTTAAGAAAATCATTATTGGTCAGCTTGATTCTTCTCAATCCAGTTTAGAACAGCTAAAAAATTCTGGCATCGAAGTTGTTATTGAAGAAATTCCCAATGAATTAAATAAAGGTTTTTTTAAAAGTTTGAAATATAAAAAGCCTTACATAAGAGCAAAAATTGCAATGTCTGAAGACAAAAAAATTGCATTTATAGAAAACGATAAGCAATGGATTACTTGTCCCGCATCAAGATTAGATGGTCATAAATTCAGAGCCGTCTCAGATATTATCCTTACTGGCTCGGGAACGATCAAAAGAGATAACCCAGCTCTAGATGTAAGGGATACTATGATTACTGAGTTGAAAAATTTTCGACAGCCAATAAGAGCTATTATTTCATCTGGATCAAAATTAGATGCAAACCTAAAATTTTTCAAGACTACTGGTCAAAAAATATTATTTTGTAGTAACAAAGAAGTCTATAAGAATTTAGATTCTGTAAAGGATTTAGAGATACTTGAAATCGAAAATTCAAGATCAAAAATTGATTTATTAAAATTGTTAAATAAATTATCTTTATTAGAAATACATGATGTTTTGCTGGAATCAGGGCCTAAGCTAATTACTTCATTTATCGAAGCCGATTTGATAGATGAGTTCATCATTTACATTGCGCCGAAGATACTATCAAATAAGGCTCTATCTTTTTTTGAAGGCGAGGATTCTAAAAATCCTTTTAATTCAAAAGACTTTATATTGAGCGAAGAAGTATTAATAGAAGATGATAAAAGAATAATATATAAAAGAAAAAATGGAATTGAATAAAACAGAAGAACTGATAGCTGAAATCAAAAAAGGAAATATGGTTCTTTTGATGGACGATGAAGATCGCGAAAATGAAGGTGATTTGATTTTAGCTGGAGAGATGGTTTCTCCAGATAAAATCAATTTTATGGCAAAAAATGCTAGAGGTTTAATTTGTTTAGCTATGAGCCAAGAAAAATGTGACGCGCTAAATTTAAGTCAGATGGTGTCAGATAATAAAAGTGGTCATGGTACTGGTTTTACAATTTCTATTGAAGCCGCTAGTGGAATAACTACAGGTATCTCAGCAGCTGATAGATCTAGAACAGTTAAAGTCGCATCTAAGTCTAGAGCTAAGGCTAAAGATATCGTTTCACCTGGACATATTTTTCCAGTGAAGGCTGTTCCAGGTGGAGTCCTTTCTAGAGCTGGTCATACAGAGGGTAGTACTGATTTATGTCGCTTAGCTGGACTGAATGAATCAGCAGTAATCTGTGAGGTCATGAACGAAGATGGAACTATGGCTAGAAAAAAAGGATTAATAGAATTTAGCAAAAAATATAATTTAAAAATTGGAACTATTGCCGATTTAATTAATTATCGAATCATAAACGAACAAACTGTCGAAAAAGTAGAACAAAAAATTGTTAATACAGAGTTTGGAAAGTTTACCTTAATGCTTTATGAAGATTCTATAAGTGGAGAAACTCACGTCGTTTTTAAAAAGGGAAGAATTTCAAAATCAAAACCTGTTTTAGTTAGAGTTCAACAAACGAATGTAATGCACGATCTTCTCAGAGTCGACGAGTATGGTGCCAGATGGTCTTTAGGCGATGCTATGAAAAAAGTTAATAAGGAAGGCTCTGGTCTGATAATAGTCATTGATGGTGGAAAAACCAAGGATGAAGTAATTCGAGAGGTAGAAGTTCTAAAAAATTCTTACAAAAAATCTACAGCTGGTATAGACGTTAGAAGAATTGGAGCTGGCTCGCAAATTCTTAGAGATTTAGGTGTTAAGAAAATTAAATTAATGGGCTCACAAACAAGATACCCCTCCATTTCTGGATTTGGTTTGGAAGTAACGAAATATATTCAAAAATGAGTAAAAATAACCCTAAAGAATTCGAACTAAAAAAAACTGACTATTCCAGCTATAGAGTATTGGTTATAAAAACAAAATGGAATTCTGAAATCATTGCGCCTATGGTAGAAGATTGTTTAAAGGAGTTAAAAAATCAAAAAATAATTCCCAAAATCATCTCAGTACCAGGAGCATACGAAATTCCTTTTATTGCTAATAAGAGAGCAAGTAAATTTGATTTAATAATTACCCTTGGAGCTATTATCAAGGGAGAAACTCCTCATTTTGACATTATTGCTCAAACAATAAGCGATTCAATTATGCAGACTAGTTTGAATAAGGACACGCCCATAATTTTTGGTGTGCTGACTACAAATAATATTGATCAAGCGAAAGAAAGAGCTGCTCAAAAAGGTAGTGAACTGACATTAAGCGGGTTAAATATTTTAGATAATCTAGCAGATGATTAGATTAAAAAAATTACCGTCGCCAACAAAAAAGAGAGAATTAATTATGCAGGCGCTGTACCAGAAAGAAATATCCGGTTGCTCGAATACAGAAGTTTTTAAACAGTTTAAACAAAATCATAAATCTATAGACCTTCAAGAGTTTGAAGATATTTTGAAGGCAATTAAAAAAGATAATTCAAAGATTGATGAAGAAATATCAAAATTTTCTAAAGTAGAATTATCTGAAATAACTGAAATTGAATTATCTATTTTACGTTTAGCCATCTTTGAACTAAAAGAAAATGTTCTAGATAAAGCTATAGTTATCAACGAAGGCGTTAGACTTGCAAAAAAGTTTGGACAAGACTCTAGTCACAAATTTGTTAATGCAGTTTTGGACAAGATAGTTGTCTAAGCTTTTATAAATCAGGGTTCATTAAAATTGTACTTGCATCATCTGGACCAGTAGAAATAATATCCACAGGGACCCCACAAACTTCTTCGATTTTTTTAATAAAGATTTTTGCATTTTCAGGAATTTCTTCATAGGAGTTTACTCCTGCACAAGGTTCAGTCCAGCCAGCACATTCAATATAGGAAGGCTCCACATCATCTAGCTCCATGCATTCAGCAAAAGCTAATTTAGCAGCGTCTTGATTATAATCTGTACAAATTTTTATCGACTCCATTCCATCTAAAACATCTATTTTAGTTAAACATAAGGCTGAGACACTGTTGGACTGAACGATTCTTTTCACAGTTACTGCATCAAACCATCCACATCTTCTTGGTCTTCCTGTGGTTGCTCCAACTTCACCGCCTTTAGTAGCTATTTCAACACTCAAATCATCATGAATTTCAGTTGGCATTGGTCCTTCTCCAACTCGAGTTACATATGCTTTCACAACACCTAAAATATACCCGACATCTAACGGACCACATCCTGCTCCTGAAGCTATGCCTGCCGGAGAGCAATTGCTAGAAGTAACAAAGGGATAAGTACCTTGATCAACATCCAATAATGCTCCCTGAGCACCTTCGAAAAGAATCCTTTTATTCTCATTATTTAATTTCAAAATTGTTCCTGATACATCGGCTAAAAGTGGTTTTAATTTTTCACCATATTCTAAATTTCTATCTTTAGTTTCATTAAAATCTAACTCGTCCACACCAAAGTAATTTTTAAATTGGAAATTATAGTAAGACAGAGTCTCTTCTAATTTCGGCGTAAGTTTAGACTCAGACAGAGTATCAACAATTCTAATTGCTCTTCTGGCTACCTTGTCCTCATAAGCTGGACCAATCCCTCTTAGTGTCGTTCCGATAGTGGTGAAGCTGTTAGATTTTTCTTTTAGTTGATCGACTAAAATATGATATGGCTGAATCAAAGTACAAGCTGGACTTATTTTTAATCGATCTAATATTCCGTCAGCGAAAGGCTCTATTTCTTCTATTTCTGAGAATAAGGCATCGCAAGATACAACCACACCCTTACCTATCAAAGAAGAAGCATTTTTATGACAAATAGATGAAGGTAATAGGTGTAAAACCAATTTCTTACCATTGACTATTAGAGTATGTCCGGCATTATGACCGCCTTGATATCGGCAGGCTGCATGAGCTTTATCGGATAAAAAATTAACTATTTTTCCTTTTCCTTCGTCTCCCCATTGCAACCCTAATACTGCTAAATTTTTAGCTCCCATTAATCTTCCATTTTTATTTTAATTAAAGATATTAAATCTATATCAAAGCCTATTGCATTTCGCATATTATTATCAGAGCTTTTGCTTTGATATTGTCCGCCATTAGCTATTGCAAATCCATATTTTGAAGAATGTACCGAAAATACCAGCCCTTTATGGTAATTGTAGCCAGGGAAATCTGTCATATCAAAATGAAAATCTACATCTGAATAGTTAGCGGCTAATTCCTTAAGTTCTTCAACATTTCTTTTTGCAGTATTACTAATTTTCGTAATTTGTTCCAAACAACTTATGTCTCCATGACAGCTCATTAACTGATTCAAATCATCTTGAATTTTTTGGTTTATGTCTTTGCCTTTTAACCAGTCGTCTAAATTAGATTTAGATTTACTAGAAATTAATTTTCTCAATTGCATAATTTCTTCTTCAGCAAGAGTGCAATCATTAATTAGTTCATCAAGAGTATCTGTCATTCCAAGTGATACCGTGATCCTCTCAGAACCCCCAACTTTAAAACTTTCTAGCAGTAGATCTATCAACTCTTTCTCTTTGTCTTTTGAGCCAAAAACCTCAACTCCTGCTTTTATTGTTACTCTTGATCTGCTGAATGAATCCTTTCTTTTCTTAATGACCTCTCCAGAATAACAATATTTTTGAACGTTTAATTTATTACTAGCTTGATCTATTCTTGCTATCTGTTGAGAAATATCTGGACGAATTGCTATTTCATTAGAGCTTAAATCATCGTAAAAAGTAAAAGCAGAGTTTTTTAATTCAGAGTTTACATCGCCGCCTAATGCATCAGCATACTCAATGATAGAGGGATAAATAAGCTGAAATTTTTTGCTTGAATACAGATCCAAAAGTGATCTTTTGAGAGATTCTAGTTCTTGAGCTCGATCCGGTAGTATGTCCTCCACGCCCTCGGGAAGATTGAAGAGGCTTTCAGTCATAATTATTGTTTTGGAGTTCCAACAGAGCTATCTAAATACTTGAAAAAATCACTATCGGGATCGATTAAAAGTATGTCAGATTTATTTTGAAAGGTCGATTGATACGCCTTTAAACTTCTCGTGAACTCATAGAATTCAGCATCTTTATTAAAAGCTTTAGCATAAGTGGATGTCGCTATAGCGTCACCTTGACCTTTGGTTATCTCTGCCATCTTATAAGCATCAGCCATAATAACTGTTCTTTCTTTATCGGCATTTGCTCTAATTTCTTCTGCCTGTTCATTTCCCTCTGCTCTTAACTCTTGCGCAAGTCTTTCTCTCTCTGTTCTCATTCGATTGTAAACGGAATCGTTTACTTCAGACGGTAACTCTATTTTCTTCACCCTTACATCAATAACTTCAACGCCTAATTCACTTGTAGCTACTTTATTTATGTCTTCAGTTAAGGCTCTCATAAGCTCATCTCTCTCTCCGGAGATAACTTCTATCACTGTCCTGATACCAAATTGGTTTCTTAAACCCTCATCAACACGCTGAGTTAGTAGTGTTCTCATAGCTCCTAATTGGCCGCCCGATGAAGTTATGTAAAACTGTTCGTTATCACTTATCTTCCACTTCACGAAAGAATCAACAATCAATCTTTTCTTTTCTTGAGTGTAATAAGGCTGAGGGACAGCATCCAGGGTTAAAACTCTAGAGTCAAACTTCTTCACTGTATTAAGTACTGGGATTTTAAAGTGCAATCCAGACTCAATTTTTGGGTCGATAATTTCACCGAACCTTAAAAGAATGCCAGTTTGTTTATCATTAATAATATAAATACTGTTTGCCAAGACAACTATTACTAGAAGAGAAATTATTATGAAGCTTGTTCTAAAAGTTTTCATTATCAATTATCTCCTTTCCTGTCTTTTTCTAATTTCTTCAATTACTTGATCTGTTAAGTTTTGGATACCTGACCCAGATAAATTGTTGGTTGAATCAGCAGTTTGTGATTCAGAGTTATTTCTAGCAATTGAAGCTGCTGCAATCTGATCTAATGGAAGATACATAATATTATTACCATCCTTAACATCAATCATAACTTTGGAACTGTTACTCATTACAGATTGAAGAGCATCTATATATAAACGTTTTCTAGTTACGCTTGGTGCTTTATTATATTCTTTAAGTAACTGGTCAAATCTTGTTGCCTCACCTTGTGCCTCTGCAATAACCTTTGCCTTGTAACCTTCCGCATCCTGAATGGCTCTTTTGGCTGCTCCACGAGCAATCGGTACAACCTCATTGGCATATGTTTCTGCTTCGTTTCTCAACGTAACTTCATCTTCTCTTGCCTTCACAACATCGTCAAAGGCTGCCTTAACAGCATCCGGTGGTCTAGATTCTCTAATGCTCACTGTTACCACCTCTATACCGGTCTGATATGAATCTAATCTATCTTGAAGTCTTCCTCTAACATCAAAAGCTATTTGTTCTCTTCCGGTGGTCAAAACATCATCCATCGTATTGCTTCCTACTACGTGCCTTAAAGAAGACTCAGACGCTTGAGCAATACTGTCTTCAGGAGATGCAGCCTCCAAAAGATAGAAAACTGGATTAGACTTCTTATATTGAACTGCTACTTCCACGTTAACTATGTTTTCGTCTTTAGTTAAAATTGAAGAATTAGTAGTGTGGGTGTAAAGCCTTTCAGTATTTACAATGAATCTGTTATCAACAAATGGTGGGTTCCAGTGAATTCCAGGACCTTTGGTTGTAGCATATTTTCCAAATCTAAGGACTACTGCTTCCTCTTGAGCATCGACGGTATATATTCCAAAGACTCCGTATAAAAGAGCCAAAACCATTAGTCCAGTGGGAAGTATTTTTTTAAAAGATGGTCCTTTGCCAGAACCTGAACCAGATCCACCACTGCCACCTAAAAAAGACCCTATTAGGGCTTTAAATTTTTTAATTGCTTCGTCGATATCTGGAGCGTCATTTCTATTGCCCCAAGGATCTCTCGAACCGTTATTTCCGTTATCATTCCAAGACATGGGAGCTATTCTAAATCTTTCGCGAGAAGAATGGAACTGAACTGTTACAAATAAGACAGAATTTTTATAATGATATTCGATTGGTTGCAAAAAAAGGTCTCAGTCGGATTTAATTTATTGAGCCAAGTCATCTGTCTTTTAGCTAATTGATAGTTTGCATCGGTTGCCCTTTCGATCATTTCAGCTCTCGATAAATTATTTTCTAGAAACTCAACAACCTGCTTGTATCCCACTGCTTTTAATACGGGTATATCTTTTGAAAATTTATTCATCAACATTTCCGTCTCTTCAATTAATCCTGCAGAAATCATATTTTCAAATCTAATTTTTAAATCGCCCTTAAATTTTTTTCGATCTTCGGGAATGATTGCAAATGATAAGAATTTTCTTTCGCCAAGAATATCTTTGGGCCTGCTTGCATTCAATTGATCCATCGATTTACCTGTAATTAAAAAAATCTCTAAAGCTCTTTTTATTCTCTGCTTATCATTTTCGTGAATTCTTGCTGCCGAAACAGGATCTACTTTTTTCAATTCGGTATAAAGATATTTCAGCCCTAATTTATTTTCTTGTTGATCTAATTTTTTTCTTATTTTTGAATCTTGTTCTGGAAGGTTCGTTAGGCCATTAAAAAGACTATAAAAGTACATCATAGTGCCGCCTACCAAAATACTATTTTTATTTTGATGATCATTTTTTGAAATTATCTTAAGGACATCTTTCTTGAAGCTGCCTACTGAATAAGTTTTATCTGGTTCAATACAATCTAACAAATGGTGAGGATATTTTTCTAAAATCTTTTTTTCTGGCTTATTGCTACCGATGCTTGCTTGTTTATAAACCTGAACTGAGTCGACACTAATTATTTCTGCTGAGAAATTTTTTACTAACTCTATAGCGATAGCTGTTTTTCCAGAATTGGTAGGTCCATAGATTGAAATAATTGGGTTTAATTTTGACACAGTGAAAATTCTTGAGTTTTAAATATTAAATGTTAATTTAACTACATATTAATATAAAAAATTAAAAACATATGTCAGGGAGAATAATATGGAAATGCATTTTGCTAGTATCTGGGAAGAAATATCTGATCTCATTCCTAATGAACCGGTTTTAATCTGCGAAGATGATATAAAAACTTGGAAAGAATTTGAAGAGCGTTCAGCAAGGATAGCTAACTTTTTAACAAGTAAATCTTTAAAAGCAGATTCAAAGATTGGTCTTTATCTCCATAACTCTAATGAATATTTAGAGGCTCAGTTCTCAGCATTTAAAATTGAAGGAGTTCCCATAAATGTTAATTACAGGTACGTTGAAGAAGAATTAATTTATCTTTTAGATAATTCAGATGCAGAAGCAGTCTTTTTTCAAAGCTGTTATGCAGAAAGGATCAGCAAAATTGTCGATAAATTACCAAAAATAAAAGTTTTTATTCAAGTTGGTGGAGGTGAGCAGCTACCGATAGAAAATTGTTATTCATTTGAAGATATTATCCAAGACACAGATCCTATGGATAGAAAAAAAAGAAACGAAGAAAATATCTATATGCTCTACACAGGTGGGACAACAGGCATGCCAAAAGGAGTGATGTACAAGCACAATCTTTTTATCAATAGCCTTCTTAAAACAGCAGCTTCTATGGGTTTTGACGTACCGGAAAATCCTGAAGATATTCCAAAAACAATTCTAAATCTATCCAAAACAGGTCAGCTAGCAAAAACTATTGTTGCGTGTCCGCTAATGCATGGAACCGGCATGTGGTTAGGAGCCTTTGTTCCTCTTTTTTCGGGTGGTTCATGCGTGACGATCCCTCAATTAGGTTTTGATCCTGATCTTTTATTAAAAAAAGTTGAAGATGAAAAAATAAATAATATTATTATTGTTGGTGATGCTTTTGCTAGGCCAATCTTAGATTCATTAAATTCAGCAAAAGAGAATGGCAACCCCTATGACTTATCTTCACTGCGTTCAATTATATCTAGTGGCGTTATGTGGAGCGCAGAAGTCAAGGAAGGTCTTTTGGAGCATACAGATATGCTGTTAATCGATGCGATGGGATCTACAGAAGGAGGAATGGGCTCATCTGTGGCGAGTCGAGAAGCACCAGCAATTACTGCTAAGTTTTCTATCAATCCTGGGGTAATAGTAGTAACGGATGATGGGAGAGAAGTTGAACCAGGATCAGAAGAGATGGGCAAAATAGGAACAAAAGGATTAGTTCCGGAGGGCTACTATAAAGATCCAAAAAAATCGGCAGAAACTTTTAAAGATTTTAATGGTGATCGCTATAGTTTTCCAGGCGACTATGCTTTAGTTGAAGCCGATGGAACAATTAAGCTCTTAGGTAGGGGTAGTAACTGCATAAATACTGCCGGTGAAAAAGTTTATCCTGAAGAAGTTGAGGAAGCTCTAAAAAGACACCCAGAAATTTACGACTGTTTAGTTGTTGGTATTGATGATCAAAAATTTGGTCAAAAAGTAGTTGCAGTTGCATCTAGACAAAATGAAAAACTTGGTCAAGATGAATTGGTAAACTTTGCCAGAGAACATTTATCTGGATACAAGCTGCCAAAAAATATTTTGTTCGTAGAAAAAGTAGAAAGAGCACCAAATGGTAAAGCTAATTATAAGTGGGCTAAAAGCGAAGCTGAAAAATTTATAAAAAGTTTATAAGGCTTCTTCACCAGTTTCGCCTGTTCTAATTCTTATTGCGCGGTCTAATTGATAAACAAATATTTTTCCATCGCCAACTTTACCAGTGTTGGCCACATTTCTTATTGCCTCGACTACTGCATCCACTTGAGAGTCTTGGACAGCTAATTCAATTTTAATTTTTGGTAAAAAATCTACCTTGTATTCAGTTCCTCGATAAAGTTCTGTTTGACCCTTTTGTCTTCCAAATCCTTTCACCTCTGAAACAGTCATCCCTGAGGCCTTCGCTTCGCCTAGTGCTGATCTGACGTCTTCTAATTTAATTGGCTTAATTACCGCTACGATAAATTTCAAACTTTCTCCTAATAATTTTTTGCAGAAAAATTATATTACTCCTTTACAAAGACCCTTTCAAAGAATTGTTACTTTTTAAGAATATTATTTATTTTTTCTACAGATCTTTTAACTGAACCTTTTTTTGAGGAAAGATAAGCTTTACCTTTTATCTTAAGCTCACTCGAAGAAGGATCTAATAATTGATTTTTCCAAATCAAAGAAATTTGTTCTACTGTTTCGCCTTGCTTTAATATATCTAAATCTAAAAGTTCTGCTGCGATTCCTTTAAAGTTAAATGTGCTTTTTCCTGATGATAGTGGCAATCCATATTTAACGGGTTCTAAAAAGTTTTGACCCCCATGGGGAATTAGCGTGCCTCCAATAAAAGCCAAGTCAGCAATTGAAAAAAGTGAATCTAAATGCCCAATTTGATTAACCACAGAAATATTATTTTTCAAATCAAGTATGTTTTGATTGTCAGTTTCTAAAAATGAAAAATCTATGTCGCTTTCTTCTATTATCTTCCCGACTTCGTTCGCTCTATGAGGATGTCTTGGAACCAAAATTAAATGGCAAGAATCATCGTCTAAGTTTTTAAAACATTCTAAAAGAATATTCTCTTCAAGAGGATGTGTACTAGCGCAAACAATTAATTTTTTGTCGATAAGAGCGTCTGCGTCAACCTTAAAAGATAACCCTGGCAAAGTTTCATTTGCTGCATCAAACTTCAATGAAAAATCATAAAAAGTTTTTTCTTTTTCAGCGCCCAATTTCATAAAATTATTTTTATCTTCTTGGCTTTGGGCGATTATCAAGTTAATTTTAGAAAATAATTTTTTGGCAAATTTAGATAGTTTTAAATATTTTTTTGTAGATGAATTGGACAATCTTCCATTTAATAAAATAGAAGGAATATTTCTTTTTGAACATTGTTCAATCATATTTGGCCAAATTTCTGTATCAATTAAAATCATGCAAATTGGATTCCAGGAATTAATAAATTTTTGAACACTAAAAAATAAATCAAAAGGTATATATTGATGATTCAAAGAATCCCCGTAAATCTTTTTCAACCTGTGAGAGCCTGTTACGGTAGTGGTTGTAACTAAGATATTTTTTTCTGGGTATTTTTCCTTCAACTCCTCAATAAGACTAAGAGAAGTATTTACTTCTCCAACCGATACAGCATGAATCCAAATAGAATATTTTTCTGAATCGTTTATTTTTTTTGGCAAAAACCCAAATCTTTCCTTCACTCTATAAATTTCTTCTTTAGAAAACTCTTTTTTTGAGAAAACTTTTAATAGCGCAAAAGGCAAATATAGAAAAGTTATTAAATTATATAAAATCATTTTTTAGTCTGGTTTAAATGATTTTAGACTAAATGACTTGAAGTGATAAACCGTGAAGTCTAATGTAGGCACTTAACATGAAATTTATTGAATTTTTTATAACTATTTTTCTAAAGATTATTAGCTTCCTTCCACAAAGGTTGCAGTATTTTATTGGGAGATTTATAGGCTCTATCCTTTATAAATTTCTTACCGAGAGAAAAGGAATTGCCAGATGGAATTTAAAAAAATGTTTTCCAGAATTCTCTTTGGAGCAAATTGAGGAAATTTTGAAGACAAATTTTAATCGTTTAGGAGAATCTATCTTTGAATTTTTGAGTGCCTTCTGGGCTTCTGACAAGAAGATTAAAAAATTAATAATTAATTTTGATGAAATTAAAAATACTGCTGATAATTTAGATCAAAAAAGAGGAAAATTAATTTTACTTTTGCATACTGTTAATGTTGATATGGCAGCTAGAGCCTCGTCCTTATTCTTACCTGTATCTGGAATGGCAAAGGTACAGAGTATTAAAATATTGGATAATCTGCTTAACGCAAGCAGAGAAAAATTCTGTGAAAGAATTTTTAGACCTCATGAAGGGAGTGATTTTTTATCTTTCTTGAAAAATGGAAAAGCCAATTTATATGCACCGGATCAAGATTATGGTTATCAACATTCCTTATTCGTTAATTTTTTTGGACATAAAGCACTTACTGTTAAATTTCCCTCTATTCTTGTAGAGAGAACAAATTGCGAAGTTCTATTATTTACGCTCGATAAGAAAGGAAATTCTTATGAAGCGTCTTTAGAAAAATTAGATCTAGATGGAAAAGATATTGAAACAGACTTAATAAAAATAAATTCTGCTGCAGAAAACTATATTCGAAAGTGCCCTGATAATTATTTATGGATGCACAGAAGATTTAAAAATAGGCCGGAAGGTGAAAAGTCTTTTTATCCTAAAAATTTGTTACGAAATAGGTCTGGTTAAGCAAATATTATCTATTAGACGAACCCCTTCATAGTTAATAGCCACTGCAATAAGAATTTCTTTATCACCTTCCTTTAGGCTTTCAAGAGAAGAAGCATTTAGCAATTCTAAGTAATCAACTTCAAAACCCTCTTCGGAATATTTTGTTTGATAAAAATCTTTAATAATCTTGATGTGCTCAAGAAATTTATGATTACCTCGATCAAAGTCGAGAATTTGTTCTGCTATTTCTTTTAAGTGAAAATAAATTTTAGCGGCTTTTACTTTTCTTGGTTCAGAAAGAAAATTATTTCTCGATGAAAGCGCCAAGCCATTTTTATCTCTTACAATGGGATGAACTATCAATTGTGTAATCGAATTTATTTTTTTTAAATGCTCCTTAATTATTAATTGTTGTTGGAAATCTTTTTGACCAAAGATACAGAAATCGGGTTTTATAACTTCAATAAATCTATTCACTATAGTCAAGACTCCATCAAAATGTCCCGGCCTACTTTTGCCGCATAAAACGTCATTTAAAGGGGCTTCTAGGTTTTTTATGTCTAGCAAAAGTTCTTTGTCATCGGGAATAAAAACAAAATCACATTGTTCTTTCCTGAGAAGATCTAAATCTTTTTCTAAAGTCCTTGGATACTTCGAAAAATCTTCGCTCGGGCCAAACTGAAGTGGATTAATAAAAATACTTACGATAGTTGAAAGATTTAATTTTTTAGCGTGCCTTATTAAGCTGAGATGTCCCTCATGTAAATTTCCCATTGTGGGAATTAATGCCAACGGCTCTCTGGGTTTGATTGAATTTAATTTATTAAAGTTTTCTATAGTCTCCACTATTCAAACCAATGTTCTTGAGCGGGAAATTCTGAAAATTTAACTGCGTTAACATATGCGGTTAATGCTCCCGCAATAGAATTATTATCTTCTAAAAAATTTTTTATGAATTTTGGTGGTTTTTCTAAACACGATACGCCTAATAAATCATGAACCACCATTATCTGTCCGTCTGTATATGCTCCGGCACCAATACCAATTGTTGGTATAGACAATGCATCAGTTATTTTTTTTGTTAAATCTATGGGAATACATTCCAACAATAGTAATTCGGCTCCCGCGTTTTCCAGGCTCTTTGCTTCGTCTATCATTTTAGAGTGTGAAGACGGATCTCTGCCTTGAACAAAGAAACCGCCAATTCTATTTATCGATTGAGGAGTTAAGCCCATATGCGCGCAGACTGGTATTCCTCTCTGAGACAATAGCTCTGTAGTTTTAAGAATAACTTCACCACCTTCAACTTTTACTGAATTTGCCCCAGCTTGCATTAGCCTTGTGGCATTCTCATAAGCTAGTTGTTCTGTTGCGTAGCTCATAAAAGGCATATCTGCCATTAAGTGAGCCCCTTTGTTTCCGCTTTTCACACATCTGAGATGATACAAAATATCTTCCATTGAGACAGGCACTGTAGAATCATGACCTTGAATAACCATCCCCAAGCTATCGCCAACCAGGATTATCTCTACTCCAGCATCGCACATCATTGAACTAATTGTTGCTTCGTAGGACGTTAGCGCTGCAAACTTTTCCCCTTTTGCTTTGTGGTTTCTAATAGTTTGAAGAGAAATTGGTTTTGTCGAGGGTTGAATAGACATCTTTTAGAAAGAATATTAGCTTTTTTTATTAAATTAAGTAATGAAAAGTTAATCTAAAAAATTATAAATTTTTGAAGACACTATGGAAGCATTTTCTATGGGTAGAAAATGCGAGCCACTTAGTTCTTCTATCTTAAATTTAATATTGTTATCTAAAGACTCTTTAGCTTCATCTGAGAAAGTTGATGTCTCAGATGATCCTCGCAAAATATATGTTGGTATGTTCAATTTTTTTAAGTACTTATATGTATCATAAGAGACTGTTTGAAAAGTTTTTGCTTCCCATACGGGATCGCAAGTTAAAAGCATTTTTTCATCGACATTTTTTAACCCACCTTGTAAATAGTTTTCTAAGGACTCTTTTGGCCAATTTGTAAAAATTGCTCTTCCTGTAAAATGATCTATGGCATTCTCAAAGCTTTCGAAAGAACTCCTTCGTTTGGCTGCGCTTAAGGATATATCTGAAGATTCACCTATTTTAAAGAATCTTTGATACTTTAAGGTGAGAGTTTCACTTGGTTTGTAAAACAATACCGGCTCGATCATTACTAAATTTTTAATATTTTTTCTCTTATTAGAAATATTAGCAGCAACAATTGCTCCCATTGAATGACCCATTACATCGCACGCTTTGACTTTTAATTCATCAATAAAGGAAATTGCATCTTTCGCGTAAGTATTCCAAGACCTTAGTTTTTTATAGTTTGCTTTCGCCTTAGAAAGACCGTGACCTCTTTGATCTAAAAAATATATAGATCTATCGCCATTAAACTTTTTAAAAAGATCAGACAAGAAATCTATATAAGTAGATGCATTTAATCCTGTTGCATGAAGAAATATAATAGGATTCTCTGGAGATTTTGAATTGAAGGACAGATAAGAGAAGTTTTCTCCTTTAATAATTATTTCTTTTCTTTCGGCTTTTAAATTCATTGCTGTTAATCTATATTTAAATAATGGCGTCATTAAACACTGTTAAGGGTTTCCTTGACAATTCTGAAGCAAAAAAACTTGCTGATCTAATCAATCAAACTGCTAGTTTAGGTCCTGGACTTGAGATCGGAAGTTATTGCGGAAAGTCTGCATTAATATTTGGAGAGGCATGCAAAAAAAATAATTCTGTTTTTTTCACTGTTGATCATCACACTGGCTCTGAAGAACATCAGGTTGGAGAAGAATATCATGATCCGGATTTATACGATCCAAGATTAAAAAAATTTAATACTCTTCCTGAATTATTGAAGAATATAAATAAATCTCCTTTTCAAAATAATATTATTCCTATAGTTGGCGACTCAGCTAGAATTGCAGAAAAATGGAAAACTCCTTTAGGACTGCTATTTATAGATGGAGGTCATAGTATGGAAGCTGCTTTAAATGACTATCATGGATGGAATGAATTCATTTTGCCTGGAGGCCTGTTAGCGATTCACGATGTATTTCCTGATCCAAAGGATGGAGGAAGACCGCCTTATGAAATCTATTGTCTCGCCAAAAAATCAGGCAATTATGTAGAAATAGAAATGGTTCAATCTTTAGCTATTCTAAAAAAAGTTATTCGTTGAATAAATTAGAGGATTCTGAAAAATTATAAAGAGCATTCGCAGCTAAAATTACGGCTGCAGCAGTCCAACTTGGTTTTTCAATTGGCCAATATTTCTTATCTGTAAAAACATATCCAGTCCAAAATAATTGGCTTTCTGGATCAGCTAAATTCAATACATTTGTAAAAATTTTCTCTGCTTTTTCTATCTCCGATATTTTAACTAAAGTTAAAATAAGTTCACAAGACTCTGCTGCAGTTACCCATGGTTCTTCCGAAACGCATTTACAACCCAAGTCTTTAATTACAAACTCGTCCCATCTAGAATTTATTCTTTCTTTCGCGTCTTCTCCAGAAATAATTCCACAAAGAACGGGGTAATACCAATCCATGCTATATCTATCTTTACTTTTCCAAAATCTATCAAATCTTTGAGGCTTGCTTTTAATGGCTTCGTACAAAAGACTTGTTTCTTTTTCATAGATATCTTTAGAAAAACCAAGTTTATTTGATATTTCTTGAAAACATCGCATGCTTTTATAAATCGATGAACATCCAGTTATTAGAGAATCATTCATCCATTCATCATTTTCATCTTTAGCCCAAAGAATATCTCCTTCTTCGGATTGTCCTGAAATTACAAATTCCATAGCTTTTACTATTGTTGGCCACATAAATTTTAAAAATTCCTCATCTTTAAAGTTTAGATAATGATGCCATGCACCAGTTGCTATATAAGCTGCAAAATTAGTCTCTTTTCTTGGGTTTATTATTTCCTTTCCTAGATATTCTGAGCACCAAGATCCATCTTTTTCTTGAGAATTTAATAACCATTCATAAGCTTTCCTAGACTCTTTTTGATAACCTAAAATATCTAAGCCCATCGCTGACTCGATATGATCCCAAGGATCGATTTTACTATTAGGTTCCCATGCAATGACTCCACTTTCCTGCTGGCAAGAAACTATGTATTTGGCTAAGTAATCGTATGATTCAATGGATTTTTTTTGCATTTTATTGATCAGCCTTATCAAAATAAAGTACCACGCTTTTACCTATTAGAGGCTGAAGCAAGAACTCTAAAATTTTAGTTAAGACTGGTTTTTTCATCATATCCCAGACTAAAAACCTATGATAAAGATCTATAATTTTTGAATTATCTTTTGAGTCCCACATCAAGCATTGAAGCCACCAGTATGGAGAATGAAGAGCGTGCGCCCAATGACGCTTATTAAATTTGAGCCCCAATGAAAGAATTGCATCTTTTAAATCCTTGAATTTAAAAATCCTTACATGTCCTCCAGGAGTATTTTGATAATCTACACTCAATTTCCAACAAATCCATTCAGGAAAATACTTTGGAACACTAACTGCCATTTTGCCACCAGGTTTAAGGACTCTTTCTATTTCGTGGAGAGCGCTTTTAAAATCTATTATGTGTTCAAGCACCTCAGAACATATTACATAATCAAAAGTTCCATCTGCAAAAGGAAGCCTTGTTGCGTCAGCAACACCAAATTTACAAAGTTTTGAGTTATTATTTTCATTAAATTCAATGAAATTATTTTCAGCTATTTTTACATCTGATAGGCTCATATCAAAACCATACACGTCTATACTTGCAGACATATAAGCACCAAAACAGTGACGCCCTTGTCCACACCCAAGATCTAAAAATTTTTTATTGGATTCGAATTTAAAATTATCAAAGTTTATAGTTTGCATCTAGTTTTCCCATTTTTCGATTTCTGCTTCATACATTTCAGTCGCTCTTAAAGCAACTTCACTCCATTGCAAATCCTTACGGATTCTTTGAAAACCTTTCTCAGCTAATATTTTTTTTAATTCTTCATTAGGCAGAAGCTCCAAGATAGCCTTTTCTAATTCTTTTGACTTACCTGGTTCAACTATAATGCCACAATCTTTTATAACTTCGGGAATAGCTCCTCCAGAAGTAGTTATGACTGGCACCTTACACGCCATTGCTTCTCCCACAGCAAATCCAAAACCTTCATATAGTGAAGGGATTACAACTATATCCGCTGAACAGTATAAATCTCTCACCTCCTTAAAAGATAAGTTTTTATTGAAAGTAATATCACTTTCTATGCCTAATCTTTTAATCAATCTTTTTGTGTGACCGCCTTTTTTAGATCCACCAATAATATGAAGGGATGCGTTACTGTGAATACCTTTAACTGAGGCAAATGCCTTAAGCAGAAAATCTAAACCCTTTAAAGGAACATCAGCACTTGCAGTAGTTACAATCCTTAAGGGAACTTTTTTAACAGTCTCATCTGGATAATAAGCTTCTGTATCTATTCCGTTTAAAATTACGTTCATCACTGATTTTTTCAAACCAAAGTCATTATGAATATCTTCTTTGGATGACTCGGAAACAACTATTACCGATTTAAGTTTTTTAGCTACCTGAATCTGCATTTTTAAAAAGGAATGCCACCTAATCATTAATAACTTTAAAAACAAAGATTTTGTACTTTTTAGTTGAAATTTAAGATCTTTAGAAATTGGATGATGAATAGTAGCAACTAAAGGAATTCTCTTTTGAAAGAAAATTATTTCATAACATAAACTTTGATTGTCATGAATAACATCAAACTCATTTAACCTATTTTTTAATACTTTTTTTATTCTTTTACCAAAAGTATAAGGCTCAGAAAAACCGCCTGAGTTGATGCTCAACCATTCAAAAAAATTTATTGGATTAAAAAGTTTTTTTAACTCCACGTCTTTAAATTTATTTTCTTTGGAATAAAGGTCTAAACTTGGAATCTTTTCAAATTTAATGCCTTCGTGTAAATCCGGATATGGCGGCCCCGAAAAAACTGTGACTTCGTGACCTAAATCCCTCAGGGCTTTAGTCATATATTTAACGTATATGCCTTGTCCGCCAGAAAAAGGATTACTGCGATAACTAAGAAAGGCTATTCTAAGTTTTCTCATGCTACGGGTTTTTAATTAATCTATTGAAGAAAGCCACTCAGGAAATGAATCTCTTATGCCTCTGACTTGATCAAAGTAATTTTTTTGAAGAATTGTTGTTATTTCGCCTCTTTTTCCGCCAGAAATTAGTTTTTTATCTACGCTTCTTATTGGTACTACTTCAGCAGCGGTGCCTGTAAAAAACAATTCATCTGCTTCCAGAACGTCGTTTGCCTTAATTTTTTTTATTTGCACTTCGATGTTGAGTTCTTGAGCCAAGCTTATGATACTTTTTCTAGTAATGCCGTCTAAGGATGCATCAAGATCTGGAGTAACAAGAATGTTATTTTTTACAATAAAGAAATTCTCTCCAGTACCTTCTGAAATATTATTTTCATCATCTAGCATAAGCGCTTCATCAAAACCCTCTTTCATAGCTTCTTGCAAAGCCATAATAGATTTTACGTAATTTCCATTTACCTTTGAACGAGAAACTATATTTCCTGTTTCCCTTTTATAGGAAGAAATCTTTATATCAATTCCATTATCAAATGCTTCTGGCGACATATAACTTGGCCATTCCCATGCAGCGACAATACAATGCACTTTTAAATTATCAGCTCTTAATCCCATTCCCTCAGACCCATAAAAACACATAGGTCTTAGATAACCCTCATCCAACTTATTTACTCTAAAGACTTCTTTTTGAGCTTTATTTAGCTCCTCTTTGGTATAAGGAATTTCAATGTTAACTGCTCTAGCAGATTCAAATAATCTTTCTGTGTGATCTTCTAATCTAAATATCTTTGTTCCGTTTTCTGTCGCATATGCTCTGACCCCTTCGAAGACTCCCAAGCCATAATGTAAAGTGTGGGTTAAAACATGTACTTTTGCCTCGGACCAGTCAACTAAATGACCGTCCATCCAAATAAATCCTTCCCTATTTGCTAAAGTGTTCATATTTATTAAAAAAGTAACATTATAAGCGGGACAAATTTATATGAAAGTTAATTCTGAAATTTTTAGAGCATACGACATCAGAGGAGTGGTCGAAGAAGAACTGTCAGAAGAATTAGTTAAAAATCTAGGTAAAGCAATAGGAACATCTCTTCTTCGCCAAGGCAGAAAAGAAATTTGTGTTTGCAGAGATGGAAGGCTTTCTGGTCCAAAAATAATTGATATCCTAATGAGTGGAATTATTTCTACAGGTTGTAATGCCATTGACATAGGAATGGCTCCTACTCCGCTTTTATACTTTGCAACCTTCACAAGTGAAGTGGTCGATGGAGTAATGATTACAGGAAGTCATAATCCCAAAAATTATAACGGGTTCAAAATTGTATTTAATCAAAAATCTTTAACCAGCGATTCGATACAAACATTAAAAAGAATAATCATTAGTGAAGATTATGAAATTGGTTTTGGTGAAATAAAGAATCTATCGGTTACTAATGATTATATTAAAAATCTTAAAGAAAAAATAAAGATAGAGCGTCCTCTAAAAGTTGTTCTGGATTGTGGAAATGGTGTTGGAGGAGTTATTGCTCCAGAATCATTTAAAGCCTTGGGAATAGAGTTAATAGAAATTTTTTGCGAGGTAGATGGTAATTTTCCAAATCATCATCCCGACCCAGGGAACCCAAAAAATATGATTGATTTAAGTAAAGCTGTTACAGAAAAATCTGCTGATCTCGGGATCGCATTAGATGGAGACGGAGATAGACTTGGAGTTGTAGATAATTTAGGAAAAATAATTTATCCAGATCAATATCTGTCTCTAATTTCAGAGAATATTCTAAAAGAGAATAAAAACAGAAAAATAGTATTCGATGTCAAGTGCTCTACTCAACTTAAAAAAGCTATAGAAAAAAATGGGGGAATTCCAGTAATGTCTAGAACAGGGCATTCTTATATAAAAGCAGAAATACTTAATTCAGATGCTATTTTAGGCGGAGAAATGAGCGGACATATTTTTTTCAATGACAATTGGTTTGGCTTTGATGATGGAATTTTTTCGGCACTAAGGCTTATTGAGATATTAGCAAAAGAAAAAAATTCTTCTTCTGATATTTTTAGTAGATACCCTCAATTGTACAATACGCCTGAATTGTCTATTAAAACCACTGATAAAGAAAAATTTAAAATCATCGAAAGGTTAAAAAGTGATTTTCAATTCGTTGGGTACGAAAGAATCCTTATTGATGGATTGAGACTTGAAAATAATTTAGCATGGGGCCTCGCTAGAGCATCTAATACGACCCCAACTATAGTCTTAAGATTTGAAGGGAGGACGGAAGAATCGCTAAATGAAATAATTCAAATTTTTCAAAAAGCTTTATTTGATATTGATAAAAAGCTTATTATTGATATGAGTTGATAATTATGAGTATTGCAAAAAAAAGTGCTGAGAATATATCCAAAGTTTTAATCGAAGCTTTGCCTTATATACAGAAGTTTTCTGGAAAAACTATTGTTATAAAATATGGTGGAAGCGCAATGAGTGATGCTTACTTGAGAAAAAGCTTTGCGCGAGATATTGTTTTAATGAAGACAGTTGGCATAAATCCAATCATTGTTCATGGTGGAGGTCCTCAAATTCAAAAAGGGTTAAAAAAAGCCAAGATAGAATCTGAATTTATAAATGGAGTAAGAGTTACATCTCCTGAAATTATTAATACCGTTCAAAAGGTCTTAGATACTCAAGTAAATAAAGAGATTGAAGAATTGATAAATTCTTGGGGAGGCAATGCTCAAGCCTTATCAGGGAAAAGATTGGCTTTTATAAAAGCTCAAAAAAATCCCAAACAAAAAAGACTTGGCGAGGTGGGAGAAATTTTATCTGTACAAAAACAACTTATTTTTAATGCCTCTAATAAAAAAATTCCTGTCATATCGCCTATAGGTTGGGACAAAAAAGGAAACCCCTTAAATATTAATGCCGATTATGTGGCATGCTTTGTGGCAGGAGCTCTTAAAGCTGAAAAAATTATTTTAATGACTGATGTTTCAGGAATAAAGGACTCTCAAGGAAAAAAAATATCTGAAATGAATCTATCGAACGCGAAAAAAATATTCAAGGATAAGAAATCGATCAAAGGTGGAATGCTCCCAAAACTTAGCTCTGTAATATCTTCTTTAGAAAAAGGAGTTTCATTTGCTCACGTTGTAGATGGAAGAGTACCGCATGCTGTTTTACTCGAAATACTCACTAACAAAGGTGTCGGTACCTTAATATCTAGATAAATGTCTAAAGATCCTGCTCCAAGAAAAATTCAAATTATGCAAACTTTAGCTTCCATGCTGGAAGAGAGAGAACCGGTAAAAATTACTACTGCTGAACTAGCAAAAAGAACTAATATTACTGAAGCTGCAATATACAGACACTTTCCAAGCAAGAGAAAAATATACGAAGAGTTAGTTATTTTTTTTGAAGATAGTATTTTTCCGAGGATAAGCTCAATAAAAAAAGATTCAAATGTTGATGATGTTGCAGGCAATATAGTTACTCTTGTTTTAACTTTTTGTGAAAAAAATAAAGGCATCTCAAAAATTCTTAATAGAGAAGCGCTTTCTGTGAACGAAAGCAAAATAGAAGATAAAGTTTCACTGTTGTTTGATAAAATTAATTTAGAAATAAAACAATCTTTTCAAAACTATGAAAAGGAAACAAAAGGCAGACTTTCTTTAAGCTCTTCCTCAGCTTCAGATTTAATTGTTTCTTGTATGGAGGGACAAATACAGATGTTTGTTCGCAGCAAGTTCAAGAGAGATGTAATTCAAAGTTGGACTGAACATTGGAAAGTTTTAAAAAAGACTATTTTTATATAAAAATATTAATCTAGAAAAAATTCAAACATCGTTTCTTTATCATCGCTTTTTGCAACCTGACCATCACTGAGATTAATTTTTTTTGCTATCAATCCAGCCGGTCTTTTTTGAATGCCATAATCCACAGAGTCGATTATACGTTCCATATAATCCAGCCATATGGGAAGAGCAGTAGTGCTTCCAAATTCATTTCTGCCTAACGAGCTAGGTTGATCATAACCAAACCAGACAGTCGTAAGAATATTTTTATTAAAGCCTGTAAACCATGTACTTTCCGCATCATTCGTTGTTCCTGTCTTTCCAGCAAAATCATCTCTATTTAATGATTTAATTTTCCTTCCTGTTCCTCTGGATGTGGCTTCTCTCAAGATATCATTAATCATGTAAGCGACTCTTGGATCTATGGCATAGTTAATTTTTCTAGCAATTTTTTCCCCAACCCAGCTTTGAATAAAATTATTATTTAAACTATTATTTTTAGAAAAATCTGCTTCCTGCCCATTAACTTTAATTTTTTTAATAAAACTAGGTTTGATACTAATGCCCCCATTTGCAAATACAGAAAAATATGAGGCATTATCTATTGGGCTGAGTCCATAAGAACCCAAAGCGAGTGATAAGTCATTTGGAAGAGAATTTCTATCAAATCCAAATCTTGTAAGATAGTTTTTTGTTTTTGCAAGCCCCAAGTCTTTTAAAAGTCTTATCGAAACGACATTTCTTGATTGCAATAAAGCTTCTCTTAATCGAGTTGGACCATAAAACCTTCCGCTTGAATTTTTAGGTCGCCAATAATCTTCAAGGTTTTCGTCTTCAAAAACTATCGGAGCATCGTTAATAAGAGATGCTGGAGAATAATTATTTTCAAATGCTGCAGCATATAAAAATGGTTTAAAGTTTGATCCAAGTTGAGGTTTTGCCTGAGTAGCTCTATTAAACTTGCTGGCATTGAAATTATATCCTCCAACCATAGAAAATATCTCTCCCGTCTCTGGATTTAGACTAACTAATGCCCCTTGAACATCTGGGTGCATTCCAAATTCATAGAAATTATTAGATAAAGTTTTTAACCAAATAAGGTCGCCTGTTTCAAAAAAAGAATTAAAGTCTATTAAAGCTGCCTTCTTTTTATTTGAATTTATCTTGGGTCTAATTTTATTTTTAACTCTATTAAAGTTAATAGTAGTTATAACTCCATCTTTTTTTATCAAACTTAATTTCTGTGACTCGACAGAAAGAATTAAAACTGGCAAGAATTCATTGTAATTTGGCCTATCAGATAAAAAATCTAAAACTTCATCTAAAGGGTTTTTGAGATCTTTTTTAATTCCATATACGTCTTTAAAATTTTCTTGATCATAATTAATTGCGTAATAAAGATCGCTTCTTTGAATATACTCTTTTGGTAATAAATCTAAATAATTAGATGGATTTTTAAAACCATGTCTTTTTTCATAACTTTCTATTCCTTTTTTTAAAGCAGCATTAGCTGCGAGCTGATTTTTTGAATTTATAGTTGAGTAGACTTCATATCCTTCTTTATAAGCTGACAAACCATATATAGAAATCATATATCTTCTAATTTCTTCAGCCAGATAGTCTGCTTCTACCTCGGGAGAAACTCCTTTAAAAGATGCAGAGATTGGCTCTGTAACAGCTTTTTGAAAGGATCTTTCATCTATATAATCCAAAATTTCCATTCTTGATAAAACCCAATTACGCCTTATGAGAGATCTTTGAGGATTTGCTAAAGGATTAATCCTTGATGGTGCTTTAGGCAAACTAGCAATCATTGCTTTCTGAGCCAGACTTAAATCACTAAGTTTTTTTCCATAATAAATTTCTGCGGCTGCAGCAATTCCATAAGCTCGATTTCCTAAGAATATTTGATTTACATATAATTCAAATATCTCTTCTTTTGAAAAAGATAAATTTAATTTCAAAGCCATGAATATTTCTTTAAATTTTCTTTCAAAGGTTTGATCTTTAGTTAAAACATAATTTCTAACAACCTGCATAGTAATTGTTCCGCCCCCACTTACTATTTCTCCTTCTTTGATTAATTCGAAAGTCGCTCTTAGCAAACTTAAAAAGTCGACTCCAGAATTAGAAAAAAAACTACTATCTTCAGCAGCAAGAAAAGCATTTACTAGATCCTCAGGTATTTCATCAAAGTTTAATTTAGTTCTGTGAACCTCTCCGTACTCACCAATTAACTTTTCATCAATGGTAAATATCTTTAATGGCACTTGAAGCTCAACTTTTCGTACGTCATCTGCTGAAGGCAGATCAGGTGCAAAATACAAATAAACACCCATTGCAAATTGAATAGGCACCAGAAGCAAAAAAGCTACCAAGAATAAAATTTTTTTATTTAAAAGTCTGTTCACAAGTCGTTTAAAGTAAAATAGTAGCTTAATTTTAATAAAAGAAATATTTTTATGAGAATTTTCTTAATAGGCCCCATGGGCTCTGGCAAATCTAAGATAGGTAAACTCCTTGCTGAGAAGCTCAATCTTAACCTAATTGATACGGACAAAGATATTGAAACTAAATATAAAAAAAAGATAGTAGAGATTTTTGAAACTGAAGGAGAAAAAGAATTTAGAAAAAAAGAAAGTGATTTTTTTTCAAGCTTAAACAACCTAACAAATACAATAATATCAACCGGTGGTGGAATAGTTGAGGGCTCTTCTAATTTGAAAATCTTAAAAAAGGAAAATTTAGTGATCTTTTTAAATGCTTCCACAGAAAAACAATATCAATCTACAAAAGATAGTAGCAAAAGACCTCTATTGAATAACACAGACTCTAGAAAAGTATTAGAGCGTCTATACTCTAAAAGACTGGATTTATATCAAATGGTTGCCAAACTAGAACTTAATGCGGATAACCTGTCTAATGAAGAGATGGTAGAAAAAATAATAAATTTTATAAATGTCTAAATCTATAAATATCAGAACCCAGTCTAAAAGTTATGAAGTTTTAATCGACGAAGGTTTAATAGATTCTTATGATTACAAATGGCTTGTTCAAGGCAAACAAATACTGATAGTAAGAGATAAAAATGTTCCTAATAAAATTTTAGAAAGCTTAAAAAAATCTTTAGGCAAATCTGAAGCTTATGAGGTATTTCATATTGATCTTGAAACCAATGAAAAAAATAAAAGTTTTGAAGGAATAATGCCCATATACACCCTGTTAAATGAAAAAAAATTTAATAGAGACTCATTAATAATAGGTTTGGGAGGCGGTATCACTACTGATATGGCAGGTTTTGTAGCATCAACTTATTTAAGAGGTGTTAATTTGATTCAAATTCCTACAACACTTCTTTCTCAAGTAGATGCTGCGATTGGCGGCAAAACTGGAATTAATTTTTCTGGTTCTAAAAATAATGTAGGTGCTTTTTATCAGCCAGAACTCGTATTAATGGACACATTGGTCTTGAAATCACTTCCAAAAAAAGATTTCTCTGCCGGTCTTGCTGAAATAATTAAACATTCTTTAATTGCGGATAATAATTTATTTTTAAGACTTGAAAATATTTTTATTGAAGGAAAGAATCTTTCAGAAGAAGAATTAATTCAAATAATCTATGAGAGTTCGCTTATAAAAGCTTTTATTGTTTCAAATGATGAAAAAGAAAAAGGCGATCGAGCGCTTTTAAACTTTGGTCATACTTTTGGCCATGCGTTTGAAGGCTCTCAATCATTGGATGGTTTCTCTCATGGAGAAGCCGTTGGTCTGGGAATGATATGCGCATCCAATCTATCTTTGTTGCTAGGAAATATTTCTCTAGAAGAATACCGAAGAATAACTGCTTTAATTAAATCAGTAGGTCTTCCTTTTGAAATCCCTGAAAATTTTGATATCGATGAATTTATGCAAGCGATGAGTAGAGATAAAAAGATTCTATCTAAAAAATTAAGATTTATAACGCTTAGAGGAATTGGAAAAGCTGAGATTACTGAAAATCATGACAAGGAGCTAATTTTAAAAAGTATTAATCTCTAAAATTTATCATTTAAGGTATTTTAAGTTTAATTTGCACTCATTTAGTGCAAATTTGAGCATTTTCATCATCGACATAAGTTTTTTTTACCGCTAATATAATTCCATTAATGCATATCACATGCTTTAAAAGTGACGCATAGTCCATGCGTAAAAAGGGCATATTACTAAACCTGTCGAGGTAATGTGTGCCAAAAAAAAATATAAGAAAATATATTGAGCGCCCACTTAAAAATGGGCTTTATGATCCGCAATTTGAAAAAGATTCTTGCGGAGTTGGATTAGTGGCCAACATCAAAGGCGTTCCTTCTAGAGAGATAATGGAGGATGCCTACATTATTAATTCTAGAATGGATCATCGAGGTGGGTGTGGTTTCGAAGAAAATACCGGTGATGGAGCTGGTATTTTAATGGCCCTACCAGATCAATTTTTTCAAAAAGAAGCAAAAAAACTAAATTTAAACCTTCCTGGAAAGGGGCTCTATGCTGTTGGAAATATATTCCTGCCTCAAATGAAAAAATATAGAACTATTTGTAAATTAATTATTAAAAATATTATCGAAGAAGAAAATTTAGTTTTGGTGGGATGGAGAGAAGTTCCAGTTGATCCTATAGGAGCAAACGTAGGTCCAGCATCCAGGGATGCTCAACCATCTATTGAGCAACTTTTTGTAAAAGCTAAAAATTCTCAAGATTCTGATGACTTCGATAGAAAAATTTATTTAGTCAGAAAAAAATTCACACATAAGATTAAAAATGATTCCAAAATAAAACAAAACTCTATGTTTTTTGCGTGCAGTTTATCCTCTAAAGTAATCACTTATAAGGGAATGTTAACTCCTTCTCAGCTCTTTCCCTTCTATCCTGATTTAATGGATAAAGATTATCAAACTCATTTAGCAATGGTTCATTCAAGGTTTAGTACAAATACTTTTCCCTCATGGGATAGAGCGCAGCCAAATAGATATATGTGTCATAACGGAGAAATAAATACTCTCAAAGGTAATATGAACGCTATGAAAGCTAGACAAGGTGTAGCTAAGAGCGATGTCTACGGCTCAAAACTAAAAGAGCTTTTCCCTATATGTGAGCCAGATTGTACTGATTCAGGAAGCTTTGATAATGTTTTAGAGTTTTTAATTTTGAATGGCAGAAGCTTAAAAGAATCTGTAATGATGATGATACCTGAAGCTTGGCAGTCAGATGCAAACATGCCAATTGAGAAAAAGAATTTTTATGAATACTCATCTGCATCTATGGAACCTTGGGATGGTCCTGCCTCTATTTGTTTTACTGATGGAAAATGTGCTGGTGCGGTTTTAGATCGAAATGGTTTAAGGCCCAGCAGATTCTATGTGACGAAACAAGACAAGGTAATTATGGCATCCGAAGTGGGTGTATTAGATGTTGACCCTAAAGATGTTTTATTAAAAGGAAGGCTTCAGCCAGGAAAAATGTTTTTAATTGATTTTGAGGAAGGTCGAATGATCCCTGATGAGGAACTCAAATCAGAAATATGTAGCTCTAATCCTTATGGAAAATGGGTGTCTGAACAAATTGTTGATTTAAAAGATCTCACTAAAGGAATCAATCAAAAGTCAGTTGTTGGAAAAGATTTAATTGAAAGAATGAAGGCTTTTGGTTACACAACAGAAACTATGAATTTTATGCTTATGCCTTTAATTACAGAATTAAGAGACCCTTTAGGGTCTATGGGTAATGATGCAGCCTTAGCCTGTTTATCAGATAAGCCTAGATTGATTTTTGATTATTTCAAGCAGCTTTTTGCTCAAGTTACTAACCCTGCAATCGATTCAATCAGGGAAGAGGTAATAATGTCTCTGGAATGTCTAATTGGGCCTGAGGGCAACCTTTTGTCTTCCAGTCCTGAAACGGCTCGTAGACTCAGACTGGAATCACCTATTCTTTCAGACATTGAGCTTGAAGGAATTAAAAAAGTTAAAAAAGGAAAATGGAAAACAAAAACGATTGATATTACTTATCTTAAAAAAGATGGCACTCAGGGTATGAAAAAAGCTTTGAATAGAATTTGTAAAGAAGCAGATAAAGCCATCAAAGATAATTATTCTTTCATTGTTCTTTCCGATAGAGGCATTAATAAAGAAAAAGTTTCTATCAGCTCTTTAGTCGCTTGTTCAACTGTTCATCATCATTTAGTGAAATCTCAAAAAAGAACCATGCTAGGTTTGGTTATAGAAACTGGTGAGGCTAGAGAGGTGCATCATCATTGCTTGCTGTTCGGTTATGGAGCTGATGCAGTAAATCCTTACCTAGCTTTTGAGTCTCTTTGGCAAGCAAAAGAAGATGGTCTTTTAAAAGCTACAAATATTAAATCATATGAAGATATTATCTTCGCTTACAAAAAAGCTGTAAGAAAGGGCATGATGAAAGTTATGGCTAAGATGGGAATTTCTACACTTCAGTCTTACAAGGGAGCACAAATTTTTGAAGCAGTCGGTTTATCTGATGAAATCATAGAAAAAAGCTTCCCAGGAACCGCGAGTAGGGTTCAAGGGATTGGCTATGATGGATTAGCTAAAGAGTCTGAAAGACGCCATGATCTTGGATATCCTAAAGAAAAAAGTAACGTTACTTCTCTTACTAATAATGGAGATTTTCATTGGAGGAATGGTGGTGATTCTCATATGTGGGATCCAAAAACAATTTCTAGTCTGCAATTAGCTTCAAGAACTAATAATGAAGATGCTTATTGGGATTTTGCTAAGTACGCAAATGAAAATACTACAAAGAATAGTACTTTAAGAGGTTTATTAAAATTTAAAACCAAACTGCAACCTTTAAACATAGATGACGTTGAATCAGAAAAAGAAATTGTAAAAAGATTTGCAACGGGTGCAATGAGTCTGGGGTCTATATCTACAGAATCTCATGAATCTCTTGCTGTAGCGATGAATGAATTAGGTGGCAAATCCAACACAGGAGAAGGAGGTGAAGATCCAATAAGATTTAAGCCTTTAGATAATGGAGTCTCTAAAAGATCAGCGATTAAACAAGTTGCATCAGGTCGTTTTGGTGTAACTATGCATTACCTAACTAATTCTGATGAATTGCAAATAAAAATCTCTCAAGGGGCTAAGCCAGGTGAAGGGGGCGAACTACCCGGTAAGAAAGTTGACGAATACATTGCAAAAATTAGGCACTCTACTCCTGGAGTTGGCCTTATAAGCCCTCCTCCTCATCATGATATTTATTCTATCGAGGATATGGCACAGCTTATTCATGATCTAAAAAATGCTAATAGGTCTTCTAGAATTAGTGTGAAGCTAGTTTCTGAAATAGGAGTTGGCACAATTGCGTCTGGAGTTGTCAAAGCTAAAACAGATCACTTAGTAATAGCTGGTCATGATGGTGGGACTGGTGCATCGCCTTTAACTTCTATAAAGCATGCTGGACTTCCGTGGGAACTTGGAGTTGCTGAAACTCATCAAACTTTGGTAATGAATAATCTAAGATCTAGAGTGATATTACAAACTGACGGTCAATTAAAAACTGGAAGAGATGTCGCTATAGCTGCTTTATTAGGAGCTGAAGAATTTGGCTTTGCTACGGCTCCACTAGTAACTCTTGGTTGCATAATGATGAGAAAATGTCATCTAAATACTTGTCCAGTTGGAATTGCTACACAAGATAAGGAGTTAAGAAAGAAATTTAAAGGTAAGCCCGAGCATGTTGTAAATTATTTATTCATGGTCGCCAAAGACTTGAGAAGTATTATGGCAGAGCTAGGTTTTAAAACTGTCGATGAAATGATCGGCAGAGTAGATTGTCTTGAAGCTGATAGTGCAATTGATCACTGGAAAAGAAAGGGTCTTGATTTCTCAAATATTCTTAAGCCAGCTGAAAAAATATTTGAAAATACTGAAGTCTACAACACTGTGCAACAGGATCATGGACTGGATAAAGCACTGGATAATAAGTTAATTACTGAAGCTAAAAGTGCGATAGAAAAAGGTAAAAAGGTTTCAATAGAATCTCCAATTGTGAATATCAATAGAGTGGTTGGAACAATGTTGTCAAATGAAGTCACCAAAGTATGGGAAGCCGCGGGTTTACCTGAAGATACAATCAATATAAAGCTCAATGGGTCTGCAGGCCAAAGTTTAGCTGCTTGGCTTGTAAAAGGGATCACGATGACTCTTGAAGGTGATGCTAATGATTTTGTAGGCAAAGGTCTTTCTGGTGGAAAACTAATAATTTATCCTCCTAAAGACAGTTCGTTTAAAGCCGAAGATAATATGCTACTTGGTAATGTCGCATTATATGGTGCTACTCAAGGTGAGGCATATTTTCGAGGTATAGCTGCAGAGAGATTTTGTGTTAGAAATAGTGGAGCGAAAGTGGTTGTGGAAGGAATCGGAGATCATGGGTGTGAATATATGACTGGAGGCAAAGCAGTGATTTTAGGTCCGACAGGAAGAAACTTCGGGGCGGGTATGAGTGGTGGAGAGGCTTTTGTTTATGATCCGAAAAATGAATTTGAAAGCAAATGCAATATGGACACATTTGAATTAGAAAAAGTTGATGTTAAGGAAGATATAGCTGAACTAAAAAATCTTATAGAAAGGCATTTAGACTATACCGGCTCAGAAATAGCTAAAAATATTCTTAATGACTGGGCAGAACAAATTAAACTTTTTACTAAAGTCATGCCAACTGATTATAAAAGAGTTCTGGCTGAAATGGATCAAAAAAAGAAGGAGGCTGTCTAAATGGGAAAACCAACTGGCTTTAAAGAATTTTCGAGGGCTGTAGAGCCTTATAGAGCTCCTAGCGAAAGAGTTTTAGATTTCAAAGAAATTTATACAAATCATGAAGATAAAGGACTTGAAACTCAAGCATCTCGTTGCATGGACTGTGGAGTGCCCTTCTGCCAATCTGATGAAGGCTGCCCTGTTTATAATTTGATTCCCGAATGGAACGATCTTGTCTATAACAATAAATGGGAAGAGGCTTTTCAAAGACTGATGAAAACCAATAATTTTCCAGAAGTGACTGGTCGAGTTTGTCCGGCAGTCTGTGAGGGAGCATGCGTTCTAGGAATTACCGAAAGTCCAGTAGCGATTAAGAATCTAGAATTTGCTATAGCTGATAAAGGTTTTCAATCAGGATGGTTAAAACCTAACATTCCTAAAAAAAGAACAGGCAAAACGATAGCAATTGTAGGTTCAGGGCCAGCTGGATTATCAGCTGCTCAGCAACTCAATAGCGTAGGTCATAAAATAAATGTATACGAACGAGCAGATAGAATTGGTGGATTAATGATGTATGGAATTCCCAATATGAAGATGGATAAATCATTGATGGATATTCGTTTGGATATAATGAAAACTGAAGGAATAAAGTTTTTTACCAATACGGACGTGGGCGGCTCCTCTAAAAATTCTATAGCTACCGAAAAATTACTCAAAGACAATGATATTATTTTATTCGCCACTGGCGCGACGAAACCCAGAGATCTTCCAATTCCTGGAAGAAAAGGAGACGGCGTCCATTTTGCCATGGAGTTCTTAAGTTCTAATACAAAAAGCCTACTAGACAGTGATTTGAAGGATGATAGCTTCATTAATGCTAAAGGCAAAGACGTCATTGTAATCGGTGGAGGTGATACTGGAAATGATTGCATTGGAACGTCACTCAGACACGGCTGTAAATCTTTAACTAACTTTGAGATCATGGCTAAGCCGCCTGAAGAAAGAGCCGATAATAATCCTTGGCCACTTTTTCCAAGAATTTATAAAGTGGATTATGGTCATGAAGAATCTGCTGAAGTCTTTGGTAAAGATCCGAGAGAATATTCAGTTTCAGGTAAAGAGTTTTTAAGAGATGAAAATGGAAATCTCATAGGGATCAAGACCGTAGAAGTGGATTCTAAATTTCAAGAAATAGAAGGCACTGAAAAAGAATGGAAAGCTGATTTGATATTTTTAGCTATGGGCTTTTTAGGCCCCGAGGATTACGTTAATAAAAAAACAAAAGTTGCTTTAGATGAAAGAAGTAACTTTAAGGCTGAGCACAACATACATAAAACTTCTCATCCTAAAATTTTTGCAGCAGGCGATTGCCGAAGGGGTCAGTCATTAGTAGTATGGGCTATAAATGAGGGTAGAGCTGCGGCCAGAGAAGTAGACCTGCATCTGATGGGTGTCACAACCTTAGAATAATTGTTAAATTTGATCCCAAGCCGGGAATGGATCCTCTAAAGTTTCCCAATATTCTCTTCCTTTTAAAACCTCTGCTTAAGTTAATAGGCACTCATCAAGTTTTTGTATCATTTTTTTCTGATTCAAACTTTGACCTATAAAAACCAATTCTTGTCGCATATCCCCAAAAGGTTCTATCCATTGCTTTTCAATCGAAGCTAGATACTCCTCATCTTCAGGCCAATCTTTTTTAGGTACAGCCTTCCAAAACAAGCCAGCAAAACCATATCGGGCGATCCCTCCAGCCTGACTCCACTGACCTGCATATTCAGGACGAGTGGCTAGCCAAAAAAATCCTTTAGAGCGGATCAATTTTCCGTATTGTTTGGTGTTGTGCAAAAACTCATGAAATCTATCAGGATGGAAAGGTCTTCGCGCTTCATAACAAAAGCTACCGATGCCATATTCTTCGGTCTCTGGAATATGTTCGCCACGCATTTCTTTTAACCACCCTGGTGCTTGTCGAGCGCGCTCTAAATCAAATAGTCCGGTATTAAGTACTTTACCGATCTCAACATTACCTTGCACAATTGGCAGAATTTTGGCTCCAGTATTGAGAGTTTTGAGAATTGCTTTTAAGCGCTCGATATCTTCAAAGCTTACTAAATCAGTTTTACTAATCAAAATTAAATCAGCGAATTCAACTTGATCAACCAATAAGTCAGCGACACTGCGTTCATCGTCTTCACCTAAAGACTCACCCTTGTCTTTTAAATATTTGGCTTCTTGATAATCTTTTAAAAAATTAACCGCATCCACAACCGTTATCATCGTATCAAGCTCAGCTACATCGGATAGGGAAACTCCTTTCTCGTCGGCAAAGGTAAATGTTTCAGCAACTGGCAGAGGTTCTGATATGCCAGTCGATTCTATGACCAGATAATCAAAACGTCCTTCCTTGGCTAGTTTATTTACTTCTTCCAAGAGATCTTCTCGGAGAGTACAACAGATACAACCATTACTCATTTCAATTAGCTTTTCTTCGATGTGATTTAACGAAACTTCATTTTTGACTGTAACAGCATCTATGTTAATTTCACTCATGTCGTTGACTATCACAGCAACTTTTTTGTTTTCACGGTTGTTAAGAATGTGGCTAAGCACAGTCGTTTTACCGGCACCCAAAAATCCGGAAAGAACCGTTACAGGCAATTTTTTTAAAGCAGAGATTTCCATTTTTAACTTCTAAAGTATTAATTCAATAATAATATCAAACTTGTCAAGTGCCTTTTTGAAAAAAAAAGACCCCTTCTTGAAGGGGCCTTTCTTAAGATTAAAAAACTATCTTTACTGCATGCGATAAGTAAATCCAGCTTTAATAAACCTTCCTAATGGACTGTGAGTATTAGGATCATAGTTCATTTCCCAAACAGTAAATGGAGGCATCTCATCTAGCATATTGTAAACTGATAAAGAAAGATCAAATTGATCATCCATAGTATATGTGTATGTAGCATCTACAGAAACCATATCGCCAATAACTGTACAAATACCTTCAGCATCCAAGACTTTACTACACCCAGCACCTGTTGCTCTTCTATCATCGTAAGATGAAATATAGTTAACCGCACCATATACATTGTGGATGTTATCTGTGTAGCTCACAAAAGCTTTGGCTTTTCTAGAAGGCATAGACCTGCAAGTATTTTCAATATTAAAATATCCTGCACATTCATAAGCTGCAGCTATTTGGACAGATCCTTTCATGTAAGCAGCTACCGAATATTCTAAGATTTCGTTTGCTTCTATACCAGCCGCTAAACTACCGTTTGCAATATCCATTTCATATTGAACAAATAAATCAATACCGTTTGTGTTGGTTTCAGGTCCGTTAATGTAGTTAGATTGAATCCTAGCTACGTTTCCTGCAGCACCTGAACCATCAGCTACAAGCCCTCCTGCTCCATCTGGAGTGAAAATCTGGCCTTGAACAGCTGCTTTAGCTGCACCGCCAGCAGCATAAGCATTCACTAGCTGTTGGTGATTTTCAAAGATGATTGGATTTTTAAAGTTAAAGTCGTAAAAATCCAATGTCGCTGACCAATTATCAGTTCCAAAATCTGTTACTAGACCAACGTTAAAAGTTGTAGCTTCTTCTGGTGAAAGATTTTTATTTCCAGTTATGTCTACTCCCTTAAAGGCACCTGCTTGATTAACATAAGACAACGCTGTAACTCTTGTGTTTGAGGTTTCATCTGGATGAGGCGCTCTAAATGTAGTTTGTCCAGTGAATCTCATAGTTAGAGAATCCATAGGCGAATAACGCACGACTAATTTAGGATCCAAAGTAGAATCAGTGCCATAATCTTCGTATCTTAAGCCTATTTGCATATCAAGTGCATCGTTAATAGGTAGTGCTAACTCACCGAAAAATGCATCAATATTTTGATCTTGGTCAACATCAAAAGTTGGTGCCAAGAACATAAACAAACCTACAGGGTTTGCAGCACATGCTGCTCTTCCACTCTCTGTTGCATTATTTGCGGGAATATCACAAGGATAAAGTGTACCGTTATGAATATTTGTGTTGGCATTGTTTGCAGTAGGTCCAGCTCTATTTGGTGTGAAAGTTGTGATATTGTATTCACGTCTTTCATAACCTAAAGCCCATGCAGCATCTCCACCGTCTAATTCAAAATTAGAATAGTTTCCTTGTACTATGAAATCAGCAGTTAAAAGAGTTGATTCGGAAACGGTAATTCTTTGATCTATCAGCCATCTCAACATCTCTGTCGTGTTAGCTAAAGAAGCTGTGTAATCTGGGTTTACAGCAACTCTTTGTCCTGTAGTAAAATCACGTTGCTGTCCTTGTTGAACTCCATTTGAAAGAGGATTGTAATAATTACAGCCAGTTGGCCTAGAAGTTCCTTGAACTGTTGAAGCAGCAATAGCAGCGCCTGTAGATTTTACTTTAAAAGTTGGCGTTAAGTCACTTGTGCTTGTTGTAAGTCCAGTTAATTCAACATCACAACTTGGTCCACCATAGCCCCATAAGGATGATAGAAATTTGTGTTGTTGTGTATCTGAAGAGGTGGTTTCTCCTTCACTAGTTGAATAATTTAAACTTGTAGAATACTGAATGTCATCAGTTAAATCGCCTTCAAAAGCTCCTGCAATTCTAAAGGTATCATATTCTCTAGATTCCGTTTGAGCGCCTCTAGCACTTCCAAATGGATTACCTGCAGCTGCCATAGCTCTAATTCTAAGTCTGTGAATATCTGCTCTATCAGTTCCATCTCCTCCATAATTAGTATTTATCAAGGCAGTACAGAAAGCTGCGTAGTCAGTACATAACTGAGTCATAGCTGGATGATTATCAGGCATCGTATTACTGGCCGGATTATTTGGCGGATAAGAAGGAGAAGTTGCCCAGTGAGGAACGTCTGTATTTCCGTACAGGAATTCAACATGGAAATCATGACCATTTATATCTCCATTTGCTTCCATCCATAATTGAGTATTTTCTTGTTCTTCTTGAACGTTATCAAAATAAGAATATTGATATCTACAAATTCCAGCTAAAGAGGCATGATCAGCTACTGAAGTTCCGAAGCCTCCCAAAGCAGTGTTTGTTCCACCGGCATTATTACAACCAGGATCACTTAGCATTGAAAAGTTTCCTAGTCCTAAAGCTGCATTACTAGCTCCATCAGGATGAACAAATGTTCCTGGATTTCCCATTGTTGACCAACCGCCCTTATCACTTGCAGAAAAAGGCTTAATTGCATAGGAAGTATCTCTTGCAGCAAGCTGACCTTTGAATTGATAACCTAATGATGCTACGAAATTCGTGTCTCCTATTAAAGTTCCATAAGTTAAAGAAAACTCTTGCGACTCGTCGTCAGCATCAGGAATACTTTTTCCGGCAAAATTTGCCTTGAACCCTTCAAAGGTTGAGTCAGTAATAAAATTAACTACACCAGAAATAGCATCTGAACCATATGTCGCTGCTGCACCCTCTTTTAAAATTTCAACTGATCTTAGAGCAGCCATTGGAATATCATGGAGGTTTACTGATCTTCCAGCACCGGTGCTTAAGGGAGCTGTAACTTGTCTTTTTCCGTTAATAAGCACTAAAGTACGTTGAGTACCCAGTCCTCTTAAATTTATGTTTGATAATCCTTCAGCTCCATTTGATCCGAATTGGTTTGATTCACCATCGACACCAGAACTTCCTGGAACCATTTTTATGAGTTCTACAATATTAAGATTTCCTTGTGACTCTATGGTATCAGAATCAATTTTTTGGATAGGTGATCCTGTATCAATTGGAGTACCTTTAATCAAAGAACCAATTACAGTGACAGACTCATCTTGCGCAAAAGTCGAATAAGAAATAAAACTTACTACGACGGTTATTAAGATTTTTTTAAACATTCATCCCCCCAGGATTTTTTTATTTAGTCAACAAAAGTACATCAATAAGAACTAACAAACAAGAGATATTTTTAAAAATTTAATGACATAATGTCATTATAGCAATCCATTAATTTTATTATTTTAATGATCTAATTAAACCTTCTTGGACAGCAGAGGCCACTAAGATTCCTTCTTGAGTATAGATGTTTCCTCTATTAAAACCATTCGCATTACTCGCGCTTGGACTATCGAGAGCATAAAGAAGCCATTCATCTGCTCTAAATTCTCTGTGAAACCACATTGCGTGATCTAGGCTCGCTGCTTGGATTGTTCTATTGAAAGCGCCCCATCCTATTCCATGTGGTTTTTGACAAGTACTCATTAAGCCCATATCGGATGCATAAGCTAAAACAGCTTGGTGAACTAGGTAATTATCTGGCAATTTTCCTTTAGCTTTAATCCACATGTGTTTAACAGGAGGCCCTACTTCTTTAGTAAAAGGATCCCATGGCTCGACATTTTTAATTTCTATAGGCTTATCTCTTAAAAATACATCTAGCATTTCTTTAGGAATCTTATCCTTAGCTTCTTCTCTAATCTGCCTATCACTTTTCAATGATTCAGGACCTGGCACATCTGGCATTTCAAATTGATGTTCGAAACCCTCTTCTTTAACCTTAAAGGAAACCGACATATTAAAAATGAATTCTCCGTTTTGAATTGCATTAACAGTCCTTGTTGTAAAACTCTTTCCGTCTCTTATTCTTTCTACATTATAGAGAATTGGCATATCGATTCGCCCTGGTCTTAAAAAATATGCGTGTAAGGAATGCGCAATCCTTGAAGATTCGACAGTCTGGTGCGCTGCGCTCAGCGCTTGACCTATAACCTGACCTCCAAAAACTCTTCCCCAAGCCGTTTGTTCGCTTTGACCGCGAAAAAGATTTTCTTCAAATTTTTCTAATGCCAAGGTTTTTACTAACTCATCTAGTAACTTTTGATCTGTCATGTTTAATCCTTTATTGAATGATCGACTGTTTTTGCAGGAGAGTCTGTAGATGGGTGCCCGACAATAACTGCAGGAACTCCAGCCACAGTGGTATTCATTGGAACATCTTCTAGCACCACGCTGCCGGCTGCTATTTTTGCCCCTTCACCAATTTCGACGTTACCGATGATCTTTGCTCCCGCACTAATTAAAACTCCTTTTCTAACTTTTGGATGTCGATCACCTGTAATTTTTCCAGTTCCTCCTAAAGTCACTCCTTGAAAGATAGATACGTCGTCTTCAACCACGCTAGTTTCTCCAATAACTATGCCAGTTGCATGATCCAACATAACACCATTGCCAATTGAAGCAGCTGGGTGAATATCAACTCCATAGATTTTCGATGCTTGGCTTTGTAAAAAGTAAGCCATAAAAGTTTTTTCAAGTTTTGCAAAATTACTCGCAGCTCGGTGAGATTGCAAAGCTAGAAATCCTTTTGAAAATAAAAGCGTTAGTAAATAACCTTGTGATGCAGGGTCTCTTTTTTTAACCGCTCTTAAGTCTTTGATAACTCCCGCTAGAATATTTTCTTTTTGAAATACTTTTTCTAATTCTTTTTTGAGAAAGCTATCGCTAAAACCTTCTTCATCATCATCGCAAGCTAAATCCTCAGCTAATCTAAAAGACAGCGCTTCACCGAGACCTTTATAAGGGAAGACATGCGCTTGGAGAAATACTCCAGCATGAGAATCTTCGTCAGCAAATTTCTTTGCTTCATCTTCAATTTCAGACCAAATCTTTAGTGCATCCATAATAGTAACTTTAGAGTAAAAATTATAAGGTAAGTTTACTTGAAGACATGGATAATTTCTTGCTGTCTTAGTAAAAAAAAGGATAATACACTCTTTTATATTATGACCACTTTCACAGATTTTTCGGAAAACACTCCCGACGTCAAAATTAATGTCGGCAAAACCTTTGGAATAAAAGCAGACTTCGAAGTGCCTGCCTTTGCAAAAGCGAACGAATATGTTCCTAAAATTGATGAATCCTATTGTTTTGATAAGGCAACTACTCTATCTATCCTCGCTGGCTTCTCCAACAACAGAAGAGTAATGGTTCAGGGTCTTCATGGCTCTGGAAAATCTACTCACATTGAGCAAGTTGCAGCTCGATTAAATTGGCCTTGTGTCAGAGTCAACTTAGATAGTCACATCAGCAGATTAGACTTATTAGGTAAGGACGCGATAGTAATTGAAAGTAATAAACAAATCACAAAATTTCAAGAAGGGATTCTGCCATGGGCCATTCAGAACCCCACTGCTTTAGTTTTTGATGAATACGATGCAGGAAGACCAGATGTCATGTTCGTAATTCAAAGAGTTTTAGAAGTCGAAGGGAAATTAACATTACTTGACCAAAATAGAGTTCTTACTCCAAATCCTTTTTTTAGACTCTTTGCTACTGCTAACACCGTCGGCTTGGGTGATAGTACTGGTTTATACCATGGCACCCAGCAAATAAACCAAGGTCAAATGGATAGGTGGCAAATAGTATCTTGTCTTAATTATTTAACTGTTGAGTTGGAAACCAAGGTGATTCTCTCGAAGGTTCCTGAGCTTAATAATAAGAAAGGCCTGTCTGTGGTGAAAAATATGATCGAATTGGCAAATTTAACCAGAGAAGGTTTTAAAAATAGTGATATATCTAATTTAATGTCACCTAGAACAGTAATCAGTTGGGCTGAGAATTTCCAAATTTTTTCAGATCTAGCTATTTCATTTGAACTAAGTTTTTTAAACAAGTGTGACGAAACTGAAAAGCCCATAATTTCTGAATATTTTCAAAGATGTTTTGACATTGAAGTTGCTGACTCGGTTTCAAAGTTAATAGATAAGGATTGAGCGATAAATCTTCAGACCAAGTAATAAAAGATGCTCTGTCGTCTTCCACGAGAGCTATTTCTAAAAATAAAGAATTAGAGCTGAGTTTTGGCATAGACTCGATATCTTCCAATTCAATTCCTAAAGTATCTTCCTCTAAAGAAGAGCTTGTATTTTCTAGGGGCAAATCAGATAAGATTGCTTTGAAGGAAAAATATTCATTTGAGTCACCTAACAAAGTGACTGGCGTTGCAGAATTGGATCAAATTTTAATTGACCAAAATGAGATAAGACTGGAAATTTTAGGTTCATTGCAATTTAATGGTGTTAAAAATAATTTGCATTCTGTCTTTCTAGAATCATTAAAAGATTTCGCTCCCGAGACACCTCTTCAAAATGCGAGTAAAGCCTTGCAAATTTGGCTCAAGCAAAATATTTTAGAGCTTGATTTAACTCCCAAAGAAGAAGGTTTTTTAAAGCCTTTGAAAAAAGATTTAGATGCTATTGAAAAAAAATATATTCCTCGCATTAAAGAATCGCTTGAAATTAAAGACGACTATCTGGCTGAAATACAAGAAGTGTTAAACGCTCTTAATATTTCATTTGATGAAGAAAAAGAACAAGAAGAAGAGGAGTCTTCATCTGATCAAGAAGATCAAAGTGACTCTGAACAAGAAGATAATCAAGATGAAGATCAATCTGAAGAAAGCACCCCCTCAGAACCCGAAGAAGCTCAGAATGAATCCTCAGAAGATTTTGATATGGAAGATGGAGAAACTGAAGAAACTGAAGAAGAATGGTTAGAAAATAGATCAAAATTAGAAGAACTTTTAGGTCAAGTTAAAGAGATTGAATATAAGGTTTTTTCAAGAGATTATGATGAAACTATTGATGCTGAAGATTTGTGTTCAGCCGAAGAACTAAGAAGACTAAGAACACGGTTAGATCAACTCATAGATCCCAGTAAATCCGTTATAGCAAAGTTGGCAAATCGTTTACAAAGATTACTTTTAGCCCAACAAAATCGATCATGGGAGTACGATAAGGATGAGGGTATTTTGGATACTTCAAAATTGCATAAAATTATTACCGACCCGCTTACCTCTCTAAGTTTTAAACAAGAAAAAGATACTAAATTTAAAGATACGGTTGTTACTATTTTAGTAGATAGTTCTGGCTCGATGAGAGGAAGGTCGATGACTACCGCTGCTATTTCTGCAGACATTATTGGAGCCACCTTAGATAGATGTAATATCAAAACTGAAATACTAGGATTCACTACTAAACATTGGAAAGGTGGAGAAAGCAGAAAATTGTGGGTTGAATGTGGAAAACCTAATAATCCTGGCCGATTAAATGATTTACGTCATATTATATTCAAACCTGCAGACCTAGCTTGGAGAAGAGCAAAAAAAAATCTTGGCTTGATGTTAAGAGAGGGCTTGCTTAAAGAGAACGTAGATGGCGAAGCTCTGTTATGGGCTTGTGGTAGATTGTTTAAAAGACCTGAACAGAGACAAATACTTATGGTCATTTCAGATGGTGCGCCTGTTGATGACAGCACACTATCGACAAACTCAACTAGTTATTTAGATAATCATCTAAAAAATGTCATAAAAGAGATAGAAAATAAAACTGATATAGATCTTATAGCCATTGGAATTGGTCATGATGTAACTAGGTATTATTCAAAGGCCGTGACTATTCACAGAGCTGAAGAACTTGGTGGTGTAATGCTAGAACAACTCACTGAATTATTTATTACAAATTAACTAAGTAATTTCATAAAATATCCGTATCTGATTCGTGCAATTTTCATTGACATACAGGGGTAAAAAGCCTAAATTTTTGCTATGAAAATTACAAAAACTGATAGTCCTCCTAAAGATTTGGTTTATTTTGGTGAGGCAAAACAAGAAAACCACCCAGATGAAGAATTAGATTTGTCTCCTAAACAAGTTGAAGATGTTGTAGAAATATTCAACACACCTCTAACAGGCTCATATAACTGGGATTACACTGTTGCAGATAACAGAATAAAAAAACTTTACGAACTGGGTAAAGAAATGAACTGGAATGGTTCGATTGATTTGGATTGGGATTATAACCACCCAGCAGATGAGAAACTAATGGGCATTGAAGGCTTTTCTCCGCCGCATGAAGAATTGGATGCTTATAAAAATCTGTCTCCAGAAGAAAAAATAGAGTTTGATCGTCATGAAACTGCTGAAGTTCTTTCACAGTTTTTACATGGTGAACAAGGTGCCTTGCTGGTTGCCTCTCAATTGGCTAATTGTGCGCCCACTTTCAACGCTAAGCTTTATGCAGCATCACAAACTTTTGATGAGGCTAGACATGTAGAGGTTTTTAATAGATATCTTCAAGAGAAAGTAGGATATCACTACCCTATCAATCCTAATTTAAAAGCCTTATTAGATAAAATTCTTACCGATCCTAGATGGGATCTTAAATTCATTGGTATGCAAATCATCATAGAAGGGTTGGCTTTGGCAGCTTTTACAAATATGAAGTTATCGGCCAAAGATCCTTTATTAAAAACTCTTCTTCACTACGTAATTAGAGATGAAGCAAGACATGTAACTTTCGGCATTAATTACCTCGAAGACTTCGTTACAACGCTTTCTCCTGAAGAAATAGAAGATAGAGCTCAATTTGCTTATGAAGCTTGCGTTATTTCCAGAGAAAGATTGAGTAATAATAAAGCTATGTCTAAATACCTAAATATGACAGAAGAAGAAGCCAGAAAATTCCAATTGGAAAACGGTGCTATGGATCAATTTAGAAGTTTCTTATTTTCAAGAGTGATGCCTAATCTTAAAAAGATAGGTCTTCTTACTGACAGTGTTAGACCTAAATATGAAGCTTTGGGAATATTAGAGTATGAACATGCTCCAAGTGACTTTGAGATTGACTGGGCAGAAATAACCAAACCGCTAGAGACTTCTGAAGAAGTCAAAAAAGAATCTGATGAAATGCTAGCTTCAATTCAAGCTCAAGCAGCTGCATCAGAAGCATCAGCTAATAGCTAATCTACTCTTTAATGGGCGCCCTGATTGATTTAAATTTAATCAAATCAGCGCCTATTAACGACACTTATTTTCCATATTTTGCAGTCGAAAACTGCATTACAGAAGAAGGGCAATCACTGCCTGAAGAATTTCCTGACTTAACTAAAGGGGGGAGTTATCCTAGCGACATGCCTGGTCTTTCTGAAAATATTAAAAACCTCATATCAGAAATAGAAAGTGAAGAGATGCAAAAGGTGCTTTCTGAAAAATTTAAAATTAATTTAGATGATGTTGAGATCATAACTACTCTCAGAGGCTATTCAAGATTAAAAGATGGTCAGATTCATACAGATTCAAAAACAAAGCTTCTCACTATGTTGTTATATTTAAATGAAAGTTGGGAAGAAAATACTGGATTACTTAGAATGCTTAAAAATAATAATGACCTAGAAGACTATATTGAAGAGCTACCAGCTACTTTAGGAAGTTTGGTCGTATTCAAAGTTACGGAAAACTGTTGGCATGGTTTTCATCCCTTCGAAGGAAAAAGACTCTCTCTGCAAATGAACTACATAAAAAAAGAATCTGCCTCACAACATAAAATTAGACACGGATTAAGTTCTTTTATTAAAAAGCTATTTAAGTAAAAATAGCTAAACATGAGCAAAATAAGCCTAGGCATAGATTTTGGAATTACTAATACTGATTTGGTAATCTGTCATCACAATCAAATAAGCTATCTTTCCTTTCCTTCCAATGAAGTAAATCTTCAAAATTTAAAAAAGCTAATTTTACAAAGTAATTTGAATCTCAGTGAGATAGAAACAATTGGTGTAACGGGCGGAAGGCACTTCGATTTACCGAATTTGCTAAACGATATACCTATTACTCATTTTAATGAATTGGATGCCATTGGGAGAGGCGCTCAATCATTGAGTAAAAATAAAATAGAAAATTTCTTGGTTATAAGTGCTGGATCTGGAACTGCATGTGTTTTAAAAAAAGAAAATAAGTTTGTGCATGCTGGTGGCACTGGGCTTGGCGGGGGAACTATTAGAGGATTGTGTAATCTTCTTATTAAAGAAAATGATCCTGAAAAAATAAATAAACTTTCTTTAGAGGGTGATTTCAAAAAAGTAGATTTAATTTTAAAAGATGTAGTGTCAGGCCCAATTGGAAATCTTCCTGAGGAAACAAGCGCAGTCAACTTTGGAAAAATGAGCACTTCAGATCTTAATAATGCAGATCTTGCTGCGGGGGTAATAAATATGGTGGCGCAAACTATATTAAAAACTGCAGCTACTGCTGCCATAGTTTCTGGAATATCGAATGTATTAATAATTGGAAGAACTCCTAAATATCAGTTAGTTACCAAACTCTTAAAAGAGGGATTTGATCATTTAAATTTAGAATATGAGTTTATCGAAAATGGTGAATATGCCATTTGTCTTGGGACTTTATAGTGAAGGGCTTCAACACCCTCCACAAAGTTTTTAAGTTTTTATTTTTTAGTGCCTAGGCATTTATTGAAATAAATATTATTCAAATAAAAAGCCTACCAAGTTTACTAATCCTTTCTTTTAGAGCACCTATCGACGAACTCATCTTGCATGACAATCAATCGACCTTTCGATTGTGCTATTAATTCTTCACTATCTGAGGTGGCAGCACCTACACCAGGTAGAAGGAGGATGTTAAGTGCAATATCCCAATTTCTTTGAGAAGTTTGGTCTCCACTCAAAGTATTTAAGTTATCAGTTTCTCTATCCATCGAAACTTTTAAAGCATCGCAGCTGAGACTTACATAAGGTAATTTTGAAACTAGTGCGGGCTGAATTGAAGAAGGTTTAGCAGCACAACTCATAATTCCAAAAATAATTAAAGGTAATATAATTTTTTTCATAATTAATACCCCAATCTTATAATGACTGCACAGTTTATAAGTGGTGCAGAAGTAGAAAAATTTTTTTTAAGCATAAGGATCCCCTAGATATTATCTATAACCTTCTACTTCCGTGGAGAAGAATTTAAATTACACAAATCCTTGTCATAACATTTAAACCCTATTTTATAAAATTATCAAATAAAAAAAAGGATCTCATAGGAGATCCCTTTTTTTTAATAAGAAGTCCGACGATGTCCTACTCTCGCATAGAAAAAACTACACTACCATCGGCGCTAAGTGGTTTCACTTCTGAGTTCGAAATGGATCAGGTGGGTCACACTTGCTAATGTCATCGGACAAAATTCTTATTTGTTGAAAATAAAGTAATCCAACATTTGCTAATAACAAATTAACTTGACGTTTATTTTCCTAGATGTCTAGAAACATAAAGTTAAGCCTCACGAGCAATTAGTACAGGTTAGCTCAATGCCTTACAGCACTTACACATCCTGCCTATCAACGTCCTAGTCTTGAACGGCTCTTTAGGAACCCGAAGGTTCAGGGAGATCTGGTCTTGAGGTAGGCTTCCCACTTAGATGCTTTCAGCGGTTATCCTTTCCGAACATAGCTACCGGGCAATGCCACTGGCGTGACAACCCGAACACCAGAGGTTCGTTCATTCCGGTCCTCTCGTACTAGGAACAACTCCTCTCAAATCTCCAACGCGCACGGCAGATAGGGACCGAACTGTCTCACGACGTTCTAAACCCAGCTCGCGTACCACTTTAAATGGCGAACAGCCATACCCTTGGGACCTGCTCCAGCCCCAGGATGTGATGAGCCGACATCGAGGTGCCAAACACCCCCGTCGATGTGAACTCTTGGGGGGTATAAGCCTGTTATCCCCGGCGTACCTTTTATCCGTTGAGCGATGGCCCTTCCATACAGAACCACCGGATCACTATGACCTACTTTCGTACCTGCTCGACCCGTCGGTCTCGCAGTTAAGCAACCTTATGCCATTGCACTCATTGCACGATGTCTGACCGTGCTGAGGTTACCTTCGTACTCCTCCGTTACTCTTTAGGAGGAGACCGCCCCAGTCAAACTACCCACCACACACTGTCCTCGTCCCGGATTACGGGACTGAGTTAGAACCTCAAATGTATAAGGGTGGTATTTCAAGGTCGACTCCACAAGAGCTTGCGCTCCTGCTTCAAAGTCTCCCACCTATCCTACACATATAAATTCAAAGTCCAGTGTGAAGCTATAGTAAAGGTGCACGGGGTCTTTCCGTCTTGCCGCGCGTATACGGCATCTTCACCGCAAATTCAATTTCACTGAGTCCTGGGTCGAGACAGTATGGCCATCGTTACGCCATTCGTGCAGGTCGGAACTTACCCGACAAGGAATTTCGCTACCTTAGGACCGTTATAGTTACGGCCGCCGTTCACCGGGGCTTCGATCACTAGCTTCGTCCGAGGACTAACCAGATCAATTAACCTTCCGGCACCGGGCAGGCGTCACACCCTATACTTCCACTTACGTGTTTGCAGAGTGCTATGTTTTTAGTAAACAGTCGCAGCCACCTGGTATCTTCGACCTCTTTCCGCTCCAGAAGCAAGTTCTTTCACGTAGTAGAGGCGTACCTTCTCCCGAAGTTACGGTACCATTTTGCCTAGTTCCTTAACCCAAGTTCTCTCATGCGCCTTAGTATTCTCTACTTGATCACCTGTGTCGGTTTACAGTACGGCTCCCTAATATCTATAGCTTAGAAGTTTTTCCTGGAAGCATGGCATCTATCACTTCTCAACTCAAAGAGTCGATCGTCGTCAGTTCTCAGCCAAAGGTGTTCCGCATTTAACAAAAACACCGGCCTACAACCTTAAACAGGGACAACCATCGCCCTGCTGATATAGCCTTCTCCGTCACTCCATCGCAATAATAGGAAGTACAGGAATGTTAACCTGTTTTCCATCGACTACGGCTTTCGCCCTCGCCTTAGGCACCGACTTACCCTGTCCCGATTAGCGTTGGACAGGAAACCTTGATCATTCGGCGGAAAGGTTTTTCACCTTTCTCTCGTTACTCATGTCAGCATTCTCACTTCTGATACCTCCAGAGAATTTCACAATCCCCCTTCATAGGCGTACAGAACGCTCCTCTACCATAGATTCTAATAAAAGAATCTATCCGCAGCTTCGGTGTATGATTTAGCCCCGGTATATCTTCCGCGCGGGCCGACTCGACTAGTGAGCTGTTACGCTATCTTTAAAGGATGGCTGCTTCTAAGCCAACCTCCTAGCTGTTTAAGCCTTCCCACATCGTTTCCCACTTAATCATACTTTGGGACCTTAGCTGGCGGTCTGGGTTGTTTCCCTTTCCACTACGGACGTTAGCACCCGCAGTGTGTCTCCCGTGCTGATACTTGTTGGTATTCGGAGTTTGCGTCGGTTTGGTAAGTCGGGATGACCCCCTAGCCGAGACAGTGCTCTACCCCCAACAGTAATACACGAGGCGCTACCTAAATAGCTTTCGAGGAGAACCAGATATCTCCGAGCTTGATTAGCCTTTCACTCCGATCCACAGCTCATCCCCTCATTTTTCAACATAAGTGGGTTCGCGCCTCCAATAAGTATTACCTTACCTTCACACTGGCCATGGATAGATCGCCCGGTTTCGGGTCTACTCCCTGCGACTCAACGCCCTATTAAGACTCGGTTTCCCTATGCCTACCTTATAAAAGTTAAGCTTGCCACAGACAGTAACTCGCTGACCCATTATACAAAAGGTACGCAGTCACTCCGTTTATCCGAAGATAAACTTAGAGCTCCTACAGCTTGTATGCATATGATTTCAGGATCTATTTCACTCCCCTCTCCGGGGTTCTTTTCGCCTTTCCCTCACGGTACTAGTTCACTATCGGTCATGTAGGAGTATTTAGCCTTGGAGGATGGTCCCCCCATATTCAGTCAAGATTTCTCGTGTCCCGACCTACTCGATTTCACAAAAAAAGAAAATTAATTTACAGGACTATCACCTTCTATGGTCAAGTTTCCCAACTTGTTAAGTTTTTTCTTTAGTTGCTTAAGGGCTGTTCCGCTTTCGCTCGCCGCTACTCACAGAATCTCAATTGATTTCTTTTCCTATAGGTACTTAGATGTTTCAGTTCCCTACGTTTGCCTCTTTATCCTATGTATTCAGATAAAGATACCTAGGTTATCCTAGGTGGGTTTTCCCATTCGGAGATCTTCGGGTTATAGCTTGTTTATCAGCTTACCGAAGCTTATCGCAGATTACTACGTCCTTCATCGCCTCTACATGCCAAGGCATCCGTCATATGCACTTAATTACTTAACTATATGTTTCTAAACAACTAGGTTTAAAAAAATGTTAAGACATTTTGAATAATAAGCGCCAATTAAATTTGCCATTAGCATTCTAAGATATAAATATCTCAGAACATTATTGTATAAATTTGAAATAAATAAATTTATTTCGAACTTGATCTATCGTTAAAGTGAATAAATTCACTTTAAAAATAGTTTGATTAATAATTGATAACATTAATTATTAATCTAAATTAATGAATATATGAGATCTCATCAACCTCATTCATTAATCGTTGGATTACATTACTTTAAAAGAACACACATGACTAAATACATAGTCAAAAATTCATATAATTCGAACGGACACTCACAAATAAAAAGGCTGTGTATAAATACATAGGAGGTGATCCAGCCCCAGGTTCCCCTAGGGCTACCTTGTTACGACTTCGTCCCAGTCGCGTATCATACCGTGGGGGCCGCCCTCCCGAAGGTTAGGCAAACCACTTCTGGTACAACACACTCCCATGACGTGACGGGCGGTGTGTACAAGGCCCGAGAACGTATTCACCGCGACATTCTGATTCGCGATTACTAGCGATTCCTGCTTCATGGAGTCGAGTTGCAGACTCCAATCCGGACTAAGGAAGACTTTGTGGGATTGGCTCCAGCTCGCGCTTTCGCAACCATCTGTATCTCCCATTGTAGCACGTGTGTAGCCCAACCTGTAAGGGCCATGATGACTTGACGTCGTCCCCACCTTCCTCCGTGTTATTCACGGCAGTCTCCCTAGAGTTCCCACCCGAAGTGCTGGCAAATAAGGATAAGGGTTGCGCTCGTTACTGGACTTAACCATACATCTCACGACACGAGCTGACGACAGCCATGCAACACCTGTCACAGAGTTCCCGAAGGCACACTTCTATCTCTAAAAGCTTCTCTGGATGTCAAAGGTTGGTAAGGTTTTTCGCGTTGCATCGAATTAAACCACATGCTCCACCGCTTGTGCGGGCCCCCGTCAATTCATTTGAGTTTTAGCCTTGCGGCCGTACTCCCCAGGCGGACAACTTAATGCGTTAGCTGCGCCACTGAATCCGAAAATCCAACGGCTAGTTGTCATCGTTTACGGCGTGGACTACCAGGGTATCTAATCCTGTTTGCTACCCACGCTTTCGCACCTCAGCGTCAGTTACGGTCCAGAGAGTTGCCTTCGCCATTGGTATTCCTCATGATATCTACGCATTTCACCGCTACACCATGAATTCTACTCTCCTCTCCCGTACTCTAGCTTGTAAGTTTTGAATGCAGTTCCCAGGTTAAGCCCGGGGATTTCACACCCAACTTGTCAAGCCGCCTACGCGCGCTTTACGCCCAGTAATTCCGATTAACGCTTGGACCCTCCGTATTACCGCGGCTGCTGGCACGGAGTTAGCCGGTCCTTATTCTGTAAGTAATGTCAAGGCTACTGGGTATTAACCAATAACTTTTCTTCCTTACCTAAAGTGCTTTACAACCCGAAGGCCTTCTTCACACACGCGGCATGCCTGGATCAGGGTTGCCCCCATTGTCCAATATTCCCCACTGCTGCCTCCCGTAGGAGTCTGGGCCGTGTCTCAGTCCCAGTGTGGCTGATCGTCCTCTCAGACCAGCTAGAGATCGTAGTCTTGGTGAGCCATTACCTCACCAACAAACTAATCTCACGCAGGCTCATCAAACAGCGAAAGCTTCCAAGGATTGGCCTTCTTTCCCCCTTAGGGTATATGCGGTATTAATTCGAGTTTCCTCGAGCTATCCCCCACTGAATGGTAGATTCCTACGCGTTACTCACCCGTCCGCCGCTGTACTCGTTCCCGAAGGAACTTTCTCGCTCGACTTGCATGTGTAAGGGCTGCCGCCAGCGTTCAATCTGAGCCATGATCAAACTCTTCAATTAAATTAAACGGATAATTTTTTTATAAAAAAAAATATCAAAAAAATGAGTGATCTTTGAATAAATTCAAAGATTTACATATTGACACAAACCTTAATATTTTAAAGGTAAGTGCCCGCACGAATTACATGAACTAAACTGTTAAAAAACTCTCATTGTCAGCGCCTAGACGTGACACGAAATCGTGATTATACATAGGTTGTAATTAAATCAAAGCTTTAATTAAGCTTTTACCAAAACAATTTTTAAATACCTATGTTTGCCTACTTGATAAGTGTTTTTTGAACCAGACCTTACAGTATGATCTTCGTCTATAACCTTTCTACTATCTACTTTTACTGCTGACTGCTTGATCATTCTTCTAGCTTCAGACTTGCTATTACATAGAATATCTTTACCTAGGCCCTCATGTGCCAATAAATTTATTAATGAGATTTCTGATTCAGCAATTTTTAATATAACTTCTTCAATTTTTGATGGAGCATTCTTTTTGCTAAATCTATTTTTAAATTCTTTTAAAGCTTTTTGAGCCTTATCATTCCCATGAAATCTTTCAACTATTTCTAAGCTCAAAAGATATTTGATATTCATAGGGTTTTCTCCAATTTTTTGAGAATTCTTAAGCACCCTTAATTCCTTGTTAGTCTTAAAACTAAGTAATTCAAAATATTTCCACATAAGCTCATCAGATATGGACATTAATTTTCCAAACATAGAGTTTGCATCTTCCTTTAGACCAATATAGTTATCTAAAGATTTAGACATTTTTTTAATTCCATCAAGTCCTTCTAATATAGGAACAGTCATTACTATTTGTTCTTTCATTCCTTTTAATCTTTGTATATCTCTGCCAACTAAAAGATTGAACTTTTGATCAGTTCCGCCTAATTCTATATCTGCTGATAAAGCATAGGAATCATAACCTTGAACTAGAGGATATAAAAATTCATGGATGGAAATAGGCTTATTAGATTTAAATCTTTTACTAAAATCATCTCTTTCTAACATTCTTGCTACGGTCATCGAAGAAGCTAGAGATATAAAGTCCGCCGGTTTCATTTTATTGAACCAAGCAGAGTTATATTCTATTTTAGTTTTTTTTGGATCTAATATTTTAAAAGCTTGCTCAGCATAAGTTTTAGCATTTTTTTTTAGTTGTGATTGAGATACTGATGGTCTTGTTTCATTTACGCCAGATGGGTCGCCAATCATTCCTGTAAAATCTCCAATCAAAAAAACTATTTTATGACCTAAATCTTGAAACTGTTTTAACTTATTAATCAGTACGGTATGGCCGAGGTGAAGATCAGCGGAGGTTGGATCAAACCCAGCTTTTATCGTTAATTTTTTTTTGG
>JAOIHS010000005.1 GCA_028135785.1 SAR86 cluster bacterium
CAGCAATTGAACTCAAAGATTTGGCATCAAAAATGACAAAAGGCGAAACTAAAATTCGTCGAGCTAAAAAAGATATGATTGAGGCCAACTTAAGATTGGTGATATCAATTGCAAAAAAATATACAAATAGAGGTCTGCAATTTCTAGATTTAATTCAAGAAGGTAATATTGGCTTAATGAAAGCCGTAGATAAATTTGAATACAGAAGAGGTTATAAATTTTCTACCTATGCTACTTGGTGGATAAGACAAGCAATAACTAGATCTATTGCAGATCAAGCTAGAACTATTAGAATTCCAGTCCATATGATTGAAACTATCAACAAGCTCAATCGTATATCCAGACAAATGCTTCAAGAAAATGGTAGAGAACCTACGCCTGAAGAATTGAGCGTAAGAATGGAAATGCCTGAAGATAAAGTTAGAAAAGTTCTTAAAATTGCCAAAGAGCCCATATCTACTGAAACTCCAATTGGAGACGAAGATGATACTACTTTAGGAGACTTCATAGAAGACCCGTTACTGGATTCTCCAATAGACTCAGCCACCGAATCAAACTTGATAGAAGCGACAGGTGGAGTACTTGGAAGTTTAACGGCAAGAGAGGCAAAAGTATTAAGAATGCGTTTTGGTATTGGCATGAATACAGACCATACTTTGGAAGAAGTTGGTAAACAGTTCGATGTAACTCGAGAAAGGATTAGACAAATAGAAGCTAAAGCATTAAGAAAGCTTAGACACCCGTCAAGATCAGGTCATTTAAAAGGCTTCTTAGACGAGTAATTCAATAAAAGGGCCTGTAGCTCAGTTGGTTAGAGCAGCGGACTCATAATCCGTTGGTCGGAGGTTCGAGTCCTCCCGGGCCCACCACCTTTTAATTTTATTGGCCTCAAGCTAATAGTTACCGAAATCAATAAAGATTAATATTTTTCATTCTTAAGAATATAGAATTAACTTTATTTTTATTATATTAATCATATAACTGAATAATTTATCTTAATAAGTCCATAAAAAGAAAAAATTAGTTATCATCGATTAATGATAAATGCTCAAGAATTAATTATTCTTATTTCTGGAATAATTTCAGGAATTATAATTTTCCAAACTGCTATTGTTGCACCCTCGGTTTTTAAGTCGCTGGACCCAAGTCAAGCTAGTCCTTTTTTAAGATCAATTTTTCCCAAACTATTCAGAGTTGTCTCTATATTAGGCGCAATTGCTTTAGTTATTATTTTTGTCTTTAAAACAGGTTCAATTTCTAAATATTTAATATTTACTGCCACCTTAGTTCTGCCCTTGATTTGTGGAGCAATTGTTCCAGCTACAAATGCAGCCAGAGATGCAGGCAATGACAAAGATTTTAGAATCTTACACGCTATAAGTGTCCTACTAACCATGCTGGTGCTCATATTAAACCTAACTTGGATATTCTTTATTTAGAGTTTTGCTATGAGTGAGGATTTTTCTCTTATATTTGGTTCTTCTGGCTTTATCGGGTCAAAAGTTATTAATTTATTAAATCAAAAAAAGAATATTGTTTATGCTCCTGTTAGAAGTCCTCAAAAAAATCCTTCCGAAAATACCAAAGAAATTATCTTAGAAAATCTTGATTTGTCTTCTTTAGAAATACCGCATATCAAGCAGGCTTATATTTGTCTTGGAACAAAACTAAGAGCTTGGGAATTATTAAAAATGAGTCAGTCTAAAAGAGAAGAATTCATAAAAGTAGATTTTGAGATTATTTTAGATGCTGCAAGAAAATCTAGCTCAAGTGGAGCAGAAACAATATCTTTAATCTCAGCTGTTGGAGTGAAGCCTGGTTCTTTTAACTTCTATATGGACATTAAGGGCAGGGTAGAGGAAGAAATTATAGATTTAGGTTTTAAGTCAGTAAATATTTTCAGACCCGGACATTTAATAGGTAAGGGTATTAATTCTGATTGGGATGTGAAGTTTGCAGATTTCATTTGTAAAATTACTGATAATTTTATGTTTGGTCCGTTTTCTAAATTTAAAAGCATTGATGGAAATACTGTTGCTAGATCCATGGTTTTAGAAACCCAAAAAAATAAACCTGGAATAAATTATTTTTACTTTAACGAGATGATCCAATCATTAATAATTGATACACCTTCACTATGAACTGCAGTTCTTCCTGACTCAGGCATCATTACCCCAGGGTCTGGAGATTTCATTCTATAAAGCAAGATGGATTCTTCAGGTTTGCCGGGAACAATGGAATATTTAAGATCTCCACTTGCTCTTCCTGCAGCTACTGGCTTTTTAAAAAATCCAAGCTTTCCCTCATCTGTCTCTGTTAATTGCAGGTAAAGACCGGTTGTATCAGCAGATCCACTAGGCATATGACAATGACCACAATTTATATCTAAATATGCTCTAGCTCTGTCTTCTATCGGAGCATTTTCATCAGACCAGTTTGCTATTAGATCCAAAGGAATATGATCTTCAACTATTCTATTTTCCAACCAATACGAAATTTGATTAGATTTTTTATTTTTATATTGAATAGAAAAGTTTAGATTTCTAGACTTAGGACCAATAGGCATAATTTTTCCGTCTTTTAAATGACATTCTTTGCACTGATTTTGATTAGGAACTCTATAGTTAATCGATAGCATTTTCCCATCATTTTTTACAGGCATTGATTCGTACGTATATCCGGTGACCTTTAAGAATGCTTCGGATTGCTCTTCATTCCATAAGTAAGTATGAGCCTTCCAACCTGATTCTTGATTGAGTAAAAGCCTAGTTTCTAGTAATTTTCTACCTCCATTTAAAGCCTCAGGGTATGAAAAAGTTTTCACAAGAGCAGATCCAACCGGAAATTCATAAACTTCGTTAGGTATAAATTTTGCTTCTTTCCCTTCAGGAACATAAACAAAACGATGTTTATCAGCATAATCAGAAAAAAGAGCCGAATGAAGAATATATGGGAAAACTTTTTCGACTGGAATTTGGGCTGCTGGATCAGAAAAAAATCTATAGTCAGAAAGTTTCTTTTCTGGCTTTGAAGATAAAATCGCTTCATCGTTAACAGCAAAAATATTTGCGTTAAAAAAAATAATTAAAACTATTAGAAATCTTTTTATTTCCATTCCTCAATCGCAGGAAGATTTTCTAGAGAGCCATTAAATAGACTTTTATCTCTTGATGAGGAATGAAAGAAAGGAAATGCTACATACCAAAAAACATCTAAATTTAAAAATTTAGTTTCGTCTAATTCTTTTAAAACTAATTTTTCAGTTTCAGGTTGCCCAAAAATTAATTGGGTAAAGGGTAATAATCCATCCCAGATAATATCTGGCATATTCGTGCCTGCAATATCAACTAAAATAGGACCAAGATCTCCCCTAGATGAATCAGGCTCCGATCCAACATTAGAGTATCTATTATGATGAATGTTAATGCTTTTAGGGTAAGGGTCATAATTATCGTCACCAGACTCTAAGTCACCAGCGACAACCGCGATATGGACTGTTTCGTTGTCATAAAAATCATTATCAAATATCTCAACATTTCTATTGGCCATAATAATCAGACCAGTTCCTTTTGGAACTTCGCCAACTATATTTCCCTCAGGAGCAAAATTCTCAGTATTATTTTTAAAAGATTTGTTCTGAAAAACTCTTACGTTTTTACCACCTTGTTTAGGTAGATTTGGTAAATCAAAAATTAAGATACCACCTGTATTATTAGTGGCAATATTGTTATAAACATCTGCATGATATGAATTTTCAATTTCAATTCCGGCAACATTAAACTCTGCTCTAGTATTTCTAACTATAATTTGTTCCGACTGACCAACATAGACACCTGCATCGGAAGCTCCAATTGCAACACATTCGTCAATCAAAACGCCTATTGACTCCACTGGATATAAGCCATAAGCACCATTTTTTGAGTCAGGACCGTTAGTCCATTCTGTTCTTATTCTTAAAAAACTAATATTTTTGACGCCTTTAGATTTGATCGCGTCACCCTTAGCATTTTCGACTGCAAAATCTTTTAAAACAACATTGTCAGATGTGACAATAAGGCCTTGGGCGCCAGTTTTCTGATCGCTAAAGTCTAAAATGGTTTTATTCATCCCGGAGCCTTGAATCACTATGTCGTTAACATCTAAGGAAAGACCATGCCGAAGGTTATATATGCCTTCCTTAAGGTAAACAGTATCGCCTGGCTCAGCTAAGATTAAAGCTTCTTGGATCTCATCTTGAGATGAGTCGCTGGGTCCAATTTCCCATCTTTCGCTATAAGCATTAAAGCTCAATGAGACTAAAATCAGGTATTTTATATAAATTTTCATTCAAGAATTCCTCTAAAAATTTATTCTACCCCTCTTAGAGTAACATTTAAACAAAGATAGCCATTTTGTAATCCAATTCAATACTAATCTTAAATTAAATTTTTTATCAAATATTATTTTTTCAATCTTGCTGAAGTTAACGAGAATGATTATCATCCTTTTTAATAAAGAAAATAAGAGTAAAAATGAATAAATTATTAAAAACTATGAGTTTTATTTTGGTTGGGATTCTAGCAGTTGAGTCTATTTTTGCATCCGAAGTTAATTTGTATACTTCCAGGCATTACGATACAGATGATGCTTTGTATGAAGATTTCACAAGCGAAACAGGAATAAAAGTAAATATAATTTCCGGCAAAGGCAAAGCCTTAATGCAAAGAATAAGATCGGAAGGAAAAAATTCTCCAGCTGATATTTTTATTACCGTTGATGCAGCTAATTTATGGAAGTTACAAAAGGACGGTTTTTTTCAAAGCATTTCTTCAGACAGAATACAAGAATCAGTACCTTCAAATCTAAGAGGTCCAAATAATGAGTGGGTTGCTCTAGCGAAAAGATCAAGAGTCATCTTTTATAATCCTAAGAAGATTTCTAAGATGCAAATTAGAAAATTATCTTATGAAGATTTAGCTGATTCAAAATGGAGGGGCAAAATAGCGATTAGAAGTTCTAATAATATTTATAACCAATCTTTGGTGGCTTCTCTAATTGCAAATCATGGAATTGAAGAAACTGAAAAGTGGGCCAAAGGCTTTGTTGCAAATTTTTCTAGGAAACCACAGGGCAATGATAGGGCCCAAATTATTGCTGTTGCAAACGGAGAAGCAGAAATTGCAATCGCTAATAGCTATTACTTTGGTTTAATGCTTTCAGGAAAAAAAGGATTAGAGCAAAAAAAATCTGCTCAAAAAGTTTCCATGCACTTTCCAAGTCAGACCGGAAGAGGTACACATATAAATATAAGTGGAGCAGGTATTTTAAAAAATGCTCCAAATAGTTCAAATGCTACAAAATTACTAGAATATCTCCTTACAAATAAAGCCCAAAAGCATATTGTTAATAATACATATGAGTATCCGGTTATCTCTGTTGTAAGACCAAATAAAGTTATGTCTCAATTTGGAAGAAACTTTAAAGAAGATCAAACATCCGTTTCAGAATATGGAAAACTAAATCCAGATGCAGTCAGGCTTATGGATAGAGTCGGATGGAAATAATACTCAAGGCAAACTAAAAAATATTTAGCTTCAATGCTTACATATATTTTTGGATTTAGTTTGTTATATTGAATTGTGATTTTAAAAATTAACTCTCTAGATTTGTGGAAAATAATTCCTATAATTATTTTTATAACTTTTGTATCTCCCGTTGCGATAGTTCTTTTTAGCTTAACTGGTGATTATTCAGAGAACTGGTTACACCTTATCGAGTATGTTTTAACTGGATATATAATTAACTCCTCAATTTTGGTTTTAGGTGTTTCATTAATTACCTTGATCATTGGAGTAGGGACTGCATGGTTAATTTCAAATTATGAATTTTCTGGAAAAAGATTCTTTGAATGGGCCTTAATTCTTCCGCTTGCTGTCCCTCCATATATTCTTGCGTATACCTTTACTGGACTATTCGATGCATATGGAAGCGTAAATAACTTAATCAGAGATATATTTTCTTTTAAGGATAGTTATATTTTTTTCCCAAGCGTAAGAAATATATACGGAGCAATAATTGTTTTCTCTTTCACGCTTTATCCATATGTATATTTAGCTTCTCGTATGGCTTTTCTTAACCAATCAAAATCTATACTAGAATCAGGAAAAGTTTTAGGACTCGATAAAATAAAAGTTTTCTTTAATTTAGCTTTGCCCATGGTTAGACCAGCAGTAATTGGCGGATTGATGCTCGTTATTATGGAAACCTTGTCAGATTTTGGCGCTGTCGATCATTTCGCAATTGAAACATTTACTACCGGTATTTTTAGAACTTGGTATGGGATGTATGATCTTCAGACTGCAATGCAGTTAGCATCTTTATTATTAATTTTTATAACGTTTTTTATTGTTGTTGAGAGGTACTCAAGAAAAAATGTTTCATATGCTGGTAACTCATCAGTTTATGGAGAAATTAAGTCCATCCAAGTATTTGGAATTAATAATTTACTTTGCTTTGGAGCTTGTGGTATTCCTCTCTTTATAGGCTTTATATTACCGATAATTGAGCTATTAAATTGGACCTATAACTATAAATTAGATTTTTTTGAAGGAGTTTTTATTCGAAATTCATTAAATACTATCTATCTAGCAATCTCAGCTGCCCTAATCTGCTCAATTTCAGCTTTGTTAATTAATTTCTCAATTAGGTTTACAAAAAATAAATTTTTATCTTTTCTAAGCTCAACTTTAACTTTAGGTTATGCTGTTCCGGGATTAATTTTAGCCATTGGCGTTATGAAATTATTAACTTTCTTAGATTTAAATTTCTTTTCTCATTATTTAGAGTTAATTCTTACCGGCAGCATTGCAGGATTGATTATTGCTTACATAATTAAATCATATGCTCTCGCAAGCTCCGTGATTGAAGCTGGTTACCAAAGAATTGGATCAAATATTGATGATGTTTCTATAACTTTGAAAAATACGGGGCTAAAACTTTTAGGCAGAGTTCATCTGCCGCTTTTAAAAACCAGTTTTTTAACCAGTATTCTGCTGGTTGTTTCAGAAGTGATTAAAGAATTGCCAGCAACATTAATATTGAGACCCTTCAATTTTGATACTTTGGCTGTTTCAACATATATTTACGCTTCGGAAGAAAGAATGTTCGAGGCTGCAGCGCCTGCAATAGCGATTGTGCTTGTGGGCTTAATACCAATAATATTCTTAACCAGAATGATAAGAGAATCAAGACCCGGGTCTCAAAATAGGAATGTAAACAATGCTTAAAATAAGGAATCTAAATTACAACTATGATCTAGATAAGCAAGTTCTAAGCAATATAAATATAGATTTATTCAAGGGTGATATTGTTTCTATTTTAGGTCAGTCAGGATGTGGAAAAACTACTTTACTAAGACTTATCGCTGGTCTTGAAGAGTGTAGTGTTGGAGAAATAGAAATAGACAATGAAATAGTTTCTGGAAATAAAATATTTGTACCTACACACAAAAGAAACGTCGGGCTAGTAGTTCAAGAAAAAGCTTTGTTTCCTCATTTGTCAGTTATCAATAATGTTAAATTTGGAATCAAGGGAAGTAGGGCTGAAAAAAATGAAACCGCACTTAAGTTCTTAAAGCTTTTTAAAGTTGATCAATATCGAGATTCATACCCAAACAAGTTATCGGGAGGCGAGCAACAAAGAGTCGCTATAGCTAGAGCTATGGCCCCCAATCCTAAAATATTATTAATGGATGAACCATTTGGATCTTTAGATAAAGAATTGCGAGAAGAGCTAAGGGCGGAAGTAAAAAAAGTATTACAAGACAATAATACAACCTGTATTGTCGTTACTCACGACATAGAAGATGCCAATTCAATGGGTAATAAAATGATAAAATTGGACAAAGGAATTCAGTTGTAAAGAAAATTTTATAAGCAATACAGGTGTCATATAACTTTTAGTTATAGCCTAAGAATCTATGAGAACGATTATCATTTGCACTTGTAATAGAAATGAGAATCATTATCATTGCAGGCATGAAAAAATTAATCTGTGTGAGTTTGGCGCTCACCTTCTTTAACGCCAATGTGTGGTCAAATAGTGAGCTGGAAGCAGTCACCATTATCGGTACACAAGAGGACTTACAAACTCTTCCCGGGTCTGGAGCCATCATCACAACTGATGATTTAGACAAATTCGAATTTTCTGATGTTGGAAAAGCTCTAGCATTAGTACCTGGTGTATATTTTAGACCTGAAGATGGATATGGCTTAAGAGCCAATATAGGAATAAGAGGAACTATACCTAACAGATCTGCAAAAATTGCTTTAATGGAAGATGGAATTTTAATTGCTCCAGCTCCATTGTCTGCTCCTGATGCATATTACACGCCTACGTTCGGCCGTATGTCCGGAATTGAAGTTAAAAAGGGACCTTCAGCCCTTACAGAGGGACCTAATACAATAGGTGGAGCTGTAAACTTAATAAGCACACCAATTCCTTCATCAAATAGTGGAAGTCTTAATTTGGAAATGGGTCAAGATGGAAGCCAAAAATTACATGCATACTACGGTGGTAATACAGGCGCCTTAGGTTTCTTAGTAGAAGTATATGATCACAACACTGATGGTTACATGGAAATTAACGGTAAACCTAACGAAGATACTGGGTTCGACAAAAATGACATGGTTTTAAAACTCTCTTATCAAATAAATGATAACAGCTCTTTGTTTTTAAAATATCAAGATTCAGATGAAACATCTGATCAAACTTATGTTGGACTAGCTGATGCTGATTTTACTATTAACCCATTGTCTCGATATGCTTTAACTGCGCTTGATCAAATGAACAATGAACACGAAGGGTATAATCTTACTTATAGTACACAAAGAGAAAATATGAGCTTCACAGCTACTTATTTTTATAATGACTATATGAGAAATTGGTATAAGGCAGATAATATTGGAAGAGCTGTAAATGCAACAGGAACTCTTTCTCCAATAGCAGGTTTAACTGGAAATATCGGAAATAAACTTCAAAATGTAATTGATGCATGTAATGACGGCTCTTCGCCAGATGCTTGCTTTACACTAAATGCAGTAAGTCCGGGAGCTGTTTTGGTTAAGAACAACAACAGAAAATATAATTCCGAAGGAATAGATCTTAAAGCTTCTTTTGAAAATGGTATTCATAATATTACTATCGGTTACCGTGATATGGAAGATTACGAAAGTCGTTATCAACTTGAAGACGGTTATTCAGTTGCTGTTGGCGGCGCAATGACAAAAACATTCACTGATACTTCAACTGGAACTAGCGATAACAGGAGAAAAGACGGGCAGTTAACAGAATATTACATCACAGATTCAATATCTATGGGTAAGTGGACTGTTACTCCTGGAATTCGTCGATCTGATTACGAAACTACTGAACAAAAGTGGAGTGATGAACAAGCTAGGGCAACTCTATCTTCTTCTGCAACAAAAAAAGGAGACGCTACTTTATTCGGTATTGGAGCAACTTACAGCATGGATGACGGTATGCTCTATATGGGCCTTCATGAAGGAATGACTCCTACTATGGGCGATGCTGAAACTGCTGATAACTATGAAATCGGTTACAGAAACGATAATTTAGATATTGCTTATTTCTTATCTGACTACGATAACTTTGTAGCAACTTGTACCACCAGTAGTGGGTGTGCTGCAGGAGATGGAACACCTTTCAGTGGTGGTAGAGCAGAAGTATCAGGTATTGAAATATCTTACGTTGAAAGCTTCAATGAAGATGGTGAAGTACCAATGAGTATGGCTATAAATATTACTTCGCAAGAAGCTGAGTTTAAAGGAACGTTCACAAGCTCTTTCTTTGGTGATGTAAATGCTGGAGATAATATGAAACAAATACCAGAAATTTTAGTCAGCATTGTCAATAGTGCTACGGTTCGAGGTACAACCTATAACACCATGGTAAGACATGTTGGCGATACTTGTTCTTCTAACTATGGAGCTTCTGGATGTACAGTTTCTAACCAAATGGATGCTTACACTGTAATAGATATGAGTGCTGAAAGAAGTTTCGGTGATTTCGATGGTTATCTTAAAGTTGGAAACCTATGGAATTCTGATGACAATATTTCACTTTTCTACGGCAAAAGAGCTCCAAGAGCTAGATATGTAGACGTAGGTGTTAAATACGATTTTTAATCTAAGTTTTTCTTGGGGCGGGTATTGAATCATTCATATCATCTCCGCCCTCAAGATACCCCCTAATATACTTAGATTATTAACTAAACCCATTGCGGCAGAGGCACTGGGTTTGGACCCTGAACTCGAAGCGGGAGAGGCTTCGAGTTCAATCTTAAAAGATAAAATCTTTCGGAAACCTTGCTCCCTAAGCAAGGTTTCTTTTTTTATTTTTAAGAAAAGTAATATAGAAGCATTTAAAACAGGAAGTGGGTGAAGCTTGAGTAATTTTTAATATATTTTTGAAACTTTTGAAACTTGATTTTCTTTATCAGCATCTAAGACCTTTTCCGATCTCTTAAGATCTAATGCAGTCCAGACGGAATCTAAAGCTTTGACAAAATTCTTAATGTCTTGAGCTTTATGCTTAGGAGTTATAGTAACTCTAAATCTTTCATCTCCTTTTGGCACTGTCGGGAAGAAAACTGGTTGAATATATATTCCAAAATCATCAATCAACATATTAGATGCTTTTCTGCATAAGTCAGGGTCGTAAAGATGAATAGGAACGATGTGACTATCATTATCAAGAAATGGTATATTTACTTCCGTTAAACCTTTTCTGATTAGATCCGAATTCTTTTTAATATTGCTCCTGAGAAGGTCCGAACCTTTAGTCAGTTTGATTGCTTCCAACGATGCAGCTGCGATACTAGGATTTGCAGATGATGTAAAAATAAAGCCTGGTGCAAAACTACGAACAAAATCAATGATATCTTTATCAGCGGCAATGTATCCACCCATTTGTCCAAAGGCCTTGGATAAGGTCCCATTAATAATATCTATATCATCTGAAAGGTTTTGTTCTGCTGCAATGCCTCTTCCTTCTGGTCCGTATAAGCCAACTGAATGAACTTCATCTAAATAAGTTAGAGCATTATATTTCTTTGCAATTTCTATAATTTTCCTTATTGGCGATCTTAAGCCTTCCATTGAATATAAAGATTCAAAAACAATTAATTTAGGCGTATTTGCATCTGAGGTTTTGAGGAGCTCTTCTAGATGTTCAGCATCATTGTGTTTGAAAACATGAGTTTTTGCATTTGCGTTTTTAATTCCTTGAATCATTGAAGCATGATTCAATTCGTCTGAATAAACCTCACAACCTTCTAGTTTTTTACATAAAGTCCATAAAGTAGATTGATTAGCTGTATAAGCAGATGGAAATAAGAGACTTGATTCTTTGTTATGAAACTCTGCTAAAGACCTTTCTAGATCAGCATGATAGGTAGAAGTTCCAGAAATATTTCTAGTGCCGCCGGAGCCTGTTCCTAATTCTTTTATTACTTTCAAAGATTTTAAAATCACCACAGGGTGTTGGCTAAGGTTTAAATAGTCATTACTACACCAAACCTCTACAGCTCTTTCTTTGCCTTCGAATCTTTCAGTCGCCTTTGGAAAGTTAACCTGATTTCTATTTATTTCCCTAAATTTACGATAAAGACCTTGAGATTTAAGAGATATTAACTCGTCAGAAAAGTATTTCGAATAATTCATTGTTTATAATATTAACGTTTAGTCCTAAAAATGTTGGATAAGTTTAAAACATAGTTAGTTTTTTTGTACAGAAAATTTATAATTAACTAATTAATTATAATTAAAGGTTATATTGAAAAATTGAAAAATTTAAGAATCATTTCTCGAAAAAGTAATTTGGCTAAAATCCAAGCAAAGATAGTTGGCGATAAAATTTTAAATATTTATCCAGATATAAATATTGAATATCTCTCAAAAGAAACCCAAGGAGATATAGATCTAACTACCCCACTAAGCAAAATGCCTGCAATAGGAGTATTTACCAATGATATTAGAAACGAGCTTATCACCAATAAAGCAGATATCGCAGTTCATTCATGGAAGGACTTACCTGTTGAAATGGAGACAGGTACGGATATTTACGCAACAATTGAAAGAGGTGATTTAAGAGATATTTTACTTTTTAAAAAAACCTCTGTTAAAAAAAAGAATATAAACATTCTTACTTCTTCTCCCAGAAGATCCGAGAACCTATCAGCGTTTCTCCCGATGGCTTTGCCATCACAGCCTAATTTTGTAAATTTTTTAGATGTTAGAGGAAATATTGCTACCCGCATTGAAAAATTAATTATTTCTGAGGCAGACGGCCTTGTTATTGCAAAAGTAGCTTTAGATAGAATATTTCAGTCTCAACTTAACTCAGCTAATCTAGAAAAAGAGAAAATTAAAGAAATTTTTAAATCATTAACTTGGATGATTCTTCCTTTGTCAAAAAATCCTTCAGCACCTGCTCAAGGTGCCTTAGCAATAGAAGCAAGATCAGATGATGAGGAAACTAGAAGCTTATTGGGAAAAATAAATGACAGAGGTGTTTTTTTATCGGTAAGTAAAGAACGACAAATCCTTAAAAATTATGGCGGCGGTTGTCATCAAAAAATTGGAGTTAGCTGTGAATCTTTAAAAATGGGTGAGGTTCTCACTTTGAAAGGTCTAACGGAAAATGGAGAAATACTAGATCAAAAAGAATTTTCTCCTCATCAAAAATTTAAGAATCAAAATTTGAAAGGAATTACTAATTTTTATCCAGAAGAAGGTGAGAAATCTCTTTTATTTGATCGTAATGAGATATCAGAATCTGTTAAGACTATAGAAAGCATTAAAAATTCGGGCATATACGTAAGCCGAGCAAATGCCTTGCCAAAGGAAGTCAAAATAGATCCCACAAATATAATTTGGACCAGCGGCATTGAAACATGGGAAAACTTAGCGAAGTTAGGCTTATGGGTTAATGGGTCGTCAGATAGCTTGGGCGAAGAACAATGCGAAGCTGAAAATATTTTAGGTAATATCAAATGGTACAAACTTACACACAATCTAGCTTCACAAAGAAAGAAAGAAATCATATCTACTTATGAGTTGATTGAAAAAGAAATTCCAGAAAAAGTAGCGCACGCGAGTCATTTCTATTGGATGAGCGCTAGTTCTTTTAAATATGCTCTTAAAAAAAAGCCCGAAATTGAAAATGCAAATCATGCCTGTGGAATGGGAAGAACATTTGATGAGATAAACACTATTATTCCGGGAAAGGTTTATCCTTATCTTAAATACAAAGACTGGCTAGATAAAATTAGACAAGCAAAGTAACATTGCCAACCAGTATAGAAAATGAAGAATTTATCTAGAAAGTTTCCAATGACCAGGCTTAGAAGAACAAGATCTAAAGCCGGTTTAAGAGCAATGCTAGCTGAGGTCAACCTAAGAAAGGAAGATCTAATCCAGCCAGTTTTTATAAAAGAAGATTTAAAAGGGCTTGAGCCCATAGATTCTATGCCTGGGATCAATCGTTTCGGCTTAGATGCTATAAATAAAGAAGTAAAGGAAATTGTTGATTTAGGAATTAAATCTATTGCAGTATTCCCTGTAATTAATGAAGAAAAAAAAGACTCTGCCGGTTTAGAAGCCGTTAACAAAGATAATTTAATTTCAATTGCCATCCAGCAAATTAAAAAAGAATTTCCAGAATTAATCATTATCGCTGACGTCGCGTTGGATCCTTATACTAATCACGGGCATGATGGAGTATTGGATGAATCTGGAGAAGTAGATAATGATGCTTCTTTATTAGTTCTTAAAGAACAGGCTTTAATTTTAGCTAAAGCGGGAACGGATGTAATAGCTCCTTCTGACATGATGGACGGAAGGATAGGCGTCATTAGGGAATCTCTAGAAGAAGCAGGATTTAAAAATACTGCAATTTGTGCTTATTCAGCAAAATATAGTTCAAAATTTTATGGGCCATTTAAAGATGCAGTTGAGTCAGCTAAATTTTTTGGAAACAAGACTAAAGATAGTTATCAGATGGCTATCAATAACATTGATGAAGCATTGCATGAAGTTTCAATGGATATAAACGAAGGTGCAGATATTGTAATGGTCAAACCAGGTATGCCTTATTTAGACGTTTTAAAAGCGGTTAAAGATGCTTTTGGAATGCCTACATTTGTTTATCAAGTAAGCGGGGAATACTCCATGATGAAGGCAGCTATAGAGAAGGGCTGGCTTTCTGAAGAAGTAATTTTTGAATCATTAATCGCATTCAAAAGAGCTGGAGCTGATTGCATTCTTACATATGCTGCTAAAGATATAGCAAGCCGATTATAATAATTAAATGTCGAATAAAAGATTTGTTAATGCTTTATCAAGAAAGCCACAAAAAGTGCCACCCATATGGATGATGCGACAAGCAGGAAGGTATCACTCTCATTATCAAAATCTAAAAAGAACTTACACATTTGAAGAGCTCTGTAAAAGCCCTGTTCTTTCAGCTGAAACAGCTATGGGACCTATTGAAGATTTTGATTTTGACGTAGCTATTTTATTTAGCGATATTTTATTTCCACTAGAGTCTTTAGGGATGAATCTTTCATATAATCCAGGGCCTCAATTTTCTAAAATATTATCAGAAGAAAATGCTTCACAATTATTCAATCAAAGTGACCCTATTAGCTCTCTAACTTTTCAGGCTGAGGCAATAGAAAGAACACTAGAAAGACTTCCTGCTGATAAATCAATGATAGGTTTTATTGGCGGACCATGGACGCTTCTGTCTTATGCAATGGGACTAAATAAAGAAATAAAAGTTGATTCTTTAAATGATTTTCATTGGCAAATGATGCAAGAAAAAATCATTCCATTATTAAAAGACAATATTGGTTTGCAAATTTCTGCAGGTGCAGAAATTGTAATGATTTTCGATTCATCAGCTCACCAACTAAATACAAATGATTTTGAAAAGTATATACGATTAGTTTTATCTTCTTTGGTTCCAGATTATTTCAATCAGATTGGGTACTATGCAAAAGATGGAGTAGATTACAGTTTAATTGAATCAATAAAAGTTGAATTAGACTCTCCTTTAGCAGGCATTGGAATTGATGCTAATCAATCCATTGTTCCTTTCTTCACGCCCTCCAGAAGCGGTTTTATTCAAGGTAACTTTGATGAAAAAATTATCAATCAACCAGGTATCACTTTTTTAAAAGAGTTAGATAAGTACATTAGAGAAATAGATAAGTGTTCAGAAATAGATAGAGCTGGATGGGTTTGTGGTTTGGGGCACGGCATTCTTAAAACAACACCAGAAGAAAATGTAAGACTATTTGTAAAAAAAATTAGAGAAGCATTTGCATGAGTTTTTTAGGAGAACAAGAATTCGAACATAAGCCTTCTGAAAAGATAGGAATATTGATTTGTAATTTAGGAACACCAGATAGTTTTAAAACTAAAGATGTAAGAAAGTTTCTAAAACAATTTTTATCTGACGGAAGAGTAATAGAAATTCCTAAAATCATATGGTGGTTTATATTAAATGGAGTAATTTTAATTTTTAGACCTTCAAAATCTGCAAAATTATATAAATCTGTCTGGACTCAAGAAGGCTCCCCATTGATGGTTTACTCTGAAAAATTAGTAAATGAATTAAAGAAAGGTTTCTCAGAGAATTCTGAAATAGAACTTGCTATGAGATATGGAAACCCTAGTATCGAAGAAGGTTTATTATCTTTAAAAAATAAAAATTGTAGAAATTTAATTATTCTTCCGATGTTTCCTCAATATTCAGGAACTACAACAGGGAGCGTCTTTGATGAAGTCTCTAGGGTGCTATCGAAATGGCGCTGGGTGCCTAATCTAAACTTTATAAATAGCTATCATGATGACGAAGATTATATATCAGCTCTTTCAGAGTCTCTTGAAGATCAAATAAAAAAAGTATCTCCCCAAAAAATAATTTTTTCTTATCATGGAATTCCAAAAAGAAACTTCACACAAGGAGACCCTTATCATTGCTTGTGTAAAAAAACGACTCGCTTAGTAGCTGAAAAATTGGATCTTGAAGAAACTTCATATATGACAACCTTTCAATCTCGTTTTGGAAGAGCAGAATGGTTGAAACCTTATACTAGTGAAATTATGGAAAATCTTCCGCAAGAAAATATCAGAAATATTTTAGTTATAGCTCCTGGATTTAGCGTAGATTGTCTAGAGACTATCGAAGAAATTGATGAGGAAAATAAAGAAATCTTTATGGAAGCCGGCGGAGAGATTTTTAACTATGTGCCTTGCTTAAATGATTCTCAACCTCATATTAATTTTATAAAGAATTTTTTACTCAAACAAATAGCTATTTGGAAATAATGAAAATTGACCAAAAAAAAGAAATAGCTTCTATGTGGTTTAAATCACTTCGAGATCAATTTTGTGAATCTTTTGAAGCGTTAGATGGAGAGGGCAAGTTTAAAAGAAAAAAATGGCCTCATAAAGGATCAGGGGGCGGAGAAATTAGCATCATGAAGGGAAAAGTTTTTGAAAAAGTTGGAGTAAATATATCAACTGTTTCTGGTAAATTTTCTGAAGATTATAGAGCTCAAATCAAAGGCACGGAAAAGTCGGCAAAATATTGGGCATCTGGCATAAGTCTCGTTGCTCACATGCAATCGCCTAAAGTTCCTGCTTTTCACTTTAATACTAGGTTTTTAGTCACTAATGATCTTTGGTTCGGAGGTGGGGCAGATATGACACCAACTATAGTTAATCAAAATGATACGAGTTTATTCCATTCCAAATTAGAGGAGGCTTGCGATTTAAATAACGAAAAATACTACAAAGAATTTAAAAAAAAATGTGATGAGTATTTTTATTTACCACACAGAGAAGAGTCAAGAGGCGAGGGCGGAATATTTTTTGATCATTTGAATACCGATGACTGGGATAAAGACTTTAAATTTATTAAAGATGTTGGTCTAAAAACTTTAGAAGCTATTACATCGATAATTAAAGAACACAAAGATAAAGATTGGAGCGAAGATGAAAAAGAACAACAGCTTCTGAAGAGAGGTAGATACGTAGAATTTAATCTTATTTGGGATAGAGGTACTTTATTTGGACTCAAAACAGGAGGATCAACAGAAGCAATCCTTATGTCGATGCCGCCAAGTGCCAAATGGATTTAATTTAAATGTTTAAAACTTTGATTCTATATTCAACCGTTGACGGGCAAACTCAAGAAATTTGCAAAAGGATTTCCGACACCTTGAAAAAAACTGGAGATGCTGAAATATTTAATATTTCAGAAGCATCGAAAATTCAGCTATCACAATATGATGGGTTCATTTTAGGAGCTAGTATTCGTTACGGAAAGCACCGCTCTGATGTCTTTAATTTTATTAAAAAAAATCAAAAAACTATTAATATTAAAAAGAATGCATTTTTTTCAGTCAATGTTGTTGCGAGAAAACCAGAAAAAAACTCACCAGAAACAAATCCTTACATGCAAAAATTTATAAAATTATCAGTTTGGCAGCCAGAATTATTAGCTGTTTTTGGAGGTAAGATCGATTACCCAAAATATGGCTTCATAGATAAATTTATGATTCGCTTAATCATGTGGATAACTAAAGGGCCAACTAATACATCAGGTACATTTGAGTTTACAGATTGGGATAAAGTGGATCATTTTGCGCAAAAATTTAACCAAAGATTAGAGAATTAAAATGTTTTTAACTAGCCTGATATGGTGGATATTATTTATTGGAAGCTTTGCTATTAGTATGAGTTTTTTTCTTTCCTGGATTTCAGGTGAGGAGAATAGTATAGAAAGAATATCAATCTCCATTATTTTCGGTTTCGCGTGTGCACTTATCTTTTTAAGCGGGTCTTATTTAGATTTTTTTTAAAGTTCAGTAGCTAATTGCATAAACTTTTTTTTCAGAGGCGTTAATTCATTTGCAATGTTAAATGCTGAGTTTCTCAATAATCTAACCCAAATATTTTTTTGACCAAATCCTCTTTTAAATGCCTCCATGCTAGCAGCCAAAGCTAAGTTAACTGGTATCCTGGAGCCGTTATAACTTGATGTTATTTTATTAATTTCATTCAAACCATTCAATTTAATTAATTCAGATAAACAATCTACATCTCCTATTCCTGCGTTCAATCCTAAACCTGCCAATGGGTGAATATGATGAGCTGAATCTCCAACTAAAAAAATTCCATTCTTAGCAAATGTTTTTGCTGATAGATGATGTAAAGGAAAATTTTGTCTTTTAGAGTTTAATTTTAAATAATCAATATGCTCTCCAAAATATTTTTTTACTTCTGCGGTGAATTCAAGATCGGTCATCGATAAAAATTTATAAGCATATTCATCATCAATCGACCATATCATAGTCATTTCCTTAGAATTCATAGGCAATAGAGCTAAGGGTCCTACAGATGTAAAAGTTTGTCTTATGCACATATCCTTTGCAGAGCTTTCAAAATTAGCAACGATAGCGGTTTGATTATAACTCCATGATCGACTACTTATTTTTGATAAATTTCTAACGTGTGAATTCATACCATCACTTCCAATAATTATTTTTCCTTGAAAAGTTTTTTTATTAGTCTTGCAAATAATACGGTCTTTAGAAATATTTATACCCTCCAAAGAATGACCCCAATAAGTCTGAATATTATTTTTATGAAAAGAATCTATCAAAGTCTTTTGAATATCTCCTTCTCTAACAATGTAACCAAGATTCGATAATCCCGCTTCTCTTGCATTAAAATCTATAAAACCAGTTCCTTCTTGATCCCAAACCTTAATTTGATCATAAGGAAAGGCATTATTTTCAATGTTCTGCCAAACTCCAATCTGTTCTAAAAAGTGCTTACTTTTCTTGTTAATGGATAGATGTCTGTAACTATTAGGGATATCAGTTTTTGCATCCAGAACAGCAACTTTAAGGCCTTCTTTCGCTACACCATGGGCAAGTGCAGAGCCTACAACTCCAGAACCTATAACTATTACGTCATAATTCATTTTATGCACTCATTAGGATTTCTATTTCTTTGATTTCTTTAGGAACATCAGAGGTAAGGATCTTGGGTTCTCTGTTCGTCACCAAGACGTCATCTTCTATGCGAATGCCAATATTTAGATATTCACTAGGTACTCCTTTCAAACCCTCTTTAATATAAATCCCAGGTTCAATAGTGGTGATCATCCCAGGCTCATATTCTCGCCAAATACCTTTGGTTCCATAACTTCCAACGTCATGAACATCTAACCCCATCCAATGTCCAACCCGATGCATATAAAAGTCGCAATACAATTTCTTTTCTATTAATTCATTTAGATCCCCACTTAATAATTTAAGATCTATCAAACCTTGTGTAATTATACTGATAGCTCGATCTTCAGTGTCACTCGGTTTTGATCCAATTTTCACTGTTTTTATACACTCTTTGTTAGCCTCTAAAACTATTTCATAAATCGCTTCTTGAGATTTCGAGAACTTTCCATTAACAGGAAAAGTTCGCGTTATATCGCTTGCATATCCTTTAAATTCGCAACCAGCATCAACTAGAACCAAATCGCCATCTTTTAAAATTTCTGAATTTTCGCTGTAATGTAAAATACACGCATTTTTTCCACCACCCACTATCGAAGGGTATGCGCATGTCTTAGATCCATTTATCATAAATTCATGAATATATTCTGCTTCAAGTTGGTATTCATATATTTCAGGGCTAACTCTCTGCATTGCTCTCTTATGAGCAGATGCAGAAATTTTACAAGCATCTTTAATAATTTTTATTTCAACATCAGATTTAAACAGTCTCATCTCATGAAGGATCGATTCAACAGAATACATTTCTTCAGGAACACTATTATTAGTTCTAGCTGAAGCTTTTTTCAGCTCAATTATTTTTTCATTTAATATTTTTTCACTGTGACAGTTAGAATTTTTATGGCAATAAACTCTCTCCTTATTTAATAAAAAATTATCTATTTCTTCATTAAATGAGCTGATAGAAAATCCATTAAGCGCTCCTATATCTTTAAAGTTATTTGGACCCATCCTTTTGCCCTCCCATTGCTCTCTATTTGAATCTTTCTCTTGGCAAAAAATAGTAAAGCCAGAGTTTTCTCCAGATTCAATTATCGCAATTGCGTTTGGCTCATCAAATCCAGTAAGATAAAGAAAGTCGCTATTTTGACGAAAAGGGAATTCTGTATCACCATTTCTGATATTCCCATTGGCACCAAATAAAACAGCAATAGAGTTTTTTGGCATAGCTGCAATCAATCTATCTCTGCGAGATTTATATTCATTCATAGTTTTATTTTATCTCATTGTGGCAACTCTAGAAGGAGAAGACTAGTATAGGATATGTCTAATATAAAATTAGAAGAAAATTTAGCAGAGTTACTGGAGTTATCCAAAAAACTTAGGGAGGCTAATAAGGATTTGAGAAATAAAAATTTAAAAATGAGAGCTGAGAATATTAAATTAAAAGAAAAGCTTGAATTAACTAAGAATAAAATTGAAAATCTAATTAATAAACTGGAAGCAACATGAGTGAAGAAGAATCTAAAGATATTATTTCGTTAAAAATAGCTGGCATCGATTATCAGTTATATTGCCCTGAAGATGAGCAAGACATTTTGATAGAAGCTGCTGATTATTTAAATAAAAAAATTAAAAAATTAAAAAGACAAACTAAATTTCTTTCCGTTGAAAAGGTAGCTATTTTAGCTGGGTTAGAAATAACTAATGAAATGATGCGTTCGTCTCTTGAGATAGAAGAAAATCATAAATCAGATGACTTAGAAGATAAAAAAGAAAGCGCTAACGAAAACAATAATTCAGTAAGCTCAGAGCATTTAGATGAAATAGTTGACGACAGCCTAAGTTTAAAGTTAGTAGACGAAATATCAGAGCTTTCTAAGCTTTAAATTTTGCTATACTTTTTTTTAGTTTCCTGGGTTATTTGCCAGTCAAATAGCACTTAGAGCCGATACAAAATAACAAGGGATTTTGAAACTAACTCCTGTTGAGCGCCCTTAGGGCTGCCTGATGGAAAGTAATTTATCCCGACCTGAACTTTCGGTTCGGGGCAAATTTGGCAGCTGTAACTTGGGAAACTTCTTTTTTGATGAAAAAAAAACAAGCCCGAAAATTAATAAATAAAGAATTTAACAAGCTTTCAAAAGAAAATAAGTCTTCTTTTGATGAAAAGATTTTTAAACACTTTAAATCATTCTTTGAAGGTTATGATGGAATATTAAATATTGGATCTTATTGGGCTCTTTCAAATGAAGTAGAAAGTTCCTTAATCAATGATTATTTAATTTCTAAAGAATCAAATTTATTTTTACCTAGAATTTCAAATCAAAAGAATATAAAAAAATTAAATTTTTATAAATACTCTGAAAATGAGATTTTAGAAAAGAATAAATATGGAATACCCGAGCCTTCACAAAAAAATAAATATATAGATTTAATTGGGTTAGATTTAGTAATTATTCCTCTCAGAGCATTTGATTTAAATTTTTCTAGATTAGGTTATGGAGGAGGCTATTACGACTCTTCTTTACAAAATGTTAAAAAAGAAAATAGGATTGGGTTGTCTTATGAGTTTCAAAAATTAAATAAAATAGATATCGAAAAGCACGATATAGAGTTGGGGGGAGTTATCACTCCTGATGGCTATTTTAAAAAAGCTTGATAGCCTGCATTTTCAGTAACTCTAACGAATGGATATTCAGTTTTTAATAAGTCTCTATTTAATTTACTAAAATCATCCTCTTTAATAGAAAAACCTACTAAAGCGCCTCCATATATAGAGCCTTGATTTTTGTAATGAAATAAAGTGATATTCCACTTATCTTTTAATAAATCAAGAAATTGCATTAAAGCTCCAGGTCGTTCTGGAAAGTCTACTTTAAATACTTCTTCTATTTTATCCTTTGGAAATTCTGGAGCTCTTCCCCCAGACATGTATCTTAAGTGAACTTTAGAGATCTCATCATCACTGAAGTCAGTAATTTTATATTTTTTAGTTTTCATGTTTTTCAGAAAAGTATTTTTGGCTTTAAGGCCTTGGGCTAACTCTATGCCAACAAGAATTTTTGCTTCATCAGTTTTATCTAAACGATAGCTAAATTCAGTAATATTTTTCTGACCAATAGCTTTGCATAATTTTCTAAATGTGCCTTTCATTTCTGGAATAGTTATACCCAGGATTAACTCTCTCTTTTCCCCCATTTTTGATCTTTCAACAATATGAGCTAAAGATTCAAAATTAAGATTAGAACCGCAATAAGTTGCGATAAGGTTTTTATTTTTTAATCCTTTTTGTCTGACGTATTTCTCAAGACCAGCTAAGGCTAGGGCTCCTGTAGGTTCTGGTACTGATCTTGTATCTATAAAAGTATCTTTTACGGCAGCACAAATTTCATCGGTACTTACTGTTATTGATCCGTCTATCCACTCTTTAATAAGTTTGTAGTTATGCACTCCAATTTGTTTAGCAGCAGCTCCATCTGCAAACAGTCCTACTTCTTTAAGTTTTATTCTTTTATTTGCTTTTAAGGCACTATTCAGACCTGCTGCATCGGCAGCCTCTACAGCAATTATTTTAATTTTGGGATCAATTGATTTGATGTAAGCTCCTATCCCAGCGATCAATCCGCCTCCGCCTACAGCTACAAAAACAGCATGCAAAGAATCTGAAAATTGATCGATAATTTCTTTCCCGACTGTACCTTGACCAGCAATCACCAAAGGGTCATCAAAAGGATGAATAAAAGGTAATTCTTTCTTCTTACAAAATTTTTGAGCTTCTATCAAAGCAGCATCAAAATTATCACCAGTTAATATGACTTTTGCTTTGAGTTTTCTAACTGAATCTACTTTTATCGATGGTGTGGTTTTAGGCATAAAAATTGTAGCTTGAATCTTTAAACTTTTTGCAGAATAAGCCACACCTTGTGCATGATTTCCGGCTGATGCGGTCACTACATGATTTACTTTTTTTGTTCTAACAAGGTTTTCAATTTTGTTATAAGCGCCTCTAATTTTGAAAGAGTGAGTAGGCTGAAGGTCTTCTCTTTTTAAGAAAACATTATTATTTAGTTTTGAAGAAATATTATCTGCTCTAGGCAAAGGAGATTTAATAGCGACATCATATACTTTTGATTCGATTATTTTTTTTATATATGTTTTGCTGAATTTATACATAGTGATTATTAAGGCAAAGCATTATACTTTTAGAAATACTTAGCACCACTATTTTAATTTAAAGAATCTATGAATCCAAAAGAATTAGTTGCTTTACATGCATATGATTTAGTAAAAAATGAATTTCACAAAGATTTTATTTTAGGCATAGGCACAGGGTCTACAGCGAACTGTTTTATTGAAATCTTATGCAAACAAAAACCTGAGATTAAAGCTTTTGTGTCTAGTTCAGAGAGTAGTTCAAATTTACTAAAAGCCGCAGGTTATGAAATTTCTGAATTAAATGATGTAGGCGGTCCAGACTTATATGTGGATGGTGCTGATGAGGTAAATGGTAAGTTTGAACTTATTAAGGGTGGTGGCGGAGCTCATACGAGAGAAAAAATTGTGGCGGCAGCTTCCAGAAAATTTATCTGTATAGTTGATGATTCAAAAATAGTAAAAAAATTAGGTAATTTTCCCCTAGCTATAGAAGTCATACCTATGGCTAGAAGTTATGTGGCTAGACAGATTGTTTCTATGGGAGGAAAACCAACTTATAGAATAGGATTTAAAACTGATAATGGAAATCATATCATTGATGTGCTGAATTTAGATTTGGATGTTCCTTACGAAACCGAAAAAAGATTGAATAGAATCCCTGGGGTTGTCGATAACGGAATCTTCGCTTTCAGAAAAGCGGATATAGTCATCTCGGCTGATTCGAAGGCTGCCAGATCTTTAGAGCAAAGCTTCTAATTTTCCAATAACCTCTGCACTATTAGGTTCAACTTTACTAGAAAAAACATCCGTAACTTTTCCATCTTTAGAAATTAGATATTTTGTAAAATTCCATGAAGGCTCTAAACCAGATTTTTCAGATAAGTCTTTATAAAAAGGATTTGCATTTTTACCTTTAACTTTGGAAGTCGCATAAAGAGGGAAAGATACGCCATAATTTGTACTACAAAATTCTTTTACATCGCTTTCATCGTTATATTCCTGGTACATAAAATCTCTAGACGGAAAGCCTAAAACTACTAAGCCTTTTTCTTGATAGTTTTTAAATAAGTTTTGGAGGCTTTCATACTGATAGGTAAAACCACATCTACTTGCTACGTTCACAGCTAATATAACCTTATCTTTGTACTTACATAAATTTTCAGTCTCTTTGGAGTCAAGAATTCTAACGTCATGATTCAAATAATCAGGACAGTCCATATTATTTTTGGAGATAGAAAATCCTAAGCTTGTACTTGAAAATAATGTGACAAAAAAACTAAGTAGGATAACTTTAAAAGGTTTCATAAGATTTATATGGCACCTTTTTACCATAAATCAATACTTGAGTGCCAACTTTTACATTTTTAAAAAGCTCTATTACATCTTCATTAAGCATTCTGATGCAACCTAAAGAAGCAGGCTTTCCAATTAAACCTTCTTCAGCGGTACCATGAATATATATATATCTAGATTTAGAATCTACATTTCCACCTTTATTTCTTCCTATCTCAAGCCCGTCTAACCAAAGAATTCTTGATGTAATTACATCTTCTTCAATATCAATGGGTTTTGAAATTATTTTAGCAATTTCTTTAGTCCAAATGCGGCCCTTTAAAACTGCTCCTTTCGGTAGTTTATTTCCAATCTTTTCAGATATTACATGCGCTCCTAGTGGCGTTTTAAAACTATTTTTCTCGCTTCCTATTCCAAACGAAGAAGATGAGATTTCATAAGACTTCTCTGAAAATAATTTTTTAAGATAAAGTTTTTGGGCATCTAAATCTATCAAGATGTGAGTTCTATATTTATTTATATCATTAAAGCTATCTTCATCGATCATGCTGTAATTTACGATATTAGGATTAATGCTACAACTTGTAAGAAAAATACCTATTAGGATTGATTTAATTTTTTTCATTTTTAAAAAATAATTTGTAACTCAGAAAAGAAATGATTATAAAAGACATCAATAATAATATAGGAGTTTTTCCAATAACTGAAAAGGGAGATTGTCCCTTTCTAGAAATAATAATTTTATTTATGATCTTATGATTGCGAGTTCTTAGGGCTTCAACATCAATAGTAGTACTTTCTATTACTTCTCCATATCTATTTATAATAGCGCTAATACCAGTACTGGTGCTTCTAATTAGAGGTTTGCCTTGTTCAGATGCTCTGAATCTTGCTATTTGAAGATGTTGATGTGGACCAATAGAATCGCCAAACCAATTATCATTACTGGCATTAAATAAAAGATTACTTTTCTTTGCGTGCTTTAAAAAAGTATCTTGGTAAGCAATTTCATAGCAAATAGCTGATGAAATATTAATTTCAGAGGATTTAATTAGGCTGTTATTTTGGGATGCTTGAATACTAGGTCTATTAAAATCAAAAAAATCAAAAAAATAATTAAAGAATGGAAACGGAACATACTCTCCAAAGGGAACTAATCTTTGTTTGTCGAATTGTCCTTCTAACACCCCAAAAGACATTAAAGAGTTATTAATTTCCTTTGATTTTCCTTCTTTATTAGTAAGCGTTCCAACAATAACTCCCAAATTAACTTTTTCTGTTAAAGCTAACAAAGGATTAAGAGTTTTTTCATAATCAGAAAAAATTCCAGGTAAAAAAGCTTCTGGAAAAAAAATAAATTTTACTTTGCCTTCTTCTTTTATAACTTGATTGGATTCCTTCAAAATAATAGATTCAAATAATTTAAGAGATTCTTTTTCACCTTGTGTACTCCATTTTTCCTGAATGCTTATATTGGGCTGAACAACTACGACATCTACTTCTCTATATTCTTCAGTCCAATCTTTTTTATACAAAAAGAAAGATGACCCAAAAAATAAAATCACTGAAAGCAAAGAAAAAATAACCAAATTATTAAAATAATTATTTTTAATGCTCGTTATTAATAAAATTATATTTGCGGGAATAAACAACATAAAAAAACTAACTCCAAAAATACCAATTAAAGGTATAAATCCTGAAAAAAAGAAGTTATCTAAAGTTGTATAACCTAAATAAAGCCATGGAAATCCCGAAAAGAAAAATTCTCTTAGCCATTCACCTAATACCCATAGAGAAGGAAATAAAAATATCAAATCAAATGAATTATTTTTTTTTAAGAGCGAAAATAAAAAAAAAGTAAAAGCAAAGAATAAAGATAAAAATATTGCTAAAAGTAAAGTGATTAATATCGATGTAATTTCATCTGCGCCGCCATAATTATGGATGCTATTTTGAATCCAGAAAATACCAAAAATCCACAATCCTAATCCAAAGACCCATCCAATAAAGAAGCTATCTTTTGCGTTAATTTTCTTAATTAAAAAGTAGGTTGATATTGGAATAATGCAGGCAACCAACCAAAAATTAAAAGGTTCGAAGGCTAAAACCAATAAAGATCCTAACAAGAACGAAACAATTAATTTCAAAGCCATTATTTGGCAATTTTATATTAAGCGAGCTGGTTTAGGATGTTTTTGTTAACCAGTAGTCAACTTTTATTTGATTAAGCAATTGACTGGTCTCCAGAATAGGCAAGCCCACAACATTTGAAAAGCTGCCATCAATTTTTTCAATAAATGTAGAGCCTAAACCTTGAATTGCATATCCACCTGCTTTATCAAGAGGTTCACCAGTATTCCAGTACTTTTTACAATCATTAGCAGAAAGAGATCTCATTAGCACATGCGTTTCAACGGAATTTAGAATTAAATCTACATCTTCAGATTTTTTATCTTTTATTTGAGCTACTACTATAGAAGTTATTACTGAATGATATTGTCCAGATAAATCCATAAGCATAGAAATGCCTTGTTCTTCGCTTATAGGTTTTCCATAAACCTTCCCATCTAAATGAACTATCGTATCTGCAGTTAGAACGGGTTTAATTATTTTTTTAGTTGATTGAAGCAGGGCAGATGCAGCTAAGGCTTTTTCTTTAGTATTTCTTTCCACAAATTCTATAGGAGATTCACTAATTTTTGGAGAGTCTTCATCGTAAGATATTTGAAGAACTTCAAAATCAACCTCTATAGATTCTAGGATTTCTTTTCTTCTGGGAGATTGAGAGGCAAGATAAATGCCAGACACTATTTTATTTTTTCTTCTTTATAAATTACGTGTTTACGAGCTTTCGGATCAAATTTCTTTATTTCAATTTTATCTGGGGTGCTACTTTTATTTTTGTCAGTAGTATAAAAGTGACCAGTACCAGCTGAAGAAACTAATTTTATTTTTTCTCTCATATCTTTTCTCCTCTAGCTCTAATTTCTTGCAAGACTTCATCAATTCCTTTTTTGTCTATTATTCTCAAACCTTTTGTAGAAATATTTAAAGTTATGTAGCGATTTTCTGATTCAATCCAAAATTTATGTTTGTGAAGATTAGGCATAAATCTTCTACGCGTCTTATTTACAGCCTTGGAAACATTGTTTCCAGACATTGGAATTTTACCGGTTACTTGACATTGTTTACTCATAAAAAACCCTCAGGGACGTGTTTTATACCAGAATCTAAACTGCATGGAAACCTATCTAGGATATAATTATTATTAAAATGAAACAATTAGCAAATAAACATATTTTATTATGCGTTACTGGAGGTATCGCAGCCTATAAAGCTGCCGAAATAATAAGACTTTTTAAAACCTCTAATGCTGAAATAAAAGTCTTGATGACACAAGCAGCTCAAGAGTTTATTACACCTCTTACGATGCAAGCTCTTTCAGGAAATTTAGTTCACACAGATTTATTAAGCACCGAAGCTGAGGCTGCAATGGGACATATTGAATTGGCTCGATGGAGCGATGCAATTTTAATTGCTCCATGCTCCGCAAATTCTATTGCTAAGTTAGCCGAAGGAAGAGGAGATGATCTTATGACTACAGTTTGTTTAGCTGCTAGTTGTCCTATTTATATTGCTCCTGCAATGAATCAAGCAATGTGGGCTGATTCTAGAACTCAGATCAATTTTAATAAGTTAAAAGAAAATAAGTTTATTTCAATTGGGCCTGACGCTGGAGAGCAAGCCTGTGGAGATGAAGGGTTCGGAAGAATGTCAGAACCAAAAGAAATAGTAAAAATAGTTTCAAAAAAATTTTCTACCGGGCTCGTAGCAGGAAAAAAAGTTTTGATCACTGCTGGGCCTACTAGAGAAAAGATAGATCCAGTTAGATATATCTCAAATAGAAGTTCAGGAAAAATGGGTTATTCTTTAGCGGAAGCTGCTAGAGATGAAGGAGGGATAGTTACTATAATTAGTGGACCCGTCGAATTAAAAACTCCTGAAAAAGTTACTAGATATGATGTCGAATCAGCTGATGAAATGATGAAAAAGGTAAATGAAATAATAGACCAATTCGATATATTTATAGCTACTGCAGCTGTTGCCGATTACAAGCCAGAAGAATATCAAAATCAAAAAATCAAGAAAAAAGAAAAGGAATCCATCTTGCACATTGATCTAATTGAAAATAAAGATATTTTAAAATCTATAGCGAAAAACAAAAAAGAAATTAAGGTTATTGGTTTTGCAGCTGAAACTCAGGATATTGTAGAAAATGCGAAGAAAAAATTATTAGAAAAAGAATTAGATTTAATCATTGCTAATGATGTTTCAGATAAAACAATTGGATTTGATTCGGATGAAAATGAAGTCTATTTAATTACAAAAAAAACTGAAAAAAAAATTGATAAAGTTTCAAAAAAGAAACTTTCTAGAAATATAATCAACTTCATCGCAAAAAACTTATAAATGATTAGGTGGCTTTTATCCCGAATTGCTGGATTCTTAATACCTAGTCTTCTAGCAAGTTTTTTTAAGTCTTCAAATAATGAAATAAAAAAAGATAATTCTTTGAGTGTCCAATTTAAGATTTTAGATGAAAGCCTGGGTAAGGATATTTCTTTACCAAAATTCCAAACAGAAGGCTCTGCGGCAATAGATTTAAGAACTAATATAAAAAGCTCAATAATTCTTAAGCCTAATGAATCACACCTTTTTACAACAGGATTTTCAATTCACATAAAGAACCCCAGTTTTGCTGCGTTGATAATGCCCAGATCAGGCTTAGGACATAAACATGGAATAGTGTTGGGTAATTTAATCGGCCTCATCGATTCGGATTATCAGGGAGAAATTATGGTTTCATTATGGAATAGATCTTTAGAATCTTTTAAAATAGAACCAGGAGATAGAATAGCTCAAATGATGTTTTTAGAAATAGCTTCACCTAATTTTAAAATTGTTTCTGAGTTCTCTCAATCAGAAAGAGGAGATAGGGGTTTCGGGTCTTCAGGTAACACTTAATTTAAGGGGTAAAGATGGATATTCAACTACAAAACTCACTTGCAAATAGTTTGAGATGGCGTTGTAAAAACTCAGCTGAAGATATAGCAATAAAATTTCTAGATCGAGAGCAAACATATTCTGAATTTGATAATAATTCTAATTTAGTAGCTCAAGGACTATTAAAGTTTGGGATAAAAGAAGATACAAGGGTCGCTTATTTAGCAAAAAATACAGATTATTTTTTTGAAATTTTTTATGGAGCCTTAAAGACTAGGTCTGTAGTAGTAGGAGTAAATTGGAGACTGACAGCTAATGAAGTTGCTTATGTTTTAGAGGATTCAAAAAGCGAAGTAGTATTTGTTGGACCTGAATTTTTTGAAATAATAGAAACAATCAAAGATAGGCTCTCTTCTTTAAAGAATATTGTTTGTTTGGATAAGGATCATTCTGATTGGATTTCTTATGAAACTTGGAGAGATAGTCAAGAAAATAAAGATCCATTAGCAGAATCAACAAAAGATGACGATGTTATACAGCTCTACACATCAGGAACTACAGGTAATCCAAAGGGAGTTCAGCTCACAAATAAAAATTTTCGTAGTGCAACGGAATCAACTATAGAGCTCATTCCATTTAGCTCAGGAAGTAACTCTATGGTTTGCATGCCGGTATATCATATAGCTGGAACAAATTGGGGTATTTGGGGTTTACTGCAAGGTTGTAAAAATATAATAATTCCTGAAGTTGAACCAGGATTAATACTTGATTTGGTTGAAAAAGAAAAGGTTGAGCTTGTTCTATGGGTACCCGCTGTAATTTTGTTTCTTCTTCAGCATCCTAATGCATCTAAAACTGACTTTAGTTCTTTAAAAATGGTTATGTATGGTGCGTCTCCGATTGCAGAAGATACTGTTACCAAGGCAATTGAGCTAATGGACTGTGGTTTTTACCAAGTTTATGGGCTTACCGAAACTACAGGTGCAATAACAATACTATCTGCTGAAGATCATCCCGTGGATAAAGGAAAACTTAGATCTTGTGGAAAACCTCTCCCAGGAGTTGAAATAAAAATAGTAGGTGAAGAGGGAGAGGACGTTTCTCAAGGTAAAGTGGGAGAAATCATTACCAAGTCAAATTTAAATATGAAAGGTTACTGGAATAATGAAAAAGCTACCTTAGAGTCAATTAAAAACGAATGGTTTTATTCAGGCGATGTTGGTTATTATGACGAAGAGGGATATTTATATATCCACGACAGAGTCAAAGACATGATTGTTTCTGGAGGAGAAAATATTTATCCGGCAGAAGTCGAAAATGCCCTTATGAGCAATCCCCATATTCTAGATGCGGCAGTCATTGGAATACCTGATGAAAAATGGGGTGAATCAACTAAAGGCTTTGTAGTTTTAGATGCTGATAATGCTCTAACTGAAGAAGAAATAATTTCTTATACAAAAGAAAAAATTGCTTCATATAAATGCCCTAAATCGATAAATTTTATTAAAGAGCTTCCAAGAAATCCATCTGGAAAGGTTCTGAGAAGAGAGTTAAGAGATCCTTTTTGGAAAGATCAAGAAAGAGGAGTTGGAGGCTAGTTTTTTTACTTTCTTAGTTTCATTGGGTCTTTATAAACGGCATACATCGATACAATTAAAACAGTTCCAAGAATCGCGTATGTGAAGTATTCTACTAAAGCTACTCCCAGAAAATATCCAGTCAAAACATAAGCACTAGTCCAAAAAGGCGTAGCTAATATTTCTACAGGAAAAAAAACTCTAGATTTCATTCCCAAAGAACCAGCAGTTAGAGGAACAATACATCTTAAAGGGCCAATAAACCTTCCTAAAGCGACACTCAATATTCCGTATTTTTTCATGAAAATTTTAGCCTGTGAAAGATATTGATGATAATTTACAGGTACCCATTCATCAACTTTATGACCGATAGATTTACCAATAATAAAGCTCACAGAATCTCCAATAATCATGCCTAGTGTTGCATAGGCAAGAATTTCTAATGGATTTATGTTGACTGATGCAGCTATGGCTGCGACTCCAGGGACTATTAAAGTTGCAGGAGTAAACAAACCTACTATCACTAATGATTCCACAAAAACTAAAATAAACATTGTCCAAGTTATCCAACCTGGATTATTTTCAAGGAATTCTAGAATCGAACTAAATTCAAACATTAAAATTGGTTTCTTAGGCCTATAATTATTGCAATAATACCCTACATGACAGATAAAAATAATATTTCTGAACTTAAAGAAATTCTTGATAGAGCTCAAGAATCAAAAAATCTTTTAAGAAGTGCTCCAGCAGACTTAAAAGATAATGCTCTGACATTTGCTGCAGAAAGTCTTGATGGTCAAAGAGATAGTTTAAAAGCTGCAAATTTAGAAGATATGAATTTAGCACTTTCATCTGATCTTCAAGATAGCTTTGTAGATAGATTAAAACTTAATGATCAGAGAATTGATTCAATGATCTCCGGACTCAAGAAAGTGATTAAGTTAGATGATCCTGTAGGTCAATTAACGGAAAAAAAATCCTCACCCTCAGGTTTTTTAGTTAGCAAAATGCGAGTACCCTTAGGCGTCATTGGAATAATTTATGAATCTAGACCAAACGTTACAGCTGATGCATCTGCACTTTGTTTGAAATCTGGTAATGCATGTATTTTGAGAGGGGGATCAGAAGCTAGGAATACCAATAAAGAGATAGAGTTGTGTATGAAAGAAGGACTTATGGCTGCTGGATTACCAGAAAATTCAATACAGCTTTTAAAAAATCAGGATAGAAGTTTGGTGTCTGAACTAATAAAAATGGAAGGAAAGGTAGATTTAATAATCCCCAGAGGTGGGAAAAGTTTAATCAAAGTCATTTCTAAAGATTCTCGAGTACCTGTTCTAAAGCATTACGAAGGACTTTGCCATGTTTTTATAGATGATCAAGCAGATATGGAGATAGCCTTAGAAGTGGCAGTTAATGCAAAAGTTTATCGATATGGAATTTGTGGAGCTATGGAAACTCTTTTGGTGTCTAAAAGTATGGCTAGAAATATATTACCTCTCTTAAAAAATAGATTTGATGAGCATAATGTTGAGCTAAGAGGCTGTCACCTTACAAAAGAAATTATCGAGGTAAAGCCTGCCTTAGATATTGATTGGGAAACCGAGTATTTAGAGCCTATTCTTTCAATAAAAATCGTTGAAGATATAGATGAAGCAATTTCGCATATTAATCATTTCGGATCTGGACACACTGATTGCATAATTACTGAAAACGAAAATTCAAAAATTAAATTTCTATTAGAAGTTGATTCAAGTTCAGTAATGCATAATGTACCTACTTGTTTTGCAGATGGCTTTGAGTATGGATTGGGAGCAGAGGTAGGTATTTCTACAGATAAATTACATGCTCGAGGACCAGTAGGACTCGAAGGCTTGACGAGTCAAAAATTTGTTATTGAAGGAACTGGACAGTTAAGAAGCTAATCATCCATGTCTAAAATAATAGGAATTTTTGGAGGAGCTTTTGATCCTGTTCATATCGGTCATACCGAAAGTATTGCTAATCTTAAAAATGAACTAGAGTTTGAAAAAATCCATATTGTTCCATGTAATATTCAGGCCCTAAAAGGATCTTCAATAGCCTCGCCAAACGAAAGACTAAAAATGTTAGAAATTGCTTTCAAAGATCAATCAAATATATATATAGATGATAGAGAAATAATAAAAGGCGGGACTTCTTATACATATGAAACTATAAGAAATATAAAAGCTGAATATCCAGATAAAAATCATTTTTCATTCATCATGGGCATAGACGCTTTTCTAGATTTTAAAAAATGGAAAAATTGGTTAGATATTTTAGAGACGTGTTCAATTATTATCTTGCAAAGACCTAATTATGAAATTTCTAGAGAACTCTTGAGTGATTTTAAAGACAACATTACCTCGGATATTGATGATGTTCTCTCTCAATCTGGAAAAATAGTTTTTACTGATATTTCTCTTTTAAATATTTCATCTTCGGAAATAAGAGATGATTTAGAAGTAGATAGTTTAAATGAGGCTAAAATAGATAAAGAAGTGGTTAATTTTATTAAAAAAAACCTTTTATACATAAAATAAATGACAAAACTATCTAAAAATTTAATCGTAAAAAATCTTGATGATCTAAAAGCTATTGACACAAAGATACTGGATTTAAGCAAGATAAATTCTTTTACAGATCACCTAGTCATTACAACTGGTACTTCTTCGCCTCACATATCTGCTATTTCAAAAAAACTATACGAAGAATTAAAGAAAAATAAAATACCAGTTTATGGATATGAGGGCAAAGGCTCCAAAGAATGGATTCTTATAGATTTAGGAGAAATAGTAATCAATGTAATGTCTGCTTCAGCAAGAGAACTATATGATCTAGAAAGTCTTTGGGATCCCTCTTTACTATGAGTTCCTTTTCACAAAAAAAACCTAGAAACATAAATGAAGCCTCTAGAGTATTATTTTTCTTATCACCCTTCATATTTCTTCTAATACTTGCCTTTATACAAGTATTAAATTTAACGCTCATAAAAGGAGAGAATTTTAGAACTAAGGCAGATTCCAATAGAATCTATCAATCAAAAATTTATCCTAAAAGAGGGTTTATTTATGATAAAAATAATATCTTATTGGCTGAGAATATCGTTCAGCAAGATTTAAAGGTTACTTTGCAATATGTGGAGGAAATAGATTTAATTTTGTCAAATATTTCAAAATTATTAAATATTGACTTTGAACAACTAGAGAGCAATTTTTATCTGAGATCATCAAAAAAAAATCCTCTAGAACCATTTACATTAATTAAAAACCTTTCAGAAAAACAAATTGCTAAATTAAGCGTTAACTTATCTAATTTGCCAGGACTTGAAATAGAGACTTCTTTTTCAAGAAACGTTATACACAAAGAAATATCAGCCTCAGTAATTGGCTATGTAGGAAATATTTCTAAAAATGATATTTCTAAAAATCCCAAACTGAAATCATTTTCAAACCAACAGGTAGGTAAAACATCGATAGAAAGAGATTTTGATCCAATTTTAAGAGGAAAATTAGGTTACAGAATTCAAGAAAAAGATTCAAAAGGAAATTTAATTAAAACTATATCAATTAGTCCTCCTGAAAATGGTAAAGATTTAAAACTTTCCATCGATATTAATCTTCAAAAAAAACTCTTTGAAGAATTTAAAGGAAGAAAGGGCGCATTAGTTGCAATAGAGCCAAAAACCGGATTGATAAGGGCATTAATTAGTTCCCCATCTTATGATCCAAATATTCTGAATACAATTAATAATATAGACAACGTAAATAAGATCTTTTCTGATAAAAATAGTCCGCTTTTCAACAGAGCAATTTCAGGCCAATATCCTCCAGCATCGACTCTTAAACCATTTGTAGGTTTGGCAGCCTTAGAGGCAAAGTCTATTTCTTGGGATACCGAAATTATCGATTCAGGAGAGTATTATGTAGAAGGAGATGATCGTCCTTATAAGGGCTGGAAAGATGGAGGGCATGGAGTGGTTAATATGAAAAAAGCGATTATAGAATCATCAGATGTTTATTTTTATTCACTTGCATATGATTTAACTATAGGAAATTTATCCCCTTTTTTAGAAAAATTTGGATTTGGCTCTCCTAGCGGCCTTACGCAAAATGAAAGCAAAGGTATTCTCCCTTCTAGAAAATGGAAGCTAGGTTATATTGGAGATTTTTGGTTTAAAGGAGACACTATTAATATGGGAATCGGACAAGGTTATATAACCGCTACGCCAATTCAGATAGCAGTTGCATATTCGGTATTAGCAAATAAAGGAGAATTAGTTCAACCTAGAATTATAGAATCTATAGGCAAAAATCAAACTTTAAAAATTTCGAAAGATTTTGTCACTATAGAAAATGAAAAAAATTGGGAAAGAATCGAAAGTGCTTTATTAGGCGTCGTAGAGGCTTCTAATGGAACTGCTCAAAATATTTTAAATAAAAAAATTAGAATAGCAGGTAAAACAGGAACAGCTCAGGTTAAAAGTATAAATGAAGAAGAATATGAATTGGTTAGAGAAAATGAAGCTTTAAGGGATCATGCTCTCTTTGTAGGATATGGCCCTGTTGAAGAACCAGCCTTAGCAGTGGTAGCCATAATAGAAAATGGAGAGTCAGGCAGCGCAGTAGCTGCACCTATAGTGAGATCAGCAATAGACTTTTACACAGAAAATCAATGAAAAATAGTCCACTAAGTTTTTCCGTAAATATGAGGATGTCTTCTAACGAAAGACAATTTTCTTTCGATAACTGGATAATTATAAGTGTGCTAATTTTAAGCCTATTTGGATTGGCAATGATATATAGTGCCAGTCATTCTGTCGAGATGACTATCAGGCAAGGTATTTATTTAGTTATCGGCTTAATAGGATTGCTTTTTTTTGCCGTTTCAAATTTTAGAAAGATGGAAATCTTTTATCTACAAAGTTTTTGGATAGGTCTTATTTTACTCATTTTAGTATTAATAATTCCTTCTGAAGCTGCAACAAAAAGGTGGATTGATTTAGGTTTCTTTACTTTTCAGCCTTCTGAATTGATGAGATTTATATTGCCAATTTCTGCAGCATCATTTTTAACAAGAAATCCTATTACTAAAGCGAAAGATTGGTGGTTTGTTATCACCTTAACTTTTTTGTCTTTCTATCTAGTATCAATTCAGCCTGACTTAGGAACCTCATTAATCGTTCTTTTATCAGGGTTGCTACCAGTAGTAATTTCTGGTTTTCCTTGGATTTATATTTCTGCCGGCAGTCTGTTGACGATTCTATCTCTTCCTATTATTTGGATTAATCTTTTTGATTATCAAAAGCAAAGAATACTAACTTTATTTAATCCTGAGGCAGATATTTATGGAGCAGGTTGGAATATAGTTCAATCTAAAATAGCTGTTGGATCTGGAGGCTTCTTTGGGAAAGGATATCTTCAAGGAACTCAAAGCCAACTAGATTTTATCCCAGAAAGTCATTCAGACTTTATTTTTTCAGTTATAGCTGAAGAGTTTGGGTTATTTGGAGTAATTTTATTATTTCTTGTCTATGGAATTCTGATATATAGACTTTTGCTTGTGTCTTTTTTGAGTTCAAATAGGTTTGCAAAAATAGTATCAGGCACTTTATCAATAATTTTATTAGCTTACATTTCTATTAATATATCAATGGTTATTGGATTATTACCGGTTGTTGGTATGCCTCTTCCATTTATTAGCCAAGGCGGAACAGCTTTAATAGTAAATATGTTTACAATAGGAATTATTTTATCTCTAAGGAAAGAAGCCTAAATGAAATATTTTCGATTTATTTTTTTTATTGCTGTACTAGTTTTTACCAGTCTTATAAATGCAAGTTATCTTGATAGAAATGAAGTTCAAGATTTTGTTGATTATTTATCAGAAAAACATGATTTTGAAAAAAGTTACTTATTAGACATCTTCTCAAAAACTGAAAAACAGCAAAAAATAATTGATTTAATGAACAATCCTTCTGAAAAGGTTACTTCTTGGGACGATTATAAGAAACGAGTATCTCTAACTAGAGTTCAGAGTGGAATCAGATTTTTAAATACATATGAACAATGGTTTGATAAAGCTGAAGAAATTTATGGAGTTCCTAGACAAGTCATAGCGTCTATCATTGGTTTAGAAACAAATTATGGTGGATACAAAGGCAGAATAAGAGTAATTGATGCGTTAACTACTGCCGCATTCGATTATCCAAGAAGAAGAGAGTTTTTTAAAATTCAATTAGAAGAATATTTTTTGCTCACTAGAGAAGAAGGTTTTGATCCCTTAGAAATTAAAGGTTCATATGCTGGAGCAATGGGATTCGTTCAATTTATGCCAGACAACTATAGAAAATTAGCAATTGATTTTGACGGTGACGGAAAAAAAGATATTTTATCTAATCCAGCAGATGCAATTGGAAGCGTTGCTAATTTTTTAAGTTCAAATTTAGGTAATAAAAAAGGCTGGGACAAGGATGGTTTTATTGCAATAGAAGCATCCCCAAAAAGATATAAAAAGAATATAAAATCATCCTTTAAACTTAAGCCCTATAAAGAGTTAGATCTAAAAGTTAATTTAGAATTAGATTCTTCTAAAAAATATATTCAAATATCTCTTTTTCCTAAAGATGATGCAAAGGAAGAGTATTGGCTTGGAGACAAAAACCTTTATGCAATTACGAGATATAATCCAAGTTCTAAATATGCAATGAGTGTTTTTTTGTTGAGTAGAGAATTCATCAATATAGGTAATTAATTATGAAAAGAATCTTTATAACTTTTATTTTAATAAGCTCGAATATTTTTTCACAAGCATTAATTCCAAATCCTCCAGAAGTATCTGCCTCTAGTTACCTATTACTTGATGCTAAAACCTTAACTGTTATCTCGTCAAGTAAAGCCGATCAATCCACTGGGTTAGCTAGCATTACAAAAATTATGACTACATATGTTGTTGCAGATCAAATTTCTAAAGGCTTTATTTCTCTCGATACGTTAGTTGACATAAGTGTAGCTTGTTGGAAAATGGAAGGTTCTAAGATGTTTATTAGAGAAGGCACTAAAGTTTCAGTTTCCGATTTACTTAAAGGTATTATTATTCAATCAGGAAATGATGCTAGTTGTGCATTAGCAGAAAAAATTGCCGGATCTCAATCAGCTTTTGCTGATCTCATGAATAATTATGCAGAGCAATTAGATCTTTTAGATACTAATTTTGTTAATCCTACTGGATTACCAGATGTTAACCATTACTCGACAGCAAACGATATAGCAAAACTTAGTATTAGGCTTATAGAAGATTTTCCTAATAGTTATGACTTGTTTAAAGAAAAAGAGTTTACCTTTAACAATATTAGACAATTAAATAGGAATAGTCTTCTATGGCAAGATGACTCTATAGACGGGATTAAAACCGGACATACAAAAGCTTCAGGTTACTGTTTAGTAGCATCTGCTAAAAGAGGGGATATGAGATTAATAGCGGTAATCTTAAATAGTAATTCTGAAAAAACAAGACTCCAGGATAGTAGAAGATTACTCGATTATGGTTTTAGATTTTTTAAAACAAAAAAAATATTAGATCAATATCAAGAGGTTACTTCAGTAGATGTTTGGGCGGGCACTGAAGAAAAACTTATATTAGGACCAAGTTTAGATATATATTTAACTCTTACAAAACCTCAGTTTAAGAATCTAGAAATTGTAGCTTCAAAAAATTTAGGAATAAAAGCACCAGTTATGAAAGATCAAATTGTGGATTCTTTAGATGTTGTTATAGAAGGAAAAATTCATTCGTCATATGATTTAGTTGCTGTATCAAATATAAGTTCAAAAGGTTTCATAATGTCATCTTTTGAAGCTTTAGCTTTTTATGTATATAGTTTTTTTATGCAAGATGAAATTAACTAATGTCTATTTGCTATCTTAATGGTGATTATCTAAATATAGAAGAAGCAAGAATTTCTCCTTTAGATAGAGGTTTTATATTTGGAGATGCTATTTACGAAGTTATTGCTTGTTATGATAAAAAGCCTTTTAAACTAAAGCTTCATATAGAAAGACTTTTAAAAAATTTAGAATCTATAAAAATAGATTTAGAATTATCTAATTCAAATCTTTCAGATATTATTAATCAAGTAATCAATAAAAATAATTCTGTGAATCAGGTTATCTATCTACAGATTTCAAGAGGTCCTGAGGCAATAAGAGATCATACCCCGCAAGATAATTCAACTCCAACTATCTTCGTTTCATCATTTCCCATGAAGGTTATTCCGAAAATAGATATAGAGCCGGTAGAGGTAATAATGCAAGACGATTTTAGGTGGAGAAAAAGCAGTATAAAAGCAACATCACTTCTAGCTAGCGTTATTTATAAAATGGAAGCTAAGGAAAAAAATGTATCAGAGGTTATTCTCCATGAGAAAGGTTTAATAACCGAAGGTTCGGTTAGTAATATTTTCTGTGTAAAAGACAAGATAATAAAAACACCGTCTTTAGAAGCAAATATACTTCCTGGTGTTACAAGAAAGACCTTGATAGAGATTATTCAAAAATCAGAATATGGAATTACAGAAGTAGATATTTCTATTGACGAGCTCTTTGATTCAGATGAGGTTTGGATTTCAAATACTACAAAAGGAGTGGTACCTGTTTTTAAAATAGACAATCAAATTATTCTCAATAAACAAGAAAAATTTATTTTTAAAGATATTTTTAAACTATTTATGACTGAAATTCAGTCTGACAAAAGTCAATAACAACTCTCTCTAAATCTGACCAAAAATTTCCTTCACCTTTTTTAAAATTAGAATCTAGATTTGCAGTTCTTCTTTTTAAATTGTGTATGACTGAAACAGGAATTATTTTACTTTTTTTACGCAAGTTTTCTATGTAGTCAAATGGTCCATTTAGCTTAGTTTGAAAATCTTCCTTTAAAAAAGATAGTCTTTCCAATTCCCTAAATATTCCCCATATAATTAGAGCTTCTGAACCTTTCTGAAGTTTTAAATTTTTTAGAATTTCTAAAGATTGATTGATATTTCCTAAAAGAAGAGAGTTAGATAGATTAAAAATATCAAACTCGGAGCTATCTTCAACAAATGATTCTTCAGTATCACTATTAAGAACTTTCATCATTTTTAATTCCTGATAGGCAGCAAGAAGGTTGCCCTGAGTTTTCTCATGAATTATTTCTAAAGAGTTAGAGCTTAAATTTACTGATAAATCTCTAGCTGTATTTCTTATCCAGTCTTTTCTTTTATTTGGCCATACTTTTTGTAAATCAGCCTCATCACCATGATTCAGAATAGATTTAAACCATGCTCTTGTTTTTAATCTCTCAATGCCCGTAATTGAAATGATAAGATATTTTTCATCAGGAATACTCTTGCAAAGATCAATTAGAAATTCAGAATCTGCTTTAAAGGGTGAATTTTCTATTCTGAGATCTATTATTTTTGAAGATGGGAATAGGCTGTCTTCTTTCTCCATCAATAATTCTGACCAATTAAAAGAAGAGCCTTTAGTAAAATAAATTTCCCTTTCAAATTTTTCCTTTTGTCTGAGATTTAAGATCAATTTATCTCTTTCTAATTCCACAAGAAAATGATCTCCATGAATAACTTTAATTTTTGCCATACTTACAAGTTTTTAGAAATTAAAAAAATAGATAATTGAGAAATTGCTTCCATAAAAAAAGTCTCTTTTATTTCATTAATTTTTTTCTCATTAGAAAGAATGCTGTTTGTGTCATAAGCATAATTTTCAGACGTAAAAAGTTTAAATATTTCAGATGTATTAGATTCTAATTCGGTAATTTTGATTTCTAACTCATAATCTAGATTACCCGTAGCAGAAAAAAAATTTTGATCAGAGGCACCAAGAAATTTTCCAATCCTGTGATTAATTATTTCTATTTTTAAATCAGCTTCTTTCAGAGTAGTAAAATTAAATTGTAAAAGATTTCTGTTTTTTCTAATTTCACCATAAAAGAAGTTATTTAAAGGATTATCGGAAAAAGAAATCGAAACATTTTTAATCTTCATATCCAAATTGTTTATTGGCGAAAAGCCGCAGGAAGTTAATACAACAATTATTAAAATTTTTAGAATTTTCATTTTAGCCTACGACAAAATTAATAAGTTTTTTCTCAATAAAAATTACCTTTTTAGTTTTCAAATTTTCCATATATTTATTAATATTATCTAATCTTTTTGCCTTCTCAATAATTTCTTCTTTTGAAACATTTAATGAAATATTTAGTGAGCCTCTTAATTTACCATTAACTTGAATAACCATTTCATATGAATCATCTTCTAAGAGGTTTGAATCAAATTTTGGCCATGACGCATAATGAATATTTTTTCCGTTTCCCATTTTTATCCATAACTCATGAGCTATATGGGGTGTAATTGGCGAAAGCATTAACAAAGTGGATTCCATTATTTTTTTAAGAAGAATATTTGAAGATTTTGTAGTTTTTGCTTTTAGAAATTCTTTAGGAATAAAGTTCAATAATTCCATAATCGCTGAGATAGCAGTATTAAATGAATTTCTTCTACCAAAATCATCAGAAACTTTTTTAATCGTTTGATTTAATTTTATCTCTAGAGATTTGAGGTTAATTTCATTTATTGACAAGTCTACTTTTTGAGCAATAACTTGATTAGTTATATTCCAGACTTTATTAAGAAATTTAAAAGAGCCTTTGACTCCATCATTTGACCACTCCAAAGACTGTTCAGGAGGTGAAGCAAACATAGAAAAAAGTCTTACAGTATCTGCTCCATATAACTCAATAAGTTCTTGAGGATTGACTGTATTACCTTTTGATTTTGACATTTTAGTTCCATCTTTAAGAACCATACCTTGGCATAAAAGTTTTCTGAAAGGCTCCTTAACTTCTAATAGGTTCATATCACTCATTGCTTTGCAAAAAAAACGCGAATAAAGTAAATGTAATATTGCATGTTCAATTCCCCCAATATATTGATCTACAGGCAGCCAATAATTTGCCTCTTCATCTACAATGCTTTCCTTTGCGGCATATGAAGCAAACCTAGCAAAGTACCAAGAGGATTCAACAAAAGTATCGAAAGTATCAGTTTCTTTTACATATTTCTTATTATTTATTTCAATATATTCAGAATCTAATTGCTTTTTAGATAGTTCGCTAAAAGGAATCACATCGGAAGGATCATTTTCATTAATCATCATGGGAATTGGTGCTCCCCATGTTCTTTGTCGAGATACCCCCCAATTTCTTAGCCTGTAGTTAGTTTTTTCAAAGCCATAATTATTTTTTGTTGCATCTATAATTAATTTCTTAAAAGCTGATTCAAAATCTAATCCATCTAACATTACTCCTGAATTTATTAAACTACCTTTGCTAAGAACAGCTTCCTTTAATTCACTCTGCTCTCCATTTCCATCATCAATAACTTGCTTTATTTCAAGACCATATTTTTTAGCAAACTCAAAGTCTCTTTGATCATGACCAGGCACAGCCATTAGGGCCCCCGAGCCATAATCCATAAGTACAAAGTTAGCTACCCAAACATCTATTTCTTCTCTAGAAATTGGATGAATAACTGTTAAATCTAATTTGAATCCTGATTTTTCTTGAGTAGCAAGCTCTGCTTCAGAAGTGGATCCTTTAGAGTTTTTTACTATCCATTCCTTTAGTGAGTCATTTTCTTCTATTTCTGAAATTACCAAAGGATGAGTCATTGCAAGACCAATAAAGGAAACTCCCATAATAGTATCAGGACGAGTAGTGAAAACCTGGATATCTTTTTTACTCTTCGATTTAAAAGTAAATTCCATTCCCGAAGATTTACCAATCCAGTTTCTTTGCATTAATTTAACCTGTTCTGGCCATCCGTCTAGGTTGTCTATTTCTGATAACAGTTCTTCTGCATAGTCCTCAATTTTAAAAGACCACTGGTTAATTATTTTTCTTTCAATATCTGCACCAGATCTCCAACCTTTTCCATCAATCACTTGTTCATTTGCTAATACAGTTTTATCAACTGGATCCCAATTTACTTCTGTTTTTTCTCTTATAACCAAACCTTTCTTGTACATTTCACAAAAAAGCCATTGTTCCCACTTATAGTAGTCTTCGTCACAAGTTCTTAATTCTCTTTTCCAATCATAAGCAAATCCTAAAGCCATTAACTGCTCTTTCATAAATTCAATATTTTTTTCGGTCCATTCTTTAGGTGATACCTTATTTTTAATAGCTGCATTTTCAGCTGGCAAGCCAAAAGCATCCCATCCCATTGGCTGCATGACGTTTTTACCAAGCATTCTTTGATACCTAGATATAACATCTCCAATTGTGTAATTTCTGACATGACCCATATGCAATTCACCCGAAGGATAAGGGAACATGCTTAGGCAGTAATATTTCTCTTTGTTTTTATCGGGTTCAACTTCGAAAGATTTATTTTTTTCCCAATAAAGCTGAGCTTCTTTTTCAAGTTTTGCTGGATTATATTCTTTGTTATTCATCAATTTATATCCAAAATATTTTGGAGATAATTGATTGATAAGTTAGCATTTCTAAAATTTTCTTCATTTAGAATTATTTCCTGAAGATCTTTATTAGTTTCTATTCCTTCTACAAAAAATTCTTCTAAGGCAAACGACATTCTTGCTAAAGCTTCTTCTCTATCTATTCCGTGTGTACATATTTTAGCAATTAAAGCATCGTAATAAGGAGAAATAATACATCCATCATATACATGGGAGTCCACTCTTACTCCTATACCACCCGGCTTACCCCATTGGGTAATTTTTCCAGGTGAAGGCACAAATGTTTGAGGATGCTCAGCATTTATTCGACATTGAATAGCATGACCTCTCACAGATATATCTTTTTGTTTGATTCTTAGTTTCTCACCTGCAGCGATTCCGATTTGTAATTTTACTAAATCATAATCTGTAATCATTTCTGAAACAGTATGCTCAACCTGAAGACGAGTATTCATCTCAATAAAATAAAATTCTTCATTTAGATATAAAAACTCGAAAGTGCCCGCACCTTTATAATTCATTTTTTTACAGCATTCTGTACAAAGTTTAAATAGTTCTTCTTTTTTCTCTTCTGGAATATTCAAAGCTGGAGCTTCTTCAATAATTTTTTGATTTTTTCTTTGAATTGAACAATCTCTTTCATAAAAATGCAGGGCATTACCAAAATTATCTGCAAGGACTTGAACCTCTATATGTCGCGGACCTTCTAAAAATTTTTCAAGGTATATCTCATCACTTCCAAAACTATTTAAAGCTTCTTGCTGAGTTATTTTCATTTTTGAGATTAATTCACTTTCTTTCTCAGCTATAGCAATACCTCTTCCGCCTCCACCTGCAGCAGCTTTAATCATTACGGGATATCCTATTTGATTAGCCATAGATAAAGTTTCTCTATTAGTTGCTGAAACTCTTCCGCTTCCGGGAACACATGGGAGTCCTGAATTAGTAGCCATTTCTTTAGCAGATATTTTGTTACCCATGATTCTTATTGATTCAGGATCTGGACCAATAAAAGTATAGCCACTGGCAATTACTTGCTCAGCAAAATGATCGTTTTCTGCTAAAAAACCGACTCCTGGATGAATTGCATCAACCCCTGTAAGTTCACAAGCGCTTATGATGGCAGGAATATTTAGGTAGCTTTTTGAAGATTCTGGAGGGCCAATGCATATTGCTTCATCGGCCATCATTACGTGTTTTAGATCTTTATCAGCCTCAGAGTAAACAGCTACTGTTCCTATCCCCATTTCTTTACAGGCTTTAAGAACTCTAAGGGCAATTTCACCTCTATTGGCAATTAAAATTTTTGAGAACATTTATTCTTCTATTACGAAAAGAACTTCACCATATTCAACTGGCTCAGAATCAGAAATTAAAATTTCTTTGATTGTTCCATTAAAATCTGATTTTACTTCATTCATCATTTTCATAGCTTCAATAATGCAAAGAACATCTCCTTCGCTTACAGAATCTCCTATTTTCACAAAAGCATCTGCTCCAGGATTAGGAGAGTTATAGAAAGTCCCGACCATTGGGGAATTTATAGATTTTCCTGAGATTATCTTTTCCTTCACATCCTCTTCAGTATTTTCTTGAGGAGCAACTAAATTTGATTCAGTTAAAGGTTGAATATCTGCAATAGGAGCAGCCATTTGAGCTTGATGCATTATGCCTATAGATTTGACTAATTTTACTGACTCTTCACCTTCCTTGATTTCCAATTCATTTAAAGAAGATTCTTCAAGCATCTCTATTAACTTTTTAACTTTTCTTATGTCCATAACTACTCCTTAATTTTATCAATCGCTAAATCTAATGCTGCTGCATAACCTTTCTCTCCAAAGCCAGAAATAGTTCCGACTGAAATATCAGAGAAATAAGATTTTTCTCGAAAAGATTCTCTACCAAATATATTGCTTATATGAATTTCTATCATTGGAATCGCTACGCCAAGAACTGCGTCTCTCAGAGCTACACTGGTATGAGTGAAAGCGCCTGGATTGAAAAGAATGCATTCGACACTATTACTTTTTGCTTCTTGTATTTTATCAACAAGCTCATGCTCTGCATTGCTTTGAAAACATTCTAAATTTACAGAGTGAGACTTAGCAATTTCAATTAATTCGCTCTCTATTTCTTCTAAAGTTTTAGATCCGTATATATCCTTCTCTCTATTTCCTAAAAGATTGAGATTTGGTCCGTTTAATAAAATTATATTCTTCATGATTTTAATGAATGATAGTGAATTTTTAGAGAAATTTAAAGGAATTTACTTTATTTTTAATTCTTTTAAATAAAATTCTTTTAGTAATCTTTGGATAACAAATTAGATTTTTCAAACATCCTTGATAGCTTAAAGATAATTCCTTTTCATCAGTAAAACTTTCAACATCTATATGAATTGATAAATCATCTTCATATATATTGCTAGCGCCATAAAACTCATCTTCTATCTCTTCATATATGCCAATAATCTCATGATTGATTGAATTATTTTCAGATGTAATAGTTAACTGTTCTGAGTATATATAAGAATCTTTATTTATTTTGAACGAAATTATTAATAAGTTGCCTAAAGAAGAAAGTGAAACCTTAAAAGCCTCATCGACAGAAAGCAATCTTTCTGGAGGAAAGGATTTCTCAGAAACTATATGAGATGGAAATAGAAAAAAACAAATAAACATAACTAAATTAAATGTATTTTGCCTTTTTATGAATATCATTTTTTCTAAAAATTTATATATAAGAGAATATTCTGGTGATAAAGTCAGCAAATAACAAATCATTTAATTATTTATGTCGAAAAATAGAAAATATTCTTCACCTTTAGTAGATGGTCCTTCTCAGGCTCCATCAAGATCAATGTTAAGGGCAGTTGGGTTCACTGATGATGATTTTAAAAAACCTCAAGTTGGTGTGGCTTCGACTTGGTCCATGGTTACACCATGCAATATGCACATAAATGATTTGGCTTCTACAGTTTGTAACTCCATCGATGATGAAAAAATGAAAGCTGTTCTTTTCAATACAATAACTATTTCAGATGGTATTTCAATGGGAACATTAGGAATGAGGTATTCATTGGTTTCAAGAGAAGTGATAGCGGATTCGATTGAAACGGTTGTGGGTTGTCAGTCCTTTGATGGAGTAGTTGCTATTGGCGGTTGTGATAAAAATATGCCTGGTTGTATTATAGGATTAGCTAGACTAAATAGGCCTTCCATTTTTGTATATGGAGGCTCTATAAGACCTGGTTTAAATCATACAGACTTAATCACTGTAATGGAGGGAGTAGGAAGTTATACGAGTAATAAAATTTCCGAGGAAGATCTAATAGCAATTGAAAAGTCCGCGCTACCTGGTCCTGGTTCATGCGGGGGGATGTATACGGCTAATACAATGGCATCTGCAATTGAAGCCCTTGGTATGAGTTTGCCTGGAAGCAGTTCACAAGATGCAGTCTCTGATGAAAAAATATTGGACTGTGAAAAAGTTGGCCCAGCTATGAATAACCTATTAGAGAGGGATATAAAGCCTAAAGACATTATGACTAGAAAAGCATTTGAAAACTCTATTAGGGTGGTAATTGCGTTAGGCGGATCAACAAATGCCGTTCTTCATTTGCTAGCTATGGCAAGAAGTGTAAATGTTCCCCTAGAGATAGAGGATTTTGAAGAATTAGGCAAAACAAGTCCTCTTTTAGCAGATTTAAGGCCATCAGGGCATTATTTAATGTCTGAGTTGAATGCTATTGGAGGAATTCAACCTCTAATGAAAACTCTATTAGATGCTGGCTTATTGCATGGAAATTGTTTAACAGTTACTGGAAAAACTCTCGCCGAAAATTTAGAAAATATTCAGCCTTATCCAGATTCTCAAAAAATTATCTATCCTCTTGATAAGCCGATTAAAAAAGATAGTCATTTAAGAATCCTCAAAGGAAACTTAGCTGAAGATGGAGCGGTTGCTAAAATAACTGGAAAGGAAGGCTTGAGCTTTACTGGAAAAGCAAAAGTATTTAATTCTGAAGAAGAAACTAATAAAGCAATTAGTAATTCAGAAATTAAAGCCGGAGATGTTGTTGTTGTTCGCTATGAAGGGCCGGTTGGAGGTCCTGGAATGAGAGAAATGTTGAAACCAACTTCTGCAATCATGGGTCAAGGTTTAGGTGACAAGGTGGCTTTTATAACTGATGGAAGATTCTCAGGAGGATCTCATGGATTTGTAGTAGGTCATATTACTCCAGAAGCTGCTAAAGGAGGTCTTATCGGACTTCTAAAAGATGGTGATGAAATTACTATTGATTCAGAAAGGGGGACTATTGATGTTGATATAGATTCAAGTGAAATAGTGAAGAGAAAGGAGACTTGGTTTAATCCAAAACCAGCTCCTGAAAGAGGAGTATTGTCTAAATATGCTAAGACTGTCCAATCTGCTTCCAAAGGAGCTGTCACAGATTGATTAACGCTTGTAAAAATTTATTTCATCCTCATAATTAAAATATGTCTAAAACTATAGAACTAACTGATTCTAACTTCGATCAAAAAATTTCTTCAAGCGAAGTTCCGGTATTGGTAGATTACTGGGCTGAATGGTGTGGCCCTTGCAAGATGGTAGGCCCAATCCTAGAAGAGTTGGCAAATGACTTTGAAGGGAAGATTGTTATAGGAAAAGTAGATGTCGATACTAACAAGGATTCAGCAGCTAAACAGAGAGTAATGAGCATTCCAACTTTAGTCCTGTTTAAAGATGGTCAGCCAGTCGATCAAAGAGTAGGCGCTTTAACAAGAAATCAATTAGAAGAATTTATTAATCAGTATATTTAATTAAAGGTAGACGATTTTTCCATTAGATGGTTAAATTGCTTTGTAGCAACTCGCTCACAAATTTTTTCCAGTTTAATCACAATTTAATAATAAAAAAAACTATGCACTTAGGCGAACTCAAAGCTAAACCAATAGACGAACTTCTCGGCGTTGCCGAAGAAATGGGTATTGAGAATATAGCAAGATCAAAAAAACAAGATGTAATATTTAGCATCTTAAAGTCTCATTCAAAATCGGGTGAAGACATTGAAGGCGAAGGCGTACTAGAAACCTTAAATGATGGCTTTGGATTCTTGAGGTCACCGACAGCTTCTTATGTAGCAGGACCAGATGATATTTATGTTTCGCCAAGTCAAATTAGACGCTTTGGTTTAAAAACAGGAGATTCAATTTCAGGAAAAATAAGACCGCCCAAAGACGGTGAGAGGTATTTTGCGCTTTTAAAGATAGATCTCATTAACTTTGAAACATCTGATAAGACCAAATCAAAAATTGCATTTGAAAATCTTACACCGCTTTTTCCGGAAGAAAGAATAGTTATGGAATCAGGGAATGGAACTACTGAAGATTTATCAGCAAGGATCATAGATTTAATATCCCCAACTGGGAAAGGACAAAGAGGATTAATTGTTTCTCCTCCCAAAGCAGGTAAAACATTGTTACTTCAAAGTATTGCTCATTCTATAGAAAAGAATAGTCCCGATAGCACGCTAATGGTTTTGCTCATAGATGAAAGACCAGAGGAAGTTACAGATATGATAAGAACAGTAAAGGGTGAAGTTATTGCAAGTACTTTTGATGAGCCACCTTCTCGACATGTCCAAGTTGCTGAAATGGCAATTAATAAAGCTAAAAGACTTGTTGAAACAGGGCATGATGTGATAATTCTTTTAGATTCTATAACTAGGCTAGGAAGAGCTTATAACTCTACTCAAGCATCGTCAGGAAAAATCTTAACTGGTGGAGTAGATGCTAATGCTTTAGAAAAACCAAAAAGATTCTTTGGTGCTGCCAGAAATATAGAAAATGGTGGAAGTCTAACAATTATTGCAACTGCATTGGTGGATACGGGATCGAGGATGGACGAGGTTATCTACGAAGAATTTAAGGGAACTGGTAATCAGGAAATTCACTTGGATAGATCAATAGCAGAAAAAAGAATATTTCCAGCTATAAATATCAGAAGATCAGGAACTCGAAAAGAAGAATTAATAACTGATGAATTAGATTTGGCTAGAATCAATATATTAAGAAAACTTCTCCATGATATGGACGATGTTAACGCTACTGAATGGCTTATTGATAAACTAAGAAAGCACAAGACAAATAATGAGTTCTTTGATTCAATGAAAAAGTCTAAGTAATTTTTCTTAGAAGACGATAACTTTTGTCCCCAAAAGACTTTTCTTTATAAACTTTATAAGCATCCTCAATAATATTTATATCTAGGTTTTTTTCACATTCAAGATAAATAGTAGAACTTTCATCAACAAACTTAACTCTATTGAGTTTCTCAAAAATTTTTACAACATATTTTTTGTTAAAAGGAGGATCAACAAAAACTAGATCAAATGGTTTTCCTGGTATATTTTTTTCAAGCCAATCTAAGCAATCTTGATTGAATACCTCTGAAGAGTCTTCACATTTCAATTCTGTAATTGTTTTTCTTAGTTCAGAAGATAGGTTTTTATTAAGCTCTACAAATGAGACTTTTTCTGCACCTCTAGAAAGAGATTCAAAGCCCATAGCGCCTGTACCTGCAAATAAATCCAAGCAATTATATTGATTTAAATTTGGACCAAGCCAGTTGAATAGTGTTTCTTTTACACGGTCTGGCGTAGGTCTTATATTTTTATCCAAAACAAAAGAAATTTTTTTACCTTTCCATTTTCCGCCAATTATTCTTATTTTACCTTTCGACATGCTAGATAGTTTAAGACATTATTTTTCCTTAAGTCATTAATTTTTTCCGTGTCATAATGCTTTTATTCAAGGCACTTAATTATGAAAAAAGATTTTCTAGAGGTTTTAAGAACTCTCAAACAAACTGTTTTTATTTTATCAGCAGGAGATAAAACTGAACGCCATGCAATGACTGTTTCATCAGTAACTTCATTATCTATGGAGCCGCCTAGCATCATGGTCGCTGTAAATAAAAATGCTGGAATTAATTCTATTCTTAATGAAAATAAAAATTTCTGTTTAAATCTCTTAAGTTCTTCTCAGCAAGAGATTTCAAACATTTGTAGCGGTAATGAAGAGGGAGAAGAAAGGTTTAAAAATGAAGGTTGGGTTTCAGAGGGTTCAGTTTATTTGAAATCTGCTCAATCAAATATTTTCTGCATAGTTAAAAAAATTATTTCCTTTTCCACTCATTTTATAGTGATTGGAGAGGTTACTAAAATAATTCATTCCGGAAAAATGGATCCCTTGGTTTATCAGGATGGAAAATACGATTAAGCGCAATCTTTTCTAGTGCAAAACCATTCTTCATTTATTTTTTTTGCTGCCGATATAACGACATAAGTTTGACATTTAGAACATCTGATCATTTCATTTTGATCATGATTCAAGTCTAGATTTCCCCCCCCGAATACTTTTGAAAGAACAAATAAACTAACAACAAAAAAAAGAATAAATAAAAAATTTAAAAGCATTAATATTTATTTCTAGGATTTCTTATTTCTATACTCAGTTAATGCTTCCGAAGCGTCTAATTTAAGCTCTTCTTCTTTGAGCTCTTCGTATACCAAGATCATTATTTCTAAAGCTCTTTCAACAGAAGGAGTTTTGGACATATGTTTGATAACGTAATCAGCTCTTCCGAGCGCGGCAATATATGCTTTTCTCTCTATATAGAATTCAGCAACATAAATTTCTTGTTTGGCAATTAGGTTTCTTAAGTAAATCATGCGTTGCTTTGCGTTTCCGACGTATTCACTTTCTGGAAAACGATCAATAAAATCTCCAAGATCTTCAAATGATTCTTTTGCTGCTGAAAGCTCGCGTTTGTGAGTCATTTCTCCCAGAAGAGGAACGCTAGCAAATAATGCTTTATCATTATTAAATTTTGAAAGTCCTTTAATATAATAAGCATAAGCTACATTCGGATGCCTTGGATGTAGGCTTATAAATCTATCTGCAGCAGAAATAGCAGCTTCATAATTAGAATTTTTATAGTAGGCATAAATTAATTCAGCTTGCGCTTGTTCCGCATATTTTCCAAACGGAAATCTTTTTTCAAGAGTCTCAAGACTAAGAACAGCCGAAATAAAATTACCAGCCTTCATCCTTCTTTGCGCCTGATCGTATAATTCTTTTTCAACTATTTCGCGGGTGATGATCTCCTTTTCAGATGCGCAACTAACCAAAAACAAAGAAGACAGAATTACTGTCATAAAGAATAAATGGTTTAGTTTTTTAAAATTTTTCATTGATTTAGTCTATTCTATCATCCAGATTGTATATATGAATAAAGATAATTGTTTGATAAAAAAAGTTCCAGAAGAGCTTGAGGGCAAAAGAATAGATTCTGCTATTGCAAAATTATTTCCGGATTTTTCAAGATCTAAGTTAAAGCAATGGTTGGAAGCTGGATTCATATTGATCAATGAAAGCCCAGTTTCAAAATCAAGTTCAAAATTTATAGGTGGCGAAACTGTTAAGGTATTCGTTCAAGAAGAAGAGCAGGTAGATATAATTGCTCAAGATATTGCTATTGAAATCATTGAAGAAAATGATAATTTTCTAGTCATTAACAAAGTTGCAGGAATGGTTGTTCATCCTGGTGCTGGAAATCACTCAAATACTCTTATGAACGCACTGATTTACAAATTCCCTGAACTAAAAAATATTCCAAGAGCAGGGATAGTACACAGATTAGATAAAGATACTTCAGGACTCATGGTAGTTGCAAGAAATGTTAACTCTGCAAAAAAATTAGCCGAACAAATATCTGATAGAAGTGTAAAAAGAATTTACCAAGCTTTTGTTGTTGGAGAAATTTCAAGATCTGGAAAAATTGAAGAACCTTTGGGCCGTCATAAAAGAAATAGACAAAAACAAGCTGTAATAGAGGACGGAAGATACGCTCTAACAAATTACTCTATTATCAAGAAATATGGAAACTATACTCACGTTCAAGCTAGCTTAGCGACAGGCAGAACCCATCAAATAAGAGTTCATTTTAATCATATTGGCTTTCCTCTAATCGGAGATGCTCTTTATGGAAGAAAAAGAAGATTTGCTAAATCTACTAATTCTGAATTAAGAGCTGTCATAGAGTCTTTTTCTAGACAGGCATTACACGCATCAAATTTGACTTTTACGGATCCAAAAGAAGATTTACAAGTTAGCTTTTCTGCAAATATGCCAGAAGATATGCAAAACTTGGCTATTAACTTAGATAACTTAGCCTAATTTTCCTTGACTTGCCTTCAGGGGCTGTCAAAATTCGCTTCCTTAAAGGTTTTCAACTAATTTTTAACCGATTTTATGGACAAAAATATGACATCTGGCGGAGAAGCTCTTATCAAAGCTTTAGCAGATGAAAAAATAGATATTATGTTTGGCTATCCAGGTGGAGCAGCTTTGCATATTTACGATGCGATTTATCAACAGGATAGAGTGCAGCATATTTTAGTTAGACATGAGCAGGCTGCAGTTCACGCAGCAGATGGTTATGCAAGATCATCCGGTAAACCGGGAGTTGCATTAGTTACTTCTGGTCCTGGTGCTACGAATGCCATAACGGGTATAGCAACAGCATATACAGACTCTATACCGATGGTTGTAATCTCTGGACAAGTTGCAAGCTATTTAATTGGTACAGATGCTTTTCAAGAAACAGATATGATTGGAATTTCTAGACCAATCGTTAAGCATAGTTTTTTAGTTCAAAGCGCTGAAGAAATACCATCTGTAGTAAAAAAAGCTTTTCACATTGCTACAACAGGAAGACCTGGTCCGGTCGTTATAGATGTTCCCAAAGACATGACCGATCCAAATCATAAATTTGAATACAAATATCCTTCTAGTGTTTATTTGAGATCTTATCCGATTCTTGGTGAATCCGATGCAAATGAAGTCAAAGAAGCTGTAAAACTTCTTAAGTCTGCAAAGAAACCGGTTATCTATGCTGGCGGTGGAGTTATTCAAGCCGAAGCATCGGAAGAATTAATTCAACTTTCTAGAATGGTTGGCTGTCCTGTCACCAATACCTTAATGGGTTTAGGAGCTTTTCCATCAACCGATGATCAATTTATCGGCATGCTTGGAATGCACGGAACTTATGAAGCAAATATGGTTATGAGCGAAGCAGATTTAATTTTTAATGCTGGCGCAAGATTTGACGATAGGATAACTAACAATCCAAAGAAATTTGGAATAGCTGCAAAAAAAATTCACATTGATTCAGATCCTTCGTCCATAGATAAAATTATTAATGTCGATGTTGCATTGCAAGGCGACGCAAAAATAGTTTTGGGTCAAATTTGCGAGGAATTTAAAAACGCCTCCTACGATAAAAGCAATTTAGAGCCTTGGTGGAAACAAGTTAAAGAATGGAGAAACAAGCACGGTCTTAATCATGACATGCTAAATCTTCCTAATCAGTCAGATATCATTTTGCCTCAGCAAGTTATTCAATCTCTTTATAAGACAACAAAAGGAGAAGCCTTTATAACTTCAGATGTGGGACAACATCAAATGTTTGCAGCCCAATATTATAAATTTGATGAACCTAGAAAATGGATTAATTCTGGTGGTCTAGGAACAATGGGTTTTGGCTTGCCTTCAGCTATGGGAGTTAAATTTGCTTTTCCAGAAGAAACTGTGGCTTGTGTAACAGGCGAAGGCAGTATTCAAATGTGTATTCAAGAATTATCAACTTGTAAGCAATATGGCCTGCCAATAAAAATTATAAATCTTAATAACAGAGCTCTTGGAATGGTCAAACAATGGCAGGATATGCAATACAGCGGAAGATATTCTAGTATCTTGTATGAAGATTCACTACCCGATTTTGTAAAATTAGCTGAATCCTATGGGCATGTTGGCATCAAAGTAGAAAAATTTTCTGATCTTAATGATGCTATGGAAGAGTGCTTTTCACTGAAAGATAAATTAGTATTCTTAGATGTCCTGATTGATCCAGATGAACATGTTTACCCGATGTTGGAAGCGGGTGGATCTATGGCAGAAATGAGAATTAGTAAAAAAGACAGAACGTTTTGATGATAAGTCACATAGCTATATTAATGGAAAATCAGCCCGGAGCTCTATCAAGAGTAGTTGGATTGTTTTCGCAGAGAGGATATAACATTGATTCTTTATCCGTAGCTCCTACTCAAGAGCCGACTCTATCTAGATTAACAATGACTACTTCTGAAGAGCCGGAAGTTATTAATCAAATTCTTCGTCAGTTATTTAAATTGATTGATGTTGTCATGGTTCAAAATTTAACTAGCGCCGAGTCCTTTAGCATTGAGCTTGCCATCATTAAATTGGCTTTAAATACCGAAGAAGTAAAAAAAATTATAGATGGAGAAAATAAAATATCTTGCAATATTGTCAACGAAACTGAAGGTTTCACTATGTTCGAAGTGAAAGGCGAATCTGTAGCGATTGATAATTTTTTATCTTCATTGAAAGACCAAGAATTTCTTGAAGTGACTAGATCTGGCCAACTCGGTATGACAACAGGTATGGCGTCTTTAAGAACTAACGATCAAACAAAAATATCTTACGATTAAGGAGAAACTATGGAAGTTTATTACGATAAAGATGCAAACCTAGACTTAATGTCTGCCAAGACAATTGCCATTATAGGTTACGGTTCTCAGGGCCATGCTCATGCCAACAACTTAAAAGATTCAGGCATGAATGTAATTTTAGGATTGCGAGATGGTTCGCCATCTGCAGAAAAAGCCAAAGATGCTGGATTTGAAGTTTTGAGTAATGCCGATGCAGCTGCAAAAGCTGATTTTGTTATGTTCTTAATTCCAGATGAGTTTCAAGGCAAAACTTATGCTGAAGATATTGAGCCAAATTTAAAAGAAGGAGCTACCATTGCATTTGCCCACGGATTTAATATTCATTACGGTCAAATCAAACCAAGATCAGATTTAGATGTAGTTATGATTGCTCCAAAAGGACCTGGCCACACAGTAAGAGGGCAATACAATATTGGTGCAGGAGTTCCTTGTTTGGTAGCCATTCAACAAGATGCTTCGGGTAATGCTCTCGAAGATTCTATCTCTTACGCAAGTGCAATTGGCGGTGGTCGAGCAGGAATAATTAAAACTACTTTTAAAGACGAAACTGAAACCGATTTATTTGGAGAGCAAGCAGTTCTGTGTGGCGGATTAACTTCTTTAATTAGAGCTGGTTATGAGACCTTAACAGAAGCAGGTTATCCAGCTGAGATGGCATATTTTGAATGCGTTCATGAAGTGAAGTTAATCGTTGACCTTATTTACGAAGGCGGCTTGGCAGATATGCGCTATAGCATTTCGAATACAGCCGAATACGGAGATTACACATCTGGACCTAAAGTCATCACTGAAGATGCAAAAAAAGCAATGCGAGTAATTCTGGATAGAATTCAATCTGGCGAGTTTGCTGATGAATTTGTTGCAGATGCAAGACAAAGCAATAGTGGTTCCGGTGGTCCAGCGATGGAAGCGTTCCGTAAAGAATCTAGAGAGCACCCGATAGAAAAAGTAGGCGCTGAGCTTCGTGGCATGATGCCTTGGATTGAAGCAAACAAATTAGTCGATAAAAGTAAGAATTAATACTTTATTATTTTTTGATCACTTGGTATTGTGATCACCCATTTACGAATGGGTCTGTAGCTCAGTTGGTTAGAGCGCACCCCTGATAAGGGTGAGGTCGGAGATTCGAGTTCTCCCAGACCCACCATTCAAATCCTATAGGAGCCGAAAACTTAGCGTCTAGAAGATAAGGCTATTTCTTCAAAGTTTAGATCGGAATACTCAAAAACTGTTTCATTGATATAAGAACCAACATCTGTGTTCCAATCATAATGAATTCCAAGTTCACCATTTCTAGGTGGGCTTATTTTAAAAGTAACCTTATAGAGCTCATTGATCTTTCCAGGCAATTTAATATTTTGAGCATAATGAATATTGTCAGATATATTGAGATGAGGAGTTAATCTGACTTTTGTTTTTTTCCCGCTTTCGCTCTCAATAAAAGCTTCAACTTTGAGATAAGCTACGAAACCTCCTAAAGGCGAACCTGTCGGAGCATTCTCAGACCAGTTTGCAAGCATTTCTATGTGAATATCGGTAGCAGATTCAGCGCGAAAATAATTTTTAGGATGCACGGTATCTTTTGGAGCACCTTCAAAAATTAAGTCAATTCCAGGATGTATATTCTCTTTACCGATAATCATTTCTGCGGTAGAAATATTAAAAGAAGATATAAGCAAGCCTAATAAAAAGTAATTTTTCATGATTTCATCCTCCTGATAAATGATTAACTTGTTTAAATAGAATAGTTTAATAAAATTAATTTCACTGTAGTAATATATTTGTATGTCATTTGAGGAAGCTAGAGTAATTTTTATTGTTTATACATGTTCAATAGTTCCTTTGCTATTGGTTCTCTTTTATAAAGAAATTTTCCCTAAGTGGGTGCCTACCTTTTATTTAGGAGCTTTCATAACTTGTGCGCTTGGATGGGAAATATGGATGACTTTCGGATTGGTAGATGGCGACCCTGTTAGCTTGAGAAGATCAGAAGTTTTAAATACTTGGTTGCCTCAAAATATAAATTGGATTTTAAATTCTTTAGGCGATGCTGGAGCGGTCTGTTTAGGCGGCCTTTGGCTGATGTGGCGATACGCAGGAAAAAATGCAAAAGTTTTTAATAGTTGGGACTGGGGAGCTTTTTCAGTTTTGATGATCTGGTGTGTGGGACAAAATATTTTAGTAGAAATGTTTTTGTACCATGATCAACTATCAGTAGGAAAGCCGCTCTCTTGGGCGCCTCTTATTCCATCAGGTCCATATTTCAATCCACTATTATTCGAATTTAATGACCGAACCGTTATGTTGCAAACTCAAATACCTTGGCTTATTTTGCCACCTTTTCTCTATATCGCAGTTATAAAGTTATCTAATAAGAGAACAATTTAATTTCACAGAATAAATTTAAATAGCACACATGAAGAATAGAAATTCAAATCAAGAATATTGGAGAGCTAATTTAAAAATAGTATCGGTTCTTCTTTTGGTTTGGTTCGTAGTTTCTTTTGGATTTGGAATTCTATGGTCTGAAACGCTTGATCAAATTCAGATCGGAGGTTTTAAATTAGGCTTTTGGTTTGCACAACAAGGAAGTATTTACGTTTTTGTTATTTTAATTTTTATTTATGTTTTTTTGATGAATCGATTGGATAAAAAATATTTTGAATCCAATGATCGAGATTAAATAATTGTGGAAGCCAAAGGACTAACTTATCTTTTTGTCGGACTATCTTTTGCCCTATATATTGGTATTGCGTTTTGGTCTCGAGCAAAATCCACCAATGATTTTTATGTAGCAGGAAAGGGCGTTCATCCAGTAGCGAATGGAATGGCAACAGCTGCCGATTGGATGTCAGCGGCTTCTTTTATTTCCATGGCAGGCTTAATAGCTTTTCTAGGAAGAGATGGTTCGGTTTATCTAATGGGGTGGACAGGCGGCTATGTTTTATTGGCTTTGTTGCTTGCGCCTTATTTAAGAAAATTTGGTCAATACACAGTGCCTGACTTTATAGGAACCAGATATTATTCAAATGCGGCAAGATTAGTAGCGGTGATATGCTTGATATTTGTTTCGTTTACCTATGTTGCAGGTCAAATGAGAGGTGTTGGAATAGTTTTTTCAAGATTCTTGGAAGTTGATATTGATGTGGGTGTAGTCATAGGCATGGTTATTGTATTTTTCTACGCTGTAATGGGGGGAATGAAAGGAATCACTTATACGCAGGTCGCCCAATATTGCGTAATGATCTTCGCTTATTTAGTACCTGCTATTTTTATATCTATATTGATAACTGGTAACCCGATTCCTCAATTAGGATTTGGAGATACTTTAGTAAATAGCCCTACATATCTTTTAGATAAACTGGATCAGGTGACAACGGATCTAGGTTTTAATGCTTATACAGAGAATACCAAAAGCAATATTGATATTTTTTGTATCACAGCTGCGCTGATGTTTGGTACAGCAGGTTTACCACATGTAATTGTAAGATTTTTTACAGTTCCAAAAGTAAGCGATGCAAGAAAGTCAGCTGGATATGCTTTGGTATTTATCGCGCTCCTTTATACGACTGCTCCAGCAGTTGCTGCCTTTGCAAGAATAAATTTTATTGATTCTATTCAGGATGTTAATTATTCAGTCGCACCCAATTGGTTTAAAAACTGGGAAAATGTTGGTCTGATTGCTTGGCGAGATAAAAATAAAGATGGAAAAATTCAATATTCAGCTGGAAACGCTTTAGAGGGAGTTAGACCAGTTTATTCAGATACCAGAGGTGACTCTGGTGAAAGAGTTTTAGACAACAAACCCAATTCTACAAATTCAAATGAAGTTTATATTGATAGAGATATTATGGTTTTAGCAAACCCGGAAATTGCTAAGTTACCAGGTTGGGTAATTGCTTTAGTAGCTGCGGGGGGCTTAGCGGCAGCACTATCCACTGCAGCAGGGTTACTTTTAGTAATTTCATCTTCTATTTCTCATGATCTCTTGAAAAAAACTTTCATGCCTAAAATAACCGAGCGAGAAGAATTACTTTATGCCCGAATAGCGGCTGGTTTCGCAATTTTAATTGCTGGATTATTTGGAATTTATCCACCAGCATTTGTTGCTCAAGTAGTAGCCTTTGCATTCGGGCTAGCAGCATCGACTATATTTCCAGCTTTATTAATGGGAATTTTTTCTAAAAGACTTAACAAAGAAGGAGCCATTGCTGGAATGTTATCAGGCTTGATATTCACAGCTTCTTATATTGTATATTTCAAATTTTTATATACCTCCTTAAATAATTCTGAAAATTGGTTTTTAGGAATTTCCCCAGAAGGAATTGGCTTCCTAGGCATGCTTGTTAACTTCTTCATTGCATTAACAGTCTCTTATTTTACTGCCAAACCTCCTGAAGAAATTAATCTTATGGTTGAAAACATAAGACGACCTTGATTAATAAAATTAAAATTTAAGACGTTTCTGTAAGGCTTAACTTTTCCTAGATTTTCTATATTCTTTATTAGGATTAAAGAGGGATTATGAAAATTTTAAGAACACCAGATAAATGCTTTGAAAATATGAGGGATTATCCTTTTGAGCCTAACTACACAACTATAGAAACAAAAGATGGCAGCGATCTGAGGATTCACCATATAGATGAAGGGCCTACCGATGGTCCAATATTAATTGCAATGCACGGTCAGCCAGTTTGGAGTTATCTTTATTCGAAAATGATTCCTTTTTTGACTGATGCTGGAATTAGAGTCATAGCTCCTGATCTACCAGGCTATGGAAAATCTGATAAACCTGCCACAAGAGAAGATTATAGCTACCAAAATCAAGTTGATTGGATGACAGACTGGCTAATGGCTAATGATTTTAAAAATGCGACTTTTTTTGGACAAGATTGGGGCGGTCTAATTGGTCTGAGAGTGGTTGCAAATGAGCCAGATAGGTTTGATAAAGTTTCCATGGGTAATACTGGCTTACCTTATAACCCAGAAGCACCCCAAGAAGTCTTGGACAAAATTATGGCTTTTAGAGAGAGCAGTCTTAAATTGACACCTTTTTCAATGTCTAAAGAAGTCAAGAAAATGGATGGAAAAAGTTTATCTAAAGATAATTCAAAAAATCATCCAGCACTGAAATTTATGTATTGGCAAAAATTTTGCTGGGATACAAATGATTTGCCAATGGGTTTCTTGATGTCTCAAATGATGGAAAAGAATTCAAAATTTAATTCTTTATTTTATTACTTATTCATTACTTTAGGCCTAGGAAAGTTTTATCCTTTTAAATCTAATGTTGCTAAGGCATACGAAGCACCTTTTCCTGATCCAAGTTACAAAATGGGCCCAAGAGCAATGCCAAGTCATGTTCCATCGATACCCGATCAATCTTTAGAAGCGCAAAAAAAAGCTAGAGAGTTTTTTAAACGATGGGATAAACCATTTTTAAGTGTTTTTGCCGGCGATGATCCAGTAACAAATGGAATTGAGCGAGATGTTTTAGAAATGTGCCCCAATGCTAAAAGTGCATCTCATATTGGCGGTGGACATTTTTATCAATGGACACGTCCAAAAGAATTATCTAATCTACTCATAAACTTTATCAACACAACAGGAGAATAATTATGTTGAAACTTCACTACGCGCCTAATTCAAGAGCGGAAAGGATTCTATGGCTTTTAGAAGAGTTAGAATTGCCTTATGAATTAAATTCAATGCCATTTCATCCAGAGGCTTTAAAATCCGATGAACATCGTCAAAGACATCCATTAGGCAGAATTCCTGTTTTAGAAGATGGCGATATAAGTATTTATGAATCAGGCGCGATCATCGATTATGTTTTAGAAAAACATAAAAATGGTGGTCTCAAGCCAGCCGTTGATTCTGCTGAATTCCCTTACTATCTTCAATGGTTTCATTTTTGTGAAGGCATGATTGCACAACCGATGAATACTATTGTAGTGCATACCATCTTATTGCCTCCTGAAAGAAGAGATGAAACAGTTCTGGGTCAGGCGCAACGTTTGGCTTCTAAATCTTTAGCAGCTTTAGAAGCTGCTTTAGAAGGAAAAGAATACCTAATAGGAGATTTCTCTGGAGTGGAGTTTATGACTGGACACTGCTGTACTAAATTATCAGATTTAGGATGTGTAACTGATGAAATGCCTAATGTAAAAGGTTACGTTGAAAGAATTAAATCAAGACCAGCTTTTCAAAAAGCTATATCAACAAAATAAAGAAAAAACATGAAAGTTGAGAATAAAGTTAAACCAAACGATGAACAAATGGCAGGTTTCTTGGAAGGTGACATCGATAGTCCAATAGAGATGGTAAACCTATTAAAATTTAAAAACAAAGCCGAATATGAAGATGGCAGGATAACCGAACTATCTGGTGAAGAAGCTTATGCAATATATGGAATGGAAGTTCAAGAGCATTTAAAAAAAGTAGGTGGTGAGTCAATCTTCTTTGGTACTGTTGAGCGTTTAATGTTGGGCGAAGTCGAAGAGTTATGGGATTGGGTAGCAATTGCGAAATACCCCTCTCGAAAAGCAATGCTCGAAATGATGTCAGATCCTGATTATCAAGAGAGTGAAAAACACCGATCAGCAGGTCTTAAAGGGCAATTAAATATAGAAACAAAGGCTCAATGAGCACTTCCGACTCCATTACTTTGATTGGAACTCCACCGTCTCCTTATACGAGAAAGATGGTAGCACTGCTTCGTTATCGAAAAATTCCATATAAGGCTATGTGGAGCGATCCATTGGAAACTTTAACGAAAGGAGTTTTAGCCGATTTAAAAATAGATCCGCCATCTCCTGGTCTATTGCCTACTTTTATCCTTCCGGATGAGACTGGCAAGTTACAAGCAGTTACGGATACAACTCCTTTAATAAGAAGGTTTGAAGAAGAATATCGGGATAGAAAATGCTTGCCTAAAGATTCTATTCTTAATTTTATCAATTATTTATTGGAAGATTTTGCTGATGAATGGGTTACAAAATATATGTTCCACTATAGATGGCACTTTAAAGAGGATGCCGATAATGCAGGAACTTTACTGCCTTTAAATCTTGTTGTGAATTTACCCAAAGAAGATCTTAATTCTATGAAAACATATATTGCTGATAAACAAATTAGTCGATTAGGAGTGGTCGGCTCAAGTGATACGACTGCGCCTATGATTGAAGCTAGCTATAAAAGATTTTTAGGAATGTTAGAAGCTCATTTTGAAAATTTACCTTATTTACTAGGAAGAAGACCGAGCTCAGCTGATTTTGCTTTGTTTGGGCAGTTAAGTCAGTTGGTTGGATTTGATCCAACCTCTAGAAGCTTGGCTCATGAGATTTCTCCAAGAACAGTGGCTTGGGTTGGAATTATGGAGGATCTCTCAGGATTAGAACCAATTGATGAGGACTGGATAGATGTTAATAATATTCCCAATTCACTCAAAGTAATTTTAAGTGAGGTTGGTAAGGTTTACGCACCTGCTTTAATAGCTAATGCAAAAGCTCATAATGAAGGTAGCAAAACATGGGAAGCAGAAATCGACGACTCTACTTGGACTCAGCAAACTTTTTCTTATCAAGCTAAATGTTTGAAATGGATTAATGAAGAATTCCATCAGCTAGACGATGGAGCACAACAAAAAGTAAAACATATTTTTGAAGGCACAAATTGCATGGATATTTTAAATTCATGAAGGAATTTCAAACCTTAAAATCAGATATAACTCAGAGTCGTATTATTTCTATAAATTTAGAAAAAGATTTAGCTGAAAATGAGATTTTGGTAAAAATAGAAAAGTTTTCTTTTACTGCTAATAATGTGACTTATGGCGTAGCGGGAGAAACTATAGGGTATTGGCAATTTTTTCCAGCAAGTGAAAATACTGATGACAAGTGGGGATGCATCCCAATGTGGGGGTTTGCAAAAATCATTGATTCTAAAAATAACGATTTAAAAGTTGGTGAAAGGTTATTTGGCTATTTTCCGCCTTCAAATATTTTAAGCCTTAGTCCGATTAAAGTTAACGCCCAAAGTTTCAGTGACGGGAAAAAACATCGCGCAGAATTGCCTCCGGTGTATAACAATTACATAAGGCTATCTGGAGAAGAAAATTACGACGATTCAATGGATCATATAAGAGCTTTATTGTTTCCTTTGCACATTACGGCATTTTGCCTGTGCGATGCTTTGAGAGACCAATCTTATCTTGGTGCTGATCAGGTTATTATTATTAGCGCTTCTAGTAAAACTGCTATAGGACTTGCTCAAGGACTAGCTGATGAAAAAGCAGCGCCAAAAATTATAGGTCTCACATCTTCAAAAAATTTAGAATTTGTAAAAAGTTTAGGTTGTTACGATGAAATTATTTCTTACGACGAGTTAGAAAAAGTAAATAAAAGTATTGGCTCTGTGATAGTAGATATGGCTGGAAATAGAGAAATTTTAGGGACTTTACATGGGGCTTTGGGAGAAAAAATGTTGAAGTGTCTAACTGTTGGCATGACTCATTGGGACAATACAACTACTGCAGAAGATTTATTAGGGCAAGCAATGCTTAGAGACCGAACGGAATTCTTTTTTGCTCCAGCTCACATACAAAAACGCATCGGAGATTGGGGGCACGAGGGTTACAGTAAAAAAACCAATGAATTTATGACTAATCGAGCCACCCAAAGCAAAGACTGGATGAAAATAAAAGAAATTTCTGGATTAGATAATTTTATTGAAACATACAGAGAAGTAGTAAGTGGAAATATTAATCCTGATGAGGGAATAATAGTAACTCTAAAAAAATGAATATACTAACAAGATTATTTCCTGATGATGCTCGAACTTATGAAGGAAGTAATATAGCTTTCTATGGGCTAATTCTTTTTGCTGGTCTTTTAATTTTTCGAAGTACAGTTCACTGGCTCTTTTGGGAGTTTGGTCTTCATACTATTGCAAATGTGGTGCCTATAGAAGGAAATCCAGATCCTATGAGACTTGTTTATATGTTTTTTTCAGTTTGGGGCTTGGAACAAGTTATTAGAACTTTCTTAGTTATTGTGGTTTTAGTTAAATATCGAGGATTAATTCCGCTGATGCTCTTGGTTTGCTCCTTAGAATGGTGGATAAGAATTTTACATAATTACTTAGATTATTTTCCATCGCTCGACGCTCAATATACTAATGGTATTACTCCAGGCGTAGTTGGTGCTCCTTTCTTAGGGGTTATTTTATTGACGCTATTTATTCTTTCTTTAAGAAAAAAAAATGATTAAAAAATTATCAATTTTTTCATTAGTAATATTTTTTTCTGGAATTCTAATTTGGGAATATAAATTAAATATTCTCCTTTGGTCTATGCCAAAAATTGGCAGCATTATTATACCAGTACATGAAAATATCCCGACTACCTGGGCAACTGGACCGGAAGTTGCCAGCCAAGACGATAGACCCAACATAATTTTAATTCTGGCAGATGATATGGGTTACAACGATATTTCTTCTCATAATGGTGGCGCAGCAGACGGTTCTCTAATGACTACCCATATTGATGCCTTAGCAAACAGTGGAATTTTATTTTCTAGAGGCTACGCAGCAAATGCGACCTGTGCTCCTTCTAGAGCTGCAATTATGACTGGAAGATATCCTACAGGATTTGGATATGAATTTACTCCAGTACCAGGTCCAGGAAGACTAGTCTTGAGTTGGATTGCTGACGAAGATGATTCCGAATTGAAAGCAAGAATTGACAAAGAACTTTCAAAAAATTTACCTTCTTTTATGGAACAAGGAATGCCTACTGAGCAAATAACAATTGCTGAAGTTTTGCGGGATGCAGGATATTACACGGCTCATATTGGAAAATGGCATTTGGGACATGCAAACGGAATGGATCCATTAAGTCAGGGATTTGATGATTCCTTATCATTAGTAGGGCCTTTATATGCGCCTGAAGACCATCCAGAAATAGTAAATGCAAAATTCGATACCAGAATAGATAAAATGATTTGGGGCATAGGTCAGTATTCCGCAAGATTTAATGAAGGAGATCTGTTTGCACCAGATAAATACGTCACAGATTATTATACTGATGAAGCGCTTAAAGTTATTGAAAAAAACAAAAATAGACCTTTCTTTTTATATTTAAGCCACTGGGCTGTTCATAATCCTCTTCAAGCGCTAAAAAGCGACGTAGAACAAATGAGTCATATGTCTGGTCATAATCTTCAAGTTTATTCAGGAATGATCGCCGCGCTGGATAGAAGTGTTGGGAAGGTAGTTTCAAAACTTAAGGATTTAGAAATATATGGGAAAACTTTGATCATATTTACTAGCGATAATGGTGGAGCAAATTACATTGAATTAGAAGATATAAACAAACCCTTCAGAGGTTGGAAAATAAGTTTTTTTGAAGGAGGAATAAGAATTCCATACATAGTTAGTTGGCCCAATGAGATTAATCCAGGACAAAAATCAGATAGCCCGGTTCATCATTTTGATATTTTCTCTACTATTGCTGCAGCTGCAAAAGTCAAAATATCTAGCGAAAAAGAAATAGATGGAGTGAATTTATTACCGTTTATAAAAAAAGAAAAATTATCACAACCCCATAAAACTCTTTTTTGGCGATCAGGAAATCATCAATCAGTTTTGCATGAAAAATGGAAATATATAATCAGTAAAAAAGAAAAAATGCGTTGGTTATTTGATACTTCCATAGATCCAACAGAAAAGAATAATTTAATTGAAACTCATCCAAAAGAGGCAAGATTAATTCAAAAGATTTTAGATAATTTTAATTCTGAACAAAAAGAACCTTTATTTCCAGCTGTCTATGAAGTGCCAATCTTGATAGATAAATATGATGGTCAGGAGTATGAAGAAGGTGATGAATATATTTACTGGTCTAATTGATATATTATTTTATTTGATTTAAATTTTTTAAAATATAAATGAAATTATTAGAACTAATATTGGATTGGAAGATGGCATGGTTTGGCTTAATCTTCTTAGGTAGCATTTTCAATGCTATTGCATTCGAATTAGGGATGCTAGAAAATTCTTCAGAAATCACATATATTTGTTATGCATTTGGATTTATTTTAGGCTTGGTAGCTAAGCTAAGGGGAACATGGACATGGAAAACGAACAGTTAATTTCAGAAGAATTTACTTTTGCTAAAGAAAAAGAGATAGCTAAATCATTTTCAAAAAGTTTTCAGTGGGAAATGATTGCAATTGGTCTCGGACAAGTTTCTGTTTGGTTTATTCTATGGCCGATGGTGATCTACTCTATTATTCCTTTGTGGGCAGGTTTTTTAATTGCAACCACTTGCGCATGTTTTGCTTATTTACCGTCCCATGAAGCTCAACACGGAAACTATTCTAGAGGCAATCCAAAGATGAAATGGCTAGACGGGTTCGTTGGGCATTTGACATTAATAACTCTTGCTATTCCTTATCATCTTCTAAGAGTTACTCATATGAAGCACCATGCATATACAAATAATCCGATCAAAGATCCAGATTACAATAATGCTCATGGCCCTTTATCTTCAGTGATTAAAAATTCATTAGATGGCTCGTCGATAAACTATGAAAAATATCTAGAGGTATTTGAAAGTGATAAGGCTTTTACAAAGTCTTTCAATAAAGCTGTACCGCTTGCCTTATTTTTTAGGGCCTCAATGATGGTTTTAGTTGTACTTTTTCCATTGGAAACCATGTTGCTTTGGTGGCTACCGGCCAAAATCGGTACAGTCTATACAACAGTATATTTCTCTTGGTATCCCCATCAAGATACAGGAGAGGGGAGATACAAAGATACAAGGTTTTGGAGTCACTGGATCCCAAGATTTTTCAATCACTCGATGCAATTGCATTTCATTCATCACCTGCATCCAGGAATAGGACACTTTGATGAGCCAAAGGCCATTGAGGCTTTAAAACCGTTTATGATTGCCAGGAAAGTACCTGGTGCAGAAAAAATTCCAGATCGGATTTCTTACAATTCTTTAATTAACATAACTTAGAGTTTGTAGCCTGATTGTCCGTGAGAGGAAACATCCAGTCCTCTTTCTATTTCGTCATCTGAAACTCTAATCCCAACGATCTGCTTAGAAATTCTGGCTAAAATATAACTGACTACCAAAGTGAAAACTAAGACTGCCAATACACCAATTACTTGCGCTGTCATTAAGTCTGAAAAAGTTCCGTCTCCATAGCCCACGCCGCCAAAACTCTCTGAAATAAGAAATGGAAGCAGTAAGATTCCTAAAGTTCCACCTAATCCATGTACTGCAAAAACATCCAGTGAGTCATCAACTTTAAATTTGTTCTTAACTAGACCTACGGCTTCATAGCAAACATAACCTGAGATAAGTCCTATTAAAACAGCGCCCAAAGGACCGACAAAACCAGATGCAGGGGTAATTGAAGCAAGACCTGCAATGGCACCTGTTACAACGCCTACTAGACTCGGTTTACCAAATCTAGCCCATTCGATAGCAATCCAAACTAAAGATGCAACAGAAGCAGATATATGAGTTACTAAAATAGCCATTCCAGCATCAGAGTTTGCAGCTAATGCGCTTCCGCCATTAAATCCAAACCATCCAACCCAGAGCATACAAGCTCCCATCATGGTTAAACCTGGATTATGAGGAGGTTTTATTTGATCAGGGAAACCATCTCTAGGACCCGACATTACCGCAAGCACTATAGCCGTTGTTCCAGCCGTTAAGTGAACCACTAAACCACCTGCAAAATCTAAAACACCAATTTCTGCCAACCATCCGCCTCCCCAGATCCAATGAGTAACTGGTGCGTATACAAAAATAATCCACAGAAAAGAAAAAAGTAAAACGAATTCAAATTTCATTCTTTCAGGATAAGCGCCTACTATTAAAGCAGGAGTGATGATGCAAAAAGTCATTTGAAACATGAAGAAAACAGATTCTGGTATATCTCCAGACATAGAATCTCTAGCCATATTCAAAAGAAAAATCTGACTGAGGTCTCCAAAATAAGGATTTCCAGCAGTAAAGGCAATGCTATAACCAACTGCTAGCCACGTGAATGAGGCAACACAAGCAATACCGAAACAATGCATTAAAACTGAAAGAACATTCTCAGAACGAACAAGACCTGCATAAAAAAGAGCCAATCCTGGCATTGTCATAAATAAAACCAAAGCTGTAGATGTTAAAATCCAAGCAGTATTTCCTGTATCCAAAATATCCATGGTGCCCCTTTGAGAGATAAATAGTTATGAAATTTTACTCTCGAGAAATTTGAGTGTCGATGCGGTCATAAGAATAAATCGCACTAAATTTGTGCAAAGACTGATCTAAATGAGCTCAAAAATCAGTTATTTTTTTGAGTTTTTAAATTTAAGGTAAAAAACTTTTCTGGAAACGTAGAAAGAATCAGCATCAAGACAATATTAATTACAGATTGGGCGATAAATAATTTTGAAACTAGTAATTCAGGATTTATTAGCCCACTCCAAGCAAAAAATATTATTACAAAAAAAGATTTAATAAACTCGGGAAAAACTTTTAGATCAAATTTTTCTAAAGCCATTAAGACGATAGTGCATGAAATTACTAAAGCGCAAGCAAAAATTGATGTTTCTAAATAATTTTGAGCACCTAAAGTCATCGTTATCGATGCAAAGGTTATAAGTAAAAAAAGTAATTGGGTCCAGCCATAAATTTTGACTTGATTTGAGATTTCAGGATCATATGGTTCAAAATTTTCTAAATCATTTTTAATTATAGGAAATTCTTTTTCAACATCAGCTGGTCGCCATTTGGGACTTGAAAACCAAACCTTAACCTTATCTTTATAGGATTTCGTCCTAGTTGAATCAAAAATCATTTCAGAAAAAATATCAAAATTAGCTCTAAAAGGATTCCAGCTCTTCAAAGGCTTTGCGGTTCCATAGATTGGTTTAAGTTCTTCTGATTCTGGAATATAGGTTCCAAAAAACCTATCCCATAATATAAAAACACCACCATAGTTAGCATCTACGTAATCTTTATTCTGTGCATGATGAACTCTATGATTGGAAGGAGATACGAATATTTTTTCATACCAGCCTAATTGAGGAATATGTTCAGTGTGACACCAAAATTGATAAACCAAGTTTACACCCGCGACTCCAACAAATACTTCTGGCGGAATGCCCACCATAAATATTGGCAGGTAAAAAACCCACTTCCACAAAAACCCTGTACTTGTTTGACGCATAGCCGTCGACATATTGAATTCTTCACCATGATGGTGAACCACATGAGTGGCCCAAAATACTTTTACTTCATGATGCAATCTATGCATCCAGTAGTAACAAAAATCGTATAAAAAGAATGCAAAGACCCAAACAAATATTGATGATGAAGATAGAAGAGTAAGGTTATATTTGTTAGCAACATAAGCATACGCCGCTCCTTGAAATCCAATTCCTAATAAGGGAACAAATCTACTGATAAGTCCTAAACTAATACTAGTAAAAGCATCATTCAATCGATAATTATTTTTGCCAGTAGCTAAACCATATATCAATTCTAAAAATACTAATAAAAAAAACATTGGGATTGCCAATGTGATTAAAATTGAGGAGTCTGCAGCCCCTATAGTAGTTTCCATTTATGTAGTCTATTGCAATTTAGAGATTAATTAAACAATAATAATCCATAAGAATTAATCATATAATCAATAAAACTATGTCATTCACACTCAAATTAGGCCAAAAAGCCATCCCTTTTAATCTTTTAGGAACAGATCATAAAGAATATAGTTCAGAAAGTTTTAAATCGTCATTCGTTGTAATTTTCTTTACATGCAATCACTGTCCTTATGTAACTGGTTCTGATGAAGAGACTAGGCAAACCGTTAATAAATTCAAAGAACGTGATGTGCAATTTATTGCCATTAACTCAAACAGTAAAAATACATATGAAGAGGATAGCTTTGAAAATATGATAATCCGCATGAAAGAACAAGATTTTCCATGGCATTATTTGCATGATCCAGATCAGACAACAGCTTTAAGCTACGGGGCTTTAAAAACTCCGCATTTTTTTATTTTTAATCAAGAAAGAAAGCTTGTTTATACTGGCAGAGGGGTTGATTCGCCTCTAGATTCATCAAAGATTAAGGTCAATAATTTAGAATTAGCTCTTGATGAGCTTACTTCTAATGATTTAATATCAACACCTGTCACCAATCCAATAGGCTGCAGCATAAAATGGGAAGGACGAGATTCTCACTGGATGCCGCCTGAGGCTTGTGATCTTATATAAATAAAGGAGAAAAAATGTCAGATTTAGCAACGCTTACGAAACAAGGAGAAGTATCCATAATAAAATTAGACGATGGGAAAGCCAACGCCTTTTCATTTGACATGCTAGAAAGCTTAAATGCATGCTTAGCAGATGTCCCTAAAGATTCTGGTTCGTTAGTTATTACTGGAAGAGAGGGTCTTTTTTCAGCAGGATTTGATTTAAAAACTTTAGCATCCGGTGATGTCGAGGCTGCAATTAAAATGACAAAATTGGGGTTCAACACTCTTTTAGATCTTTACTCTTTTCCTAGACCAATAGTGGCAGCCGTTTCCGGCCATGCGGTTGCATTGGGTATTTTTGTTACTTGTTGTTGTGATTACCGAATAGGAATTGAAGGAAAATTCATATGCCAAGCGAATGAAGTTAGGAATAATATGGATATTCCGGTTCAAATTATGGAAATAGTCAGAGACAGATTGGATAAAAAACATTTTTACAAAGCAATTTATCATGCTGAGGTCTACCCAATGCATGAAGCCGTTGCAGCTGGATACATTGATGAAATTGTGCCATCTGATCAACTGATGGATAAAGCAATAGAGAAAGCAGAAGATCTTGCAACTTTAGGACATCCCTTTTACAAAAATACAAAAGATGTTTATCAAAAAGATATAGTCGCCAAAATAAAAGAAGGCATTGAGGGTTCTAGACCTCCTGGAGTAAAAAGTTAGATTTTAAAATTTTCTAACCAAAACTATTTCGATAAGATATAATCTTTCGCCTCGGGGCTATAGCTCAGCTGGGAGAGCGCCTGATTTGCATTCAGGAGGTCCGCGGTTCGATCCCGCGTAGCTCCACCATAATTAACTACCTTCTAATTTATCTGTAAGTTCTAGCCATTCATCTTCAGTTTGTTGAATTTCGGCTTTTAACTCAACTTGAGATCTCAATAGATCGTGAAAATCATTTTCTTTACTGTTAAATGCATCTGGCAGGCTGAGTAATTCCTCGGTTTCTAATAATTTTTTTATCAATCTTTTAGATCTTTTTTCATTTTGTTGTAAATCTAGTTTTAATGACTTGGAAATCTCTTTATCTGATTCTGATTTAGGAGTAATTTTTTGTTTAGATTTTTTTTCGCCTCCAACTTTTAATATTTGATTTCGATAATCTTCTAAATCACCCTGAAATTCATTTAATTTCCCATCGTGAAGCAAATAAAAATTATCAACACTATTAGCTAGTAAGTGACGATCATGAGAAATTAATAGAATTGCTCCTTCAAAAGATTGCAGAGCAATGGTTAAGGCGTGGCGCATATCAATATCTAAGTGATTAGTAGGCTCATCAAGTAACAAAAGATTTGGCTTTAGGTAAGCTATTTTAGCAAGTGCCAATCTAGCCTTCTCTCCACCAGAAAAGATATTTATGGGCTGCTTTACTTTGTCATTCTTGAAATCAAAACCACCCAAGAAAGATCTAATTTCTGTTTCTGACTTAGTTGAGTCTAATTTTTTTATATGTTCGAATGCAGATAAATTGATATCTAAATCATCTACTTGATGCTGTGAAAAATAACCCATTTTTAAATGAGTTCCAGATTTCTTTTCACCTTGAATAAGTTTTAATTCGCCTATAAGACTTTTAATAAGTGTGGATTTCCCAGCGCCATTATGCCCCAGAAGACCAAATCTATCTCCAGGATGAAGGCTGAGATTTATATTTTTTAAAATGACTGATTCATATCCTAAGCCGGCATTTTCTAAAACCAGAAGGGGGTTAGATATTTTCTCATCCGATTTTATAGAAAAACTAAAAGGAGAATCAACATGAGCCTGAGCAATGATTTCCATTCTCTCTAATGCCTTAACTCGACTTTGAGCTTGCTTAGCTTTAGTGGCTTTAGCTTTGAACCGCCTAACAAAACTTTGCATATGAGCAATTTCTCTTTGCTGCTTGTTGTAGTTAGCTTCTTGTTCGGCTAATCGAGCCGCTTTGCGAATTTCAAATGCAGAATAATTTCCAGTAAATAAATCTATTGATTTGGCATACAAATAAGCAATGTTGTTAACGCAATCATCTAAAAATTCTCTATCATGCGAAATTAGAAGTATCGCTCCTTGATATGATTTTATCCAATTAGAAAGCCATAGAATTGCATCTAAGTCTAAATGATTAGTGGGCTCATCGAGAAGCAAAATATCTGAGGGCTTCATCAGAGTTCTAGCTAAATTTAATCTAACTCGCCAACCACCTGAAAAATCCCTGAGTGACTTATTAAATTCTTCTTCTTTAAAACCTAATCCAACCATCAATTGCTCAGCTCTAGCTTTAGAAGAATAACCATCCATTGCATCGAATTCAGAGTATAAGTTTCCTACTTTTTCAAATTCTTGGTTTGTTTCTGCTTCCTTTATTTTTTTTTGAATTTTTTCTAATTCAACATCCCCACCTAGCACATAATCAATAGCAATCTCATCAGTACCGGCTACTTCTTGAGCAAGGTGAGAAATCCTTAAATTTTCAGGTTTTTCAACACCACCTTGGTCAGACTCTAATTCATTTAAAATTAATTTAAAAAGGCTTGTTTTTCCGGCGCCATTAGCTCCAACTAATCCAACTTTCTGGTCCTTATGGATGGTAAAAGAAACATCCTCAAATAATATTTTTGAGCTTCTGCGAAGAGTGACGTTAGTAAAAGTAAGCATTAATTAGTTTATAAAAAGCGCAGTTTAACAAAGACTATGTTTAATTCAGCCTTTAATTAATTTACCCGAAATAAATTTTTAAAAAATTGTTATAGACTATAAAAAACGTTTAATTAATTTACAAAATGGAGTAAAAAATGTCTTACGAAAGCAATGAAAATGATTTAAAAGCAGGAATGGAAGTGGTGGGGAAACTAAACTTTTTACAAAAAGCTGGATCGGCAATATCTGATGATCTTAGATCACATACTATTGAAATGTTATTTGGTAAAGTTTGGACTAGACCAGGATTAGAAATGCAAGAAAGAAGCATGATCACTTTAGCTGGCTTAATAGCTTTAAATAGAGAAAATGAACTTAGACTTCATTTTAGAGGAGCAAGAAATTTAGGAATTAGCAGAGGTAAATTAGAAGAAATAATATTTCATTTAGCTCATTACGCAGGATGGCCTAATGCTGTGAGTTCAAGCAATATTTTAGAAGAAGTTTGGACTGAAATGGACAACGAATAAAAAGAATAGAACTTTATCCATATAATTAATTTTTTTCTTCTTATAACTTTATTTCATGCATCTTTTTAGAGCTTTCTTTAATGTTAAAATTCTGTTTAAATTTTTACAAATAACAGTTTAATTTAGGGGTTAAATAGATGTCTAACGAAACAGAAGGTAAATGTCCGGTAATGCATGGTTCCATTACCACTAATAATGCTAGCGGAACTACTAATAAAGATTGGTGGCCTAATCAGCTAAATCTCAGCATTCTTCATCAACACGATCAAAAGTCTGATCCGATGGATCCAGATTTTGATTATGTAGAAGAGTTTGAAAAAATAGACTATGACGCTCTTAAAAAAGATCTCAATGATTTGATGACGGACTCTCAAGAATGGTGGCCAGCAGATTACGGTCATTATGGTCCTTTCTTCATCCGAATGACTTGGCATGCAGCAGGAACATATAGAAGTACAGATGGAAGAGGCGGTGGCGGAACCGGGGCACAACGTTTTGCTCCTTTAAACAGCTGGCCTGATAACGGAAATTTAGATAAAGCCAGAAGGTTGTTATGGCCCGTAAAACAGAAATATGGAAAACAAATTAGTTGGGCTGATCTATTGATTTTAGCAGGAAATGTTGCCATTGAATCTATGGGTGGAAAGACTTTTGGATTTAGTGGAGGAAGACCTGATATCTGGGCTCCAGAAGAGGACATAGATTGGGGTGCGGAGAAAGAATGGTTAACCAATGAAAGATATTCAGGTGAAAGAGATTTAGCTAATCCTCTTGGAGCGGTGCAAATGGGATTGATATATGTCAATCCTCAAGGACCGGATGGAAATCCAGATCCCCTTGCGAGTGCTCATGACATAAGAGAGACATTCGGACGAATGGCGATGAACGATGAAGAGACAGTTGCCTTGGTAGCTGGAGGACATACTTTTGGTAAAGCTCACGGAGCTGGAGCTGAAGATCACGTTGGAGCTGAACCAGAAGGAGCGCAGTTAGAAGAAATGGGTTTCGGATGGACGAGTAGTTTCAAATCGGGCGTAGGCAGTGAAACTATTACAAGCGGAATTGAAGGTGCATGGACAGCAAATCCAACACAATGGGACAATGGATATTTTGATCTTTTATTCGGATATGAGTGGGAGTTGACGAAAAGTCCTGCCGGAGCTCACATATGGCATGCCGTTGATCAAAAAGACGAAGACAAAGCTCCAGATGCACAAGACGCAGCCTTGAAAGTTCCTACTATGATGACTACTGCTGACATAGCACTTAAAGAAGATCCTAGCTACAGAGAAATATCGAAAAGGTTTCATGAAAACCCTGAAGAGCTTGCAGATGCTTTTGCTAGAGCTTGGTTCAAACTTCTTCACAGAGATATGGGTCCAAAAACAAGATATGTTGGTCCTGAAGTTCCAGCTGAA
>JAOIHS010000006.1 GCA_028135785.1 SAR86 cluster bacterium
TTTCTTAAAGATCTAAAATGAGCAAGCATACCGCCAACCATTCCTGGAACGGCAGCTACTGTTTCTAGAACTACAGCTCTATGCCCATATCTTTTCTTAAAAAGAGTGTCTGCAAAAAATCTTAAAGCTTTGGTAATAAAAAAAGCGACTATGTCAGAAAAACTTTCAGGTTTTAAATGAACATCAGTATTTTTAATTAATTCTTCCTCTAGCGGAAAATTAATTGGTATTTCATTGTTAATCATGAAAAACAGTATATAACTAAAAAGTCATATTTAAGTTTAGTGATCTATTAATTAGTTATATATATCTTTAAGGAATATATAACTAAGTTCAATTTTTTATATCTATCTTAAGTTTCTAAAATTAGAAAAATTATTTTTGTAAATATCTTGATAAGATATGTTCTATATGAAAATCTAACTTTGGAGATGGCGTTATGGAAAAAGAAGTAAAAACTGAAATTAATGAAAAAGGAGTGCTAACTATTACTCTCAATAGACCTGAGAGTTTAAATAGTTTGAATTACGGACTAGTTATGGGTGTTATTTCTGCTTTTGATCAAGCTCATGATGACGACAACATTAGGTCAGTTATTTTAACTGGAGCTGGCAGAGGATTCTGTTCTGGCGCAGATTTAACCGGAGGAGGTTGGCCCAATGAAGAAGGGTGGTCGGCTGGTCAATCAGCAGCCCATAGTATGGAAATAGGAATGAATCCAATGATAAAGAAAATAGTAAATTGCCCTAAACCAGTCGTTAATGCAATTAATGGAGTCGCAGCAGGAGGTGGAGCTGGATTAGCTCTTAGTGGCGATATTATCATTGCTTCTAAATCAGCTAAATTTAAATTAGTTTTTGGAAATCAGCTTGGAATAATATCCGATGTAGGAGCATCTTGGTTTGTTCCCAATCTTCTTTCGAGAGCAAGGGCAAATGCGTTGGCTATGCTGGGAGATGACTTATCTGCAGAACAAGCAGAAGAATGGGGGTTATTATGGAAAACTTTTCCAGATAATGAACTCATGAATGAAGCTATGAAAATAGCTAATAAACTGGCTGATGGAGCTATCGAAGGATTAAAGGCGATTGTTCATTCGCATGATCATGCTTTAGTTTCTACTTTGGAAGATCAATTGGAATATGAAAAAAGAACACAAAGAGAGTTGTGTGATGCACCTCCTTTTAGGGAAGGAATAATGGCATTTTTAGAAAAAAGAAAGCCTAATTTTAGAAATCTTAAGTAGCTAGTCTTTTTATAAGTTCGATATAAATATCTCTTAAAGTTTTTAAATCATTCAAAGATACATTCTCATCTATTTTATGGATCGAATCATTCAATGGACCTAATTCAACTATTTCTGAGTCCATAGCAGCCATAAATCTTCCATCCGAAGTACCACCACCATTATTTATGACAGGCTCATGACCTGTAATTTGATTGATAGAGGCAATTACTTGATTGATGAAAAAATCTTTTGTCGTCAGGAAAGGGTTACCGCTCAATGACCATGAAAGCTCATACTTTAGATTCAAGTCATTTAAAATTTGTTCAAATTGACTGATTAGTTGATCGCTCGTAGACTCAGAGCAAAATCTAAAATTAAAATCCATAGCGAGCTCACCAGGGACGATATTACCCGCACCGGTCCCGGAGTTCATATTTGAAATCTGAAATGCAGTTGGTTGAAAATGCTCATTACCAGAATCCCACTTTTTATTCTTTAAAGTATGAATAAGATCAGAAACTAAAAATATTGGGTTGATCACTTTATCTGGATAAGCAATATGACCTTGCTTACCTATTAATTTAAGAGACCCGCTAAGGGATCCTCTTCTTCCTATTCTAATAGTATCAGCAACTTTTCTTGAAGAGGAGGGCTCGCCAACAAGGCAGTATTCAATTTTCTCTCCTTGTTCTTTTAGTTGCACTAGAAGTTCATCTATAAATCCATCTTCAGGTGTTCCTTCTTCATTGCTAGTTAACAAAATAGCGATTCTAAAATTATTAAGACTATTATTTTTTAGAAAAATATCTGCTGCTTCGATAAAAGCACAGACATTTCCTTTCATATCTGCTGCACCTCTTCCATATATATGGTCATCATGGATTTCTCCGCTAAACGGAGGATGAGTCCACAATTCCTCTGGCCCGGTAGGAACTACATCAGTATGCCCAAGGAAACATAACGTGGGTCCGTCAGAACCAATCACAGCAAATAGATTTTCTACATTTTTATAAGAAATTCTTTTTGATTCAAAACCCATATTTCTCAAAATAGGCTCAATAACATCGAAGCAACCCGCATCATTTGGAGATATGGATTCAATATTTATAAGTTTTTTCGTTAAAGTTTCTAGATTCATTTTAGGTGATTATAAGCCGAAAACATTTTTTTTAATTAATTGCATAAATTTTTTTTGATCACTGTTAAAATCATCATTTCTTAAATTAATAATAAATAATATGACTGAATACGTAAAACATGGATCTCTTCAGGTATCTAAAAAATTAGACGACTTAATCAGCGAAAAAGTTTGCAACGGTATAAATATTGAGCCGAACTCTTTTTGGAATGACTTGGAAAAAATAATTAATGACTTCACTCCAAAAAATAATGAGCTCTTAAAAAAAAGAGAAGATTTGCAGTCCAAAATTGATCAATGGCATATTGAGAATAAAAATTTAGATTTTGACAAGGCGGCTTACAAATCTTTTTTAGAAGAAATTGGATATCTTGTTAAGGAGTCTGGTAATTTTTCTATTGAGACAGAAAACGTAGATCCAGAGATTGCTTCAATTGCAGGTCCTCAGTTAGTTGTACCGGTAATGAATGCAAGATTTGCACTCAACGCTGCTAATGCTAGATGGGGGAGTCTCTACGATGCTTTATACGGAACAGATGTTATTTCTGAAGAAGGCGGAGCGGAGAGAGGTGGCGCTTATAATTCGACTAGAGGGGATAAGGTAATAGATTTTTCTAAAAGTTTTTTAGACGAAAACTTACCTCTTTCTAACGGCTCATATAAAGATATCACTGCTTTTCAAGTCACAGATGGGAATTTACAGGTTACTTTAGCCGATCAAACTCAAGCTACTTTGCAAGACGAAAGTAAGTTTATCGGTTTTGTTGGATCTCCAGAAAATCCAACTGGCATCCTTCTAAAGAATAATCTTTTACATTTAGAAATTCAGATAGATAGAGATCATCCAATTGGATCAACTGATGCGGCCGGCATAAAAGATGTTTTGGTCGAAAGTGCAATTACTACAATTCAAGATTGCGAAGATTCTGTCGCTGCAGTTGATGGAGATGATAAAGCAGAAATTTATGGAAATTGGTTGGGTCTTATGAAAGGAGACTTATCAGAGACGTTCCAAAAAAATGGTAAGGATTTAACTAGAACTTTAAACAAAGATAGAGATTATTCAGATCTTTCTGGAGGCTCCTTTACCTTGCCTGGAAGAAGCACTATGTTGATTAGAAATGTAGGACATCTAATGACTAATCCTGGAATTCTAGACGGAAACGGTAATGAAGTCTTTGAAGGTATTATGGATGCAATGTTTACGATTGCTATAGCTAAGCATGATATTTTATCGACAGGAGATCTTTCTAATAGTCGCACTAAAAGTATCTATATCGTCAAACCCAAAATGCATGGCCCTGAAGAGGTTCAGTTTACTTGTGATTTATTTGCGGCAGTTGAGAAAGCTGTTGGCCTTGATCCTCTAACAGTAAAAGTAGGAATAATGGATGAAGAGAGAAGAACGACAGTAAACCTGAAGGAATGCATTAACGCTGCTAAAGATAGAGTAATTTTCATAAATACAGGATTCCTTGATAGAACAGGTGACGAAATACATACAAGTATGGAAGCAGGTCCGATTATAAAAAAATCTGAAATGAAGCAACAACTTTGGATTAATGCTTATGAAGACTGGAATGTTGATAAAGGCTTAGAGACAGGCTTCAAAGGCAAAGCTCAAATAGGAAAAGGAATGTGGGCTATGCCGGATGAAATGTTAGGAATGTACAATACCAAAACTATGCATCCTGAAGCTGGAGCAAATTGTGCATGGGTGCCTTCACCAACTGCAGCGACTATACACGCACTCCATTATCACCAAATTAGCGTCTCGGAAGTTCAGGATAATTTAATGAGTCGAACCAAAGCCAATTTAGATGATATATTGGAAATTCCATTGCTTAAAAATCCAGAAAGTATTTCTGCTGAAGAAATTCAAGCTGAATTAGATAATAATGCTCAAGGAATTTTAGGTTATGTGGTGAGATGGGTAGATCAAGGAGTCGGTTGTTCGAAAGTTCCAGACATTAATAATGTTGGGTTAATGGAAGATAGAGCGACATGTCGAATATCTAGTCAACACGTTGCTAATTGGCTTCACCATGGTTTAACTAACGAAGATCAAGTGATGGAAACTATGAAAAAAATGGCTGCAGTCGTTGATGGGCAAAATGCAGATGATCCAAGTTATACAAAAATGGCACCAGACTTTTCTGGTTATGCATTTAAAGCAGCTTGCGCTCTAGTTTTAGAAGGAAGAAACCAACCTAGTGGATACACAGAGCCAATTCTTCATTCTAAGAGATTAGAATTTAAATCTTAAAATGAGTGTTCTTGAAAATCATCTGATTTGGTTAAAACAAGTCAGAGAAGATATTCTTGAACCAGATAGACCTATAGTAGATCCTCATCATCATCTATGGCCAGGTGAATTTAAATACCTATTAGAAGATTTGTGGAGAGACACACAAGATGGGCATAATATTCTTAAAACAGTTTTTATTGAATGCTCTCAAGAATACCTAACTACAGGTGAAGCTAGTTTAATGCCCGTCGGTGAAACAAAGTTTGTTAGAGACATAGCTTTAGAAGCTACAAAACAGTCCAATAAAGCACAAATTTGCGGCATAGTTGGACACGCAAACCTTCTCCTTGGTGCTAATGTGAAAGTCATTCTTGAAGCTCATATCGCTGAAGGCGGTAGTCTTTTTAAGGGAATAAGGCATGCTGGAGGTTGGGATCATCATGATGAAATTGGTAACTCTCATCACAATCCACCTGAAAAATTATATTTACTAGAAAGCTTCTCAGATGGTCTTGATGCTATCGAAAAAACCAACTTGTCGTTTGAAGCTTGGCAGTATCATCATCAACTCAAAGAAGTTGCTGCAATTGCTCAAGCTCATCCCAATTTAAAAATAGTTTTGAATCATTTTGGAGGCCCAATTGGAATAGGTCCCTACGAAAATAAAAGCGATGAGATATTTGGTCTTTGGAAAGAAGATTTAAAAAAGCTGGCATCTTTTGAAAACGTTTATGCAAAGTTGGGTGGGCTAGCTATGCCTATAAATGGCTTTAATTTTCACAAACAAGATAAGCCGGCTACTTCAGATGAAATTATAGAAAAGCATCGAAAATTTTATGATTTCTCCATAGAAGTCTTTGGACCAGAAAGATGCATGTTTGAAAGTAATTTTCCAGTTGATAGACAATCAGTCTCGTATCACGTAATTTGGAATGCTTTTAAAAAGATGGCAGCAAATTTTTCTGAAGAAGATAAGGATTATCTCTTTAGAAAAACCGCTGAAAATTTTTATTCTCTATAATTTTTATTGATTAAAACCTTGAATTTCGGCAGCTTCTTCTCTGACTAATTCAGGAGCTCCTAAAAGCTGTCTATTGAGACCAATTCTTTTAAACCAATAATGCAGGCCTAGCAAATCGGTAAAGCCCATGCCGCCATGCACTTCAGTAGCTTTTTTTGAGATATCTTTACCCACTTCAGATAAGTGAGATTTAGCTAAACAAGCATGAAGCCTAGACTCTTCTATGCTGCCAGTATCAAATGAATGAGCAGCTTGCCAAACCATTGCATAACAAGGCTCTAAATCTGCAGCCATTTCAGCACACATATGTTTTACTGCTTGAAATGATCCTATAGTTCTATTGAATTGTTTTCTTTCTTTGGAATAAGCCACAGCTTTCTCAATCATAGATTCTGATGCACCTAAGGTATCTGCAGCCAAAATAATTCTTCCGGCATCAACCACTTTTTTTGCCAATTCAATGTCTTTTTCAGATTTTTCTAAAATTTCACAATCAACCTCTTTTAGGATAACTTCGTGAAAATTTCTAGTTTTATCAACGGTAGTAAGTTTGTTAAGTGTCACACCTTTATCAGATGACTTTATTACAAACATTAACCCAGCTTTGTTAGATAAAATTATGTAATCAGAGTTTTCTGCATCCACCACAAAGAGCGCTCGTCCTGAAGCTTTGTTGTTCAATACTTCCATGCCCGCATCTTCTCTAGCACCAACAAATTCACTTAAACCGATACCAAATCTAATTTCGTTAGTAGCAATTTTAGAAAGATAGTTTAATTTTTGATTATCATTGCCGGCAAGGTCAAGAGCAATTGGCGCCATAACATAAGAGCCAGAAAAAGGAATTGGACCAACACCATTTCCAAGTGCTTGAGAAATTGCTACAGCATGAAGCAAGCCAACTCCAAGTCCGCCAAACTCTTCTGGAACAAGAAGGGCATTGATTCCTAGATTGACTATGCCTTGATAGATTTCCTTTTGAATGTCATCTCCTTCACCATTAGCTATCTTCCTAATTTCTTCTATGGAAGCATTATCGGTAAGGAATTTTTTTACGTTGTCTTGAAAAAATTCTTGTTCTTCTGATAAACCAAAATACATAGCTATACCTCAACAGTGACTTTTGGTTCTCGTGGCATACCCAATCCTCTTTCAGAGATAATATTTTTTTGAATTTGATTTGTTCCGCCACCGATAATTAATCCTAAGAAATACATGTACGTAAATTGCCACGAACCACCGTCTCTGACATTTGGATCATCTTCGTAAAGGGTCCCAAGTTCTCCCATAATGTCAATTGCCAAACCTTCCAACTCATGGCGCAACTCTGTACCAACTAGTTTTTGAATCATTCCACCAAGTTTTACATTTTGATTGGGATTGATCTTTGATGAAAGCAATCTTAAAGAATGAGCTTGAACCGCCATTACTTTGCCTTGAACTTTTAGCAAGCGATCTCTGTAAGAAGGAATATCTATCAACCTTCTACCATCTATGGTCTCTTCTTTCATTAATCCTATTAAAGTATTCAATCTACTCATTGTTGCATTTGGATTAGCTAAAGAACCTCTTTCATGGCCCAATACAGAATTTGCCACTGACCATCCTTCACCTCTTTGAGCAACTAGACAATCTTCAGGGACTGTTACGTTATCAAAAAATACTTCGTTGAAACCGGCTTTAAGAGTCATATCTACTAGGGGTCTTATTTCTATGCCAGGAGTATCCATTGGAATTAAGATAAAACTGATGCCGGCATGCTTAGAAGCATCTGGTTCAGTTCTAATTAAGCAAAACATCATTTGAGAAAACTGAGCAGTACTAGTCCATATCTTTTGACCATTAATCACCCAGTTTCCATCGATTAACTCTCCTTTAGTTTGAAGGTTTGCTAAGTCACTTCCAGCATTTGGTTCTGAATAACCTTGGCACCATATGGTCTCGCCATGAAGGGTAGATTTAACATATTTTTGTTTTTGTTCTTCAGTTCCCCATTCAAGCAGAGTAGGGACCAACATATCTATACCTTGACCACCCATAGCATTAGGAACTTTATGTTTAGAAAATTCAGTAGCAATTATTCGACTTTTGATGATGTCCGGCTCTCCACCATACCCACCATATTCTTTGGGAATAGATCTAGCAAAGTAGCCCTTTTCTATTAAAAGTCTTTGCCAATCCGATCTAATGACTGTTTTACCAGTATTTCCATTTGCACTGCCGGTGCCCGATAGCGCATCGTGCATCTCAAATTTTTTATCATTATTTGTAGTTATAGTGGCATTGCCATATTCTTTGCAAAAGTCTTGAACTTCTTTAATAAAATCGTTGTATTCTGAACCAAACTCTAAATCCATATTCTTCTCCTGATATATTTGCTGACAAAACATTTTATAGGCAAACTCAACAAACTTCATTCATTACGGATATATATTTTCATTTTTACTCAATATATGCGACAGTCTGTGGTCTGTTAGGGGGGAATTTTGGATAAATTTATTAAAATCATGATGATTGTCATCATCATCTTCTTGCTTGTCATGAGTGTTCTTAGAATATTAGCTTTTGAAGTATTAATAGATTTTTCCCCCGGTTTTGGAATGACTCTTGAAGAATTGAATGAATGGCGAGGTAGAGTGATACTTCCATCTTTATTTTTAACCTGTGCTTATTTCATACTTAGATATTTCAGAGGGAAAAATCCAACTTCCGCTGTTTGGCCGGTTTATGTAGTTGGCGCTTCATCTAGCTTTGTTCAGTCTATTGCGCTTTTTACAATGGCAAAAATTTCAACCGCAATGATCATCACGTTTTTGATTACTTTTATAGTTACAGTTTTACTAAGAATTGCCCACAACAAAAGACAAAAAGAAATTTCGACCTTTTAAAGGCGAGTTAAAAACTTACATAATCAACACTATTTCTTATAGAATTATTCTATGGAAAACAAAGAAACAGTATTAGTAACAGGCGGATCCGGATTCATCGCGACTCATTGCATTATTCAATTAGCAGCAGCGGGCTACAACATAAAAGCTACCGTCAGAGATCTTTCGCGTACCGAAAGACTCAATCAAATAATTTCAGAAGGTTTAAAAGCTCAAAATATCTCTGAATTTTCTCCAGTAACCTGGCATCAGGCAACACTGACTGAAGATGAAGGTTGGAATTCTGCAGTTGCAGATTGTGATTTTGTTTTGCACGTCGCTTCACCGGTAGCTATGGAAATGCCGAAAAATGAAAATGAATTGATTACTCCTGCTGTTGAAGGGACCAAAAGAGTTCTTAAAGCTGCTGCGCAGGCTGGAGTCAAAAGAATAGTAGTAACGTCTTCGGTGGCAGCTATTCTCTATGGAACAGAAAAAGTAGAACAATTCACCGAAGCAGATTGGACAGATGTCGATCATAAATCGACGAATGCTTATGCAAAATCCAAAACTTATGCTGAAAAGGCCGCTTGGGAATTTATTGAAAACGATAACTCTGGCATGGAACTTGCCTGCGTGAATCCATCTTTAGTTTTAGGACCAATTTTAGAAGAAGATTTTGGAACCAGCGTTGGAATGATCGTTGAAATTATGAGCGGGAAATATCCTCTTGTTCCAGATATGGAGTTTGGTGTTGTTGACGTCAGAGACGTTGCAGCCTTAGAGATACTGGCTATGACTCATCCTGAAGCAGCTGGGAAAAGATTCATCTGTTCAGAAAGTAGCATGAAACTAAAAGATCAAACCGACTTTTTAAAAGAGTTATTGCCTGAATATAGAAAAAAAATGCCAAAAGGGATTGCGCCTAGTTGGTTGATAAAAATCCTAGCTATTTTTCAACCGGCTTTAAAATCTGCAGCCTCAGAAGTTGGAAAAAATAGAGAACTTGATTCATCAAGAGCAAGAAATCTATTAGGTTGGCAGCCAAGACCGGCAAAAGAAGCGCTTCAGGCTGCAGCAGAAAGTGTCGTTAAATTTGGGTTAGTAAAACCTGACTAATTTCTTAAAGATGTTGGTTGCGGAATGAAACAATTTAAATCTGTTTATTTTATCTATGATGCCGATGGTGGCCTATGGAATGGAATCAAATATTGGATTAATAAAAATCTATTAAAAAAAAAGAGTGCATGTGAACTATGTGACATCTCGCATAGTAAATTCTTTGTAAGGTTTGAATGGTTAAAATTTATCAAAGAACTAAAACAACAATATAAAGTAAAAGTATTGCATCGCAATGAAATCCCTAAAAATATTCAAGATAAAAATTATCAATTCCCTTGTGTCATTGGCGAGACAGAGAATGAGTTGATAGAAATCTTTAGTAAGATTGCATTCATAGATTATGGAAATCCGACAAACGTCAAAGAATTAAAAGAACAGTTCTTTAAAAAGCTCACCAATCCTTGAACCCAATCCTGAATTTGATAAAGCTTTCCAACACCAATTTCTTTTACAGCTTTCGTAATCATAACGAAGCCACCATTTGGCAATTTAGCAGGAACCTCATCAGCTAAAATAAAGCTTTAGGATTTTAAAGATTGCCCAAAGATGTATAATCGTCGCTCATTTAAGAAAAGCGGGCATGGTATAATGGTTCATTACTTCAGCCTTCCAAGCTGACGATGCGGGTTCGATTCCCGCTGCCCGCTCCAGATGAATATGAGTATTTCAGAAGCATTATTAAAAAAACTCCAAGACGCAAATATTCCGTTTGCCTCAGTTGCCGTCACCAATGAACAAGAAACTATTTTTAGCGAACATATTGGCACGCAAATTATTGGTGAAGAGAAAGCAGTAGATAGCTCCACAATTTATCGAATTGCCTCGATGACTAAACCCATTGTTTCGTTAGCAGCATTATTATTAGTGCAAAAAGGCAGTCTGCGATTAGACGATTATGCTGAGGATTACGCACCCGAATTAAAAGATCTAAAAGTAGCTAATTTGGTCGATGGCGAAATTTATTATGAAGACGCCAAAGAAAAAATTACCATTCACCACTTACTCGCTCACACTTCTGGTTTTGCCTATGATTTTCACGATCCAGCATTAACCAAATTACTGGCGGACGAAAAAATTGCACCACTAACTGATAAAGCAGGGGCTTTTATCAAGGTACCTTTGTCCTACCAACCTGGAACCAAATGGGAATACGGAGTTGGCTTGGATTGGATGGGAGTCATTATTGAGAAAATCAGTGGTCAAAGCTTGAATGCATTTATCAAAGAATCGATCTTCCAACCTCTGGGTATGAATAATTCGTCGTTTGATCCAGATGATCTAGGTAAAGAAAAATTAGCAGAGATGCATCTCATGCAAGAGGCGGAATTCATTCGATCGACAGACTTATTTGATGACTCGGTGCAAGATTTTTACAGCGGCGGCGGCGGTATCCTTTCCACGGTAGAAGATTACTGTAAATTCATGAGAATTTTTCTTAACGATGGTCAGGTCAATGGCCAAGAATTTTTATCCAAAGAACTGCTTGAAAAAATGATGACCAATCAAGCCGGCGATTTGAATTACGACTTCCAACCGACTTTCAATCCGATCCTCGTTAAAGAAAATGAGTGGTTTCCAGAAATTAAAAAGAAATGGAGCTATGGATTTTTGGTGAATTTAGAAGATATTCCAGAGCGAAGAAAAGCGGGCTCATTGGCTTGGTCGGGAATCTTCAATACTTATTTTTGGATAGATCCTAAATCAAAAATTGCTGGAACTGTGATGATGCAACTTTCCCCGCACTACGATGAGAAATGCAAAGGCATTTTAGAAGCTTTAGAAAAAACAGTTTACTTGGAATTGGATTCGTTAAAGAGCTGATCAGCCACATAAGGATTCGTTAACCGTTCCTGTCCAATCGTTGAAATGGGACCGTGCCCCGGAATAAAAGTAATATCATCGCCCAGCGGTAAAACCTTTTCTCTAATGGCTTTGATCAAGGCATCCATACTACCGCCCGGTAAATCAGTTCTACCTACCGATCCCTGAAACAAGACATCACCCATAATGGCTAGTTTGGATTCTTTGTGATGGAAGATGACGTGACCTGGGGTATGCCCCGGGCAATGATAGACATCTAAAATTTCGCCATCCAATTCAATAGTATCGCCATCATTCAACCATCTATCTGGTGTGAAATTTTGCGCATCTGGAATGCCATAAGACTGACCTTGAGTGGCTAAAGTGGAAGTTAAAAATTCATCTTCAATTTGTGGACCTTCAATTTCCACATTTAATTTTTCAGCTAGTTCTTTTGCTCCAGCGGCATGATCCAAATGACCATGAGTAATGAATATTTTAGCTACGGTTAGCTCGTGCTCTTTGATGAATTCTTCAATCAATTCTAAATCTCCGCCGGGATCGTTCACGGCAGCAATTTTGGTCTCTTCTTTCCAAATTACTGAGCAGTTTTGTTGAAACGGTGTCACCGTTATTATTGCAGCTTTTAGTATTGCCATTGGTACCTCATTCTGTTTTATTATAGCTCATGGAATTTCAAATCTTAGAAAGTAACGGCATAAAAATTAGAGCCGCGGTTGAAGGGGACGGTCCGTTAATCATTATGGTGCATGGTTGTCCAGAAAGCTGGTACAGCTGGCGTCACCAAATATCAGTGATTGCAAATGCTGGCTACAAAGTTGCAGCCATAGATGTCAGAGGTTATGGTGGTTCAGATAAACCACACCCAATAGCAGCCTATACCCTGAAAAAATATCAGTGCCGATATAATGGGCGTTATTGGTGCATTGGGCTATGACGATGCTATTCTTTTTGGACATGATTGGGGTGGACCGATTGTGCACAATACAGCTTTATTGAATGAATCAAAAATTACTGCCGTTGCAGGTCTATCAGTGCCTTATTTTCCTCGAGGCGATCTCTCAACGATAGAATTATTCAAGGCTATCTACGAAGGTAAGTTTTTCTATCAGTTATATTTTCAAGAAGAAGGGGTGGCCGAACAGGAATTTGAGGCAGATATTAGAAAGTATCTTGAATCTACATATTTTTCTATCGATGGTCGAGGCATGAAAGAACAATTTGAAAATCCATTGAATGCGATGGAAAAAAGTGTAGATTCAAAGTATCTAGATGGCGTTGTTGAATTTGATAACTATCCAGACTGGATCACCAAAGAAGAAATGGATTATTACATTGGTGAATTTGAGGGAAGCGGTATGAGAGGCCCATTGAATCGATACCGTGCTCAAGAAATCGATTTTGAAGACTTTGTAGAATTTAAAGATCAGAAATTAAAGCAACCAGCAGCTTTCATCACGGGTTCACTAGATCCAGTTAACTTTTTTGTTGGCTCTGGCTATAAAGATTCAATGGATTTAAAAAATCAAATCCAAGATCGTTACGAAAATTTACTAGCAGTTGAGCTGGTCGATGGAGTGGGTCATTGGGTGCAAGAAGAGAAACCTACAGAAGTTAATGAGTTTCTACTGAATTTCTTGGAAATAATTAAGCGCTAACTCTTTCGGGAGCATATCGATCTAGATTTTCTTCAAACTCACTAAGTCTTTTCCAAATACTTCGCAACTCCGTTATGGTCGTCCAGTTGAATAAAAATAGGGCAAAGCCACTATGGACTCGATCGAAAGCATTTGAAATTTGAATCACCACTCCAAGCATAGCTGCACCTGTGAATAGGCTTGGTCCTATTATTAAGAAAGGCACTATCACCATAAATTGACCATAACTTTCTATCCAAATATCAAAGTAACCATAATGCATATAGAGTCTTTGATAATTGAATCTAATGCCAGTAAATAGATTCCATAATGTTTCAGGTTGAGCATAATTTTCTTTATCGTCCTCACCCAAAACCAAGTCTTTTCTAAAAGCGGCTTCTACTTTCTGATTGTTGTATTCCAGTCCAGGTAGCCTCCAACCGACAAACCAAGATATAAAAAGGCCACCAATCGATACGGATAAAGCTGTCCAGACTAAAGAACCAGGGACATCGCTGAAGAATGGAATTGTGACTGATTCACTAAGAGCCCATAGAACAGGAACAAACGCGACCAAAGTCATAATTGCTCGCACAATTTGTAAGCCAAGCGTTTCTACTATTCTTGCAAATCTATTACAGTCTTCTTGAATACGCTGACTGGCTCCTTCTATCTCTTCTTCAACACTTCGCCATCGTGGAATGTAATTAAAAGTAATAGCCTGACGCCAGCGCAATCCATAAATTCTGGTAAACCAACCGGTAAAAGTAGCTAATATCACGTAAGGCATAGCGATGACCAAGAAACTAGGCGAGCCTTCGAAACCATTTGTGACATAAGAAGTAGAAATTAAATAATCATAAAAAATCTTAATGCCTTCTTCAGGATTGTCTGTAAATTCTCCAGCTTTTTGAAGGTGATCGTAAAAACCACCATACCAATTATTTATTTGTACGGTTAGTTGAACTTGAATCCAGAGCGAAGATATAAGAAGAGTTAGACCGCCATATGCCCAAACTGCCCAATCTCTGCTTTTATAAAATGCTCTTATCATTTAGTTTTAATTTAGAATTCCTTTAAAATATTATTATATCTTTATGAGCCGTTCTAAACGTAAATTAAATAAAAAATCGAAACAACCTTTTAATATAAATCGTAAAAGTTTATTAGGAATTTTAAGTATGACTTTTCAAGAAATAATGGACACCCTTTTAACTAAATCAAAAATAAAAAAACCTAAAGAGCAGGAAGTCCTTGAGTTAGTGAAAAGAAAAGCTAAAAAAGGCAATACTGATTCTATCCTGAAGATTATTGACAATTACGCTTATAAGAAGACTTTTTTAATGAATATTGGTGACAAGAAGGGGTTGCTTTTAGAAGAAGCTATTAAAGACTCAAATGCTATAAATGTTTTAGAGTTGGGAGTCTACTTAGGTTACTCATCCATTAGGATCTTAAGATCTCTTTCAACTGAAGGAAAGTTAACCTCCATTGAGGCAAATGAAGATTTTGCAGAAATTGCTAAACAACATATTGAAATTGCCGACCTTTCAAAACAGCATGAAATAAAAATAGGACGTTCGAACGAATTGATACCGCAATTAGATAGTGCTTATGATTTTGTTTTCATTGACCACTGGAAAGATCTCTATCTTAGCGATTTAAAATTATTAGAGGCATCAGGATTACTCAAAAAAGGAGCTTGGATTTTTGCCGATAATGTAGTTTTATTTAATTTAGAAGATTATCTTGATTATGTTAGAACTTCAGATCAATTTGATAGTAAATTTACTCCTGCACTAAGAGAATATTCGTCATCTCAACCAGACGGAGTTGAGATTTCTATTTATAACTCATGAAATTTAATACATTAGATCTGCACGGTAAGCGCCATCATGAAGTGGATTTGGTTGTAGAAAACTTTGTGTATTTAAATCAGGATGATTGTCCGTTACTAATTATCTGCGGCAATAGTCAAAAAATGATTTCAATAGTCTTGAAAGTTTTGGATAGAGTAGAATGTGTTTATGAAGATGGAAAGGGGCATAACTACGGAACAGTTATCGTAAGAAAAGTTTAAATGAATATTAAAAATGCTTTAGCTATAAATTCAGAAGGACTTTTTATCGAATCTTTTTCTGAAAATATAGATGTTAAAGAATTTATGTTGATTGATTTAAATTGTTTAAAAGGACTTTTTACGAACATTTTATCAATCAAAAATAATTCTTTTTTGTTTTTATTAAAAGTAATCTTTAAGTCAACTTACTGTCGATCAACTTCTTCACTTGCATCATTCTTAAATTTATCTATATTTGATGTATATAAATCCTTGGAAGAAATTTCTCAAAGATCAGATTTCGAAATTGATCCTAAGAATTTAAACATTATTCTTTTACTAACAATCTTGAAATAATATGAACAACTTAGATTTAGTGCTCAAAAACTGCCTTTTAGTAAACGAAGGTAAACAAACTCCGGTTGATATTGGCATAAAAGGTGATCGCATTGAAAAAATTGCAAGTGAGATCACTGAAGATTCTAATGAAACTTTAGATCTTAAAGGTAGATATATTGCTCCAGGGATTATTGATGATCAAGTCCACTTTAGAGATCCTGGATTAACCGAAAAAGGGGATATTCGGTCAGAATCTTTTGCAGCAATTCATGCAGGAGTAACTTCTACTTTTGATATGCCTAATGTTAATCCAAACACAACAACAGCAGAATTACTGGTCAAAAGAAATCAACTTGGCGCTGAAAAATCGTGGACAAATTACACTTATTATTTTGGTGCTACTGAAACTAATTTAGAGGAAATAAGAAAATTAGATCCAAAAGAAACTTGCGGCTTAAAAGTTTTTATGGGAACTTCAACGGGGACTTTACTAGTCGAAGATGATCATGCTTTGGATCAAATTTTTGAACATTGTCCAGTGACCATAGTTACTCATTGTGAAGATAACGAAACAATCAGAGCTAATTTGGAGAGAATAAATCCTGAAAACAAACAACTCGATGCAAGTTTTCATCCAATTTTAAGAGATGATTTGTGTTGCTATCGCTCGTCTTCAAAAGTTATTGACCTCGCTAAAAAACATTCTTCTGATTTGCATGTTTTGCATCTTACAACTGAAAAAGAAATTGAATTATTTAATAACAATTCCGTGAAAGATAAAAAAATTACATGCGAAGTGTGCATTCATCATCTTTGGTTTGATGAAAGAGATTATGCTAAGCAAGGAAATTATATTGTCTGCAATCCAGCAATAAAAAAAGAATCTGATAGAAATGCTTTGCGAAAAGCTTTAAAAGATGGATACATTGATTATGTTGCAACAGATCATGCACCACATGTTTTTGAAGATAAAAAACTTCCTTATTCTAAAGCTCCTGCTGGTATTCCTTTGATTGAACACTCTTTTCATATGATGATCGAACTTCATAAACAAGGGATTTACACTCTTGAAGAGGTCATTTCATACATGAGTCACAAAGTTGCAGATCGCTTCTCAATTCAAGATCGAGGTTATATTAGAGAAGGTTATAAAGCAGACTTTATGATTTTTGATTTAGATAAAGCAACTCCTGTTTCTAACGAAACAGAATTGACTAAATGCGGATGGACTCCATTTGATGGTCAAACTTTTAGTTCTTCAATATATGGAACCATAATTAATGGAAAGCCTATGGTCATTGACGGAAAAATCGTAGCTGAAAGCCCTTTTGCTGAAAAGCTTTTATTTGATAGGTAATTTATTCTATTTCTTTAACTAAAGGCTCGCTGTAGAGGGAGTCTCTGGTTTCTTGTTCGATCTGTGCTCGATACTCAGAACCTTGGATAAAGAACCCAAGAAATGCTAAAACTACTGTTAAGATCGCTATGACAACAAAAAAAATTGTTATGTTTTTGGCTATCTGAGAATCGCTAATATCATTTGACATGCGCCTATAATACTTAAGTAATTATAAAAAAAAAGTGGAATCTAAAAAAAATATAACTAAAAAACAAATTTACTCTTGGGCCCTTTATGATTGGGCAAATTCAGCTTTTGCCACAACCGTAATAGCAGGGTTTTTTCCTATTTTTTTTAAAAGTTTTTGGGCGGGCGATTTAAGTCCATCTGAAAGTTCTGCCTGGCTGGGAACCGCCAATTCAATTTCAGGTTTGGCTATAGTTTTTATAGCACCTTTTCTAGGTGCTTTAGCTGATATATCTAACAAAAAGAAATTCTTTTTGGGTTTCTTTGCTTTCCTAGGAGTTATTTTTACGGGTTCATTATTTTTTATCGCTCAAGGACAATGGGTTATTGCTATGGCAGTTTATGCAATGGCTTCTATTGGTTTTTCAGGCGGTAACGTTTTTTATGATGCTTTGCTTACAAATGTTTCTTCAAAAGAATCTAGAAATAGAGTTTCTGCTCTTGGGTATTCGTTGGGTTATTTGGGCGGAGGATTTTTATTTATTTTTAATGTCTGCATGTATCTTTACCCAGAGTCATTTGGACTGAAATCTATTACAGATGCAGTTTTATTTTCTTTTTTAAGTGTTTCGGTTTGGTGGGCACTATTCACAATTCCAATTCTAAAATTTGTTCCTGAAGATCGGAATGTCACATCCGTTTCTTTTTCATTAAATTTATTTACCCAATCTTTTAAGAGAGTTATTTCTACTTTTAAAGATATAAGGCAATACAAAAAACTTTCTATATTTTTATTGGCTTATTGGTTGTATATCGATGGAGTGCATACGATTGTAAGAATGGCTATAGCTTACGGATCAGATATTGGGCTTCAATCCTCAGATATGATAATAGCTTTAATTATTACCCAGTTTGTAGGTTTTCCAGCAACAATAGCTTATGGATTTTTGGGCGATAAGTTTGGCCTAAGACCTATGCTTTCTATTGGAATTATCGGTTATATCTTCGTCACTATATTTAGTACTTTTATAACCTCCATAACTGGTTTTTATTTTTTAGCAGCAACAATAGGAATTTTTCAAGGCGGCGTTCAATCTATTAGTAGAGCCTTTTTCTCTAGATTAATTCCTGAAAATAAAGATGCAGAATTTTTTGGATTTTATAATCTCGTTGGAAAATCTTCAGTAATTATAGGACCTGTTTTAGTGGGGTGGGTCGCCTATACTTTTGATAATCCAGATTATGGTATTTTGAGCTTACTACTTTTGTTTATTCCAGGCTTATTAGTGCTTTGGTTGATGCCAAAAGATTAAATTAAGTCTTTTTCTTTCATTATGCTCATTAACAATTGGGCATTATCCGACATAATTCCGTCTACCCCAATATCTATGAGTTTGCGCATGGTTTGCTCATCATTTATTGTCCATACATTAACTTTGATATTATCTTGATGACATTTAGTTACGAAATCCTTTGTGCAAACTTCTAATCCCAAGTAATTTAAGGGCATTTGAACAGCGGTACAATTATTTTTCTTATTAAAAAATCTATAACCTATTAATTGAGATCTACCCATCGAGGTATTTATTTGAGAATTCAAACTTTGTATTTCTCTAATGGTATTGGAATTAAAAGAGCCCAAGCAAATTCTATCGACCGCTCTGTGATTTTTAATTTTAGTTAAAACCTTTTCAGTCATTCCCGAAACCTTTAAATCAAAATTGAAGTAAGTATCAGGAAACTCTTCTAAAAGATCATCAATTGTAGGAATAAACTCTTTTTTTGGAAGTCTGCGCATTCTAATTTCCGAAAGCTTCGTATTTTGTATTTTTGAATTTGATCCTGTAATTCTGCTCAGGTTAGGATCATGGAAGGTGATGATCTTTCCATCTTTGGTTTGTCTAAGATCAGTTTCAATATGCTTGTAACCATTAGCGCGAGCTTCTTTAAAAGCTTCCATTGTATTTTCGGTAAAATTAGTAGCATCTCCTCTGTGAATAAAGCCTTGAAACTTAGTGTTAAAAATGGAGTCCATAAGATATTAATATGTATAATTTTAGTAATAAAAGATTAAGGAGGAGGTAATGAGTTTTAAGCTATATTTTTTGATTATAACAATTACTGTAGTCCTTTTGCCCTACATTTATAACACTCTCAAGTTAAAAAACCCAGAAGATATGTTGATTCCAGATGAGGGCCAAATTGTTAACTTAACTAATGGAAAAATTTACTATCGTTGGTATGAACCTGAAATTATTAATGATGATGAAATTATTATTTTAGTTCATGGCTTTTCTACACCAAGTTTTGTTTGGAATGGAATTTTAGAAGATCTTTTAAGTACTGGTAAAAAAGTTTTAGTTTATGATCATTATGGAAGAGGTTTTTCTGCTCGACCTAATGCAAAGTACAGTCTAGATTTTTATGTCGCCACTTTAGAAGAGCTTCTATTAAGTTTAAAAATAGAAACTAAAATTAATATTATTGGATATTCTATGGGCGGACCAATAGCAGCTGAATTTGCATCCTTGAATAGTGAGAAAATTGAAACACTTAGTTTAATAGCTCCAGCAGGTTACATTTCAGAATCTCCTTGGTATTTAAAAGTATTTACATATCCAATTATAGGCGATTATGTCTTTAGAGCTCTTCCTAATGTATTCAAAAGCATTTCCGCTTCTGAGACTTCCTATAGTGATGATCCAAAATCAATTAATGAAGAAGAATTTACTAATCTTTTTATGAATCAGACTTTTTATAAAGGTTTTACTGATGCTTTACTGTCGACAATTAGAAATTTTGACATGTCAGACTCATCAATAATCTTTAAAAAGATAGATGATCTAGAAATTGACTCACTGGTAATATGGGGGACTCAAGACAAGGTAGTCCCTATAAAAGGCTATATTGAATTAAAAAAAGATATTCCCTCTATAAGCCTTAAAGAAATAAAAGAGGGCACTCATGACATCACCTATAGACAACCAAGTCAGGTTGGCGCTATTTTGAAAGATTTTATCAAAAAATAGTCAAAGAATTATGTTCTGATTCACTTAATAATTCTATCAATTCCATAATCTATAAGACGCAAGAAAACCCCCCAAGGGAAGATAAGGGGGGTTTAAGGTTTAGTTTTAAAAAAACTAATCTATAAAAGACCTACATTGATGAAAAATGCATTATCACTTTCTGTAGTCAAATCTGTAGAAGCATCATCCGAATAATCTGAATAACCAAGAGTTATAGAAAAATCACCCATTGAGAAATCATATGTCAAATTTGTGTATTCTCCGAAACCATCGTAATCACCATAAGCAATTCCTATTGAACCTTCGCCAAGATCAAATCCATAAGAAACTTCAAGATTATCTGATACTCCAAATCCAGTAGTATCTCCTGCTGCTCCTCCATCTTCACCAGAAGCATAAGAAAATCCTATACCCATAGGGAGGTCAACACCTATATATAGCTCTTCAAAATCATCCCCACCACCTTCAGTAGCAGGATAATCAAACTTTACATAACCGATATCATAATCAATATCACCTAAGGAACCTGTATATCCGCCGTAGTAGTCTACTTCAGAACCTGATGCAACCGATGCAATCCAAGTTCCAACATAGAGTCCATTATCGAACTCAACATCTAATCCACCATTTATAGAAGCATCACCAGTATTTTGTGTCATACCTCTCCAAATGTAGTCAGATTGTAATTGAGCATTTCCGGATATAGAAACAGCTGAGCTGATTCCAGATACCAGTACTAAAGAAAAACTAATGAAAGCTAATTTCAATTTATTCATAACATCTCCATTTATTTAATTAATTAAGGATGCCATTCTACAGTTAGTAAATTGAACTCAAACTCATCTTTTTTTAATTAAATAGTCAGCAATTGCTCTAATAAGGAGCAAATACTGAATTTTTTTAATTTACCTGAGCAAAAATAATGCACTAAGATTGATTATTATTTGTTTCAAAATAACTTTGAATCAGGTTTAATAGATTTTTTTAAAAATATAGATAGCTTATGAATTTTGATGCCTTAGTTACTGAAGAAACAGAAAACGGATATGTATGTAATGTTAAAGAAAGATCTTTTAACGATCTACCAGAAGGTAAGGTGTTAATCAAAGTTCTTTATTCTTCTCTTAATTTTAAAGATGCTTTATCTGCATCGGGAAATAAAGGAGTTTCTAGAAATTTTCCACATACTCCTGGTATAGATGCTTCTGGAATTGTTGAGGAGTCTGAATCTGAATTATTTAAAAAAGGTGACGAAGTTATTGTTACTGGTTATGACATGGGCATGAACACTTCCGGAGGATTTTCTGAATTTATAAGAGTTCCTGAAGATTGGATAATAAAGAAACCAGAAAATTTAGAACTCTCAGAAGCTATGGCTTATGGAACGGCTGGCTTAACTGCTGGATTGTGCATGAGAAAACTTTTGCTTCATGGATTAAAACCTGAGGATGGAGAAGTTTTTGTTACAGGAGCAACGGGAGGCGTTGGAATAGTTTCTGTAATGTTACTTTCTAAATTAGGTTTTGATGTGGTAGCTATCTCTGGAAAAGCAGATCAAAAAGATTTATTGATTTCCCTTGGAGCTAAAGAAGTAATAGCTAGAGATGAATTTGATCACGATATGAAAAATCCTCTTCAAAAACCAAGATGGGTTGGAGGAATTGATGCAGTCGGAGGCAATATTCTTTCAAACTTAATCACACAAACTCATCAAAGAGCGGCAATAGCTTGCTGTGGAATGGTTGCTGGATTAGAACTAAATACCAGCATTTTCCCTTTTATTTTGAGAGGCTTATCTCTTTTTGGAGTAGATTCTGCAGAAAGTTTATTAGAAGTAAAAAAAGAAATATGGAGTAATTTTGCATCTGAGTGGAAATTAGCAGATATAAATGATCAAATAACGGAAGTTTCACTTGATGGTCTAGTTTCAGAAATTGATAAGATCTTGAAAGGTGAGCAAGTTGGAAGAATTAGACTTAAAAATTAATCATGGAAGAAAACCAAGAACCAAAATTTGACGAGAAAGCTGCTAACGAAGATAGCAAAATAGATGCTTTGGTAGCAGTCGTCGTTTTATTAGTTGTTACGGCAATTTTAGTTTATTGGGTATCTTCACAATAAGGAAAAAAATGGATATCAGAGAATTATTAAAAAACAATACAAGAATTCCAGTTATTGGAGCACCACTTTTTACAGTTTCATACCCAGAATTAGTCATTGCTCAATGCAAAGCAGGAATAGTAGGTTCTTTTCCAGCTCTAAATGCAAGACCCGCAGATCAACTCGAGGTTTGGATTGAAAAAATATCTTCTGAATTAGAAGAGTATAAAAAAGCAAACCCAGATAAAAAAGTAGCTCCCTTCGCTGTTAATCAGATCTGTCATAGTTCAAATGATCGCCTTGAGCATGATATGGAAGTATGTGTAAAACATAAGGTTCCTATCGTAATAACTAGTTTAAGAGCTCCTAAATTTGTAACCGAAGCGGTACATAGTTATGGCGGAGTTGTAATGCATGACGTAATAAACGTAAGACATGCAAAAAAAGCTCTTTCAGAAGGTGCAGATGGTTTAATTTTAGTGTGTGCTGGAGCTGGAGGACACGCAGGTACTCTAAGTCCGTTTGCTCTAGTAAGAGAAATAAGAGAATTTTTTGATGGTCCAATTGCCTTGTCTGGGAGTATTTCTGAAGGATCTTCGGTTTTATCAGCTATAGCATTAGGGGCTGATTTTGCATACGTAGGCACTAAGTTTATTGCTACTGAAGAAGCTAATGCTTCACCAGGTTATAAACAAATGCTAATAGATAGTACTGCGGACGATATTATGTATAGTGCGACCTTCACTGGAGTTGAAGGAAATTATTTAAGACCAAGCGTTGTTGCTGCTGGTTTAGATCCAGAAGAGCATACTGCTGGAAGCAAAGATGATATGAATTTTAGCGGGAGCGCTTTAGCTAAAAAGGATAACTCTTCTAAAGCTTGGAAAGATATTTGGGGATCAGGGCAAGGAATTGGTGGAATTAAGGCAGCTCCATCTGTTCAAGATGCGGTTGATGAAATGGTTGAGCAATACAATCAAGCCAAAGAAAGACTAGACCAATTTTAATTACTTTTTGCTCAAGAGGAATTGATCAAATTCCATATGCATAACGCCTTTTGCTCCAGATAGGGCAATTTCGTTAGCACTTTTCTTGATCATTTTTAATTGCAATTCAGGAAGACCTTTAAATTTATTAAGCCATTTTTTTAGACATTGCTCTTTTTGATGAGCTTCAAATGAGGCATTTAAAAATCCGTTATTAAGCGTTTCTTTACAATTAAGTTTTTCCCCGCTCATTATCATTGATTTAGCATTTGCAAGTCCCATTGCACTTATCGCTAAAGGTAAACCAAACCAACTTAAATTCATTCCTAATTCAACCTCAGGATATCCAATAATTGAATTTTCTTGACCTAATCTGAAATCACAAGCACTAGCGATAACTGCACCTCCACCCAAACAGAAACCTTCAATTTGACAAAAAGTTATTTGAGGTAAATTTAAAATAGAGTCTATACATCTTCTTCCAGCATTTTCATGCCAGGCATTGCTGAGACTAATATTAGTATTTTTTTCCTTTAAATCGGCACCAGCAGAAAAATTTGCAGAAGTAGTGCCAAATACGACAAAATTAATTTTGTTATCCAACGCAATTTCATTGCATATAGATGTTATTTCCTTAAGCGTCTTGGTACTCAAGGCGTTTAGACTTCTAGGTCTATTTAAAAGAATCTTGAAAGTTTCTTTTTTCTTCTCTATTTTTATAAATTTATAATTAATCATTTTTAATCAACTCAGCTATTGCAATCCTATTCTCTTCTAATCACACTGAACAAAAGGAATGTTTTATTATATTCTGTATAAATTGAATAACTAATTTTGAGAAGTATGGATAGGGCATGAATAATCTTTTCTAAACCATCCTCCGATTAAGAGTATTCTTCAATAAATTTCTGAGCATCTAAAGCTGCCATACATCCAAACCCAGCTGAAGTAACGGCTTGCCTATAAACTGAGTCAGCTACGTCGCCTGCAGCAAAGACACCTGGAACATTTGTTGCAGTTACATTGCCTTCCAACCCGCTTTTTATTTGAATATAACCATTATTCATATCTAGTTGATTTTCAAAGATATCAGTATTTGGTTTATGCCCAATAGCGATAAAAACCCCCTCAACATTTAAAAATCCAGCTTTATCAAGTTCGATACCCTCAACTAATTCATTTCCACAAACTTCTTTTAATTGATTGTTCCAAATAACTTCTATTTTCCCTTCTTTCTCTTTAGCAAAAACTCTATCTTGAAGAATTTGCTCAGCTCTAAACGAATCTCTTCTATGAACCAAGTAAACCTTTGAGCATATATTGCTTAAATACAAAGCTTCTTCAACGGCAGTATTACCGCCGCCTATAACCGCAACTTCTTTGTCTCTATAGAAGAAACCATCACAAGTTGCACAAGCACTAACACCTTTTCCTAAAAAAGCCTGCTCTGAATCTAAACCTAAGTACTGAGCCGATGCACCTGTGGCTATGACTATAGATTGAGCAGAGTATTCTTTATTGCCTTTTAAGATTAAGGGATTATTAGACAGATCAACAGTTTCAATGTGATCATTTATAATCTCAACATCAAATTGTTTTGCGTGGGCTTCCATTCTCATCATGAGTTCTGGACCCTGAAGTCCATCAGAATCGCCGGGCCAATTTTCTACATCAGTTGTAGTGGTCAATTGCCCACCCATTTCGAGTCCAGTAATAATCACAGGATCAAGACCAGCTCTAGCCGCATATATGCCCGCACTATAGCCAGCAGGACCAGATCCCAAGATGATAAGTTTTTTTTCAATAGTCATATTTTTAAAATTTTAAAAGAAAGATAATTTGATCTCCATTATACTTACAAAGATATAATGAAAAATAACATTCTTACTATTTTTGACTAAAAAAAAATCATCACTTATTTCTGAATCTGTTAAAGCCAGATTCGAGTTGAACGCTTCATCCAAAAAGCTGCTTAAAGACTTATTTGTTCTTTTTCAATTATTGGCTGGAATAATCTTCAGTTTATCTCTCTGGACTTTTTCAATAAAAGATCCAGATTGGTTAAATGCAAGCTCGTCTATGGAAGTTTCTAATAGCATAGGAATAGTCGGAGCTTGGATTAGCAGCTTTCTTTATTCAATAATGGGAGTTACGGCATGGGTAATTTCCTTAATTCTATTTATTAATCCCATAAACTATTTCATAAAACAAAATGATGGCTTAGAAGAGGTAATAGATCACAAATCTAATTTGTTTACATTTTTGGGTTTTGCTATTCTATGTTTTTCTGTTTCCTTGCTGATAAGTCTTCACTTAGATCCTTATATTAATTATTTTCCACAAACATCTTCGGGAATTATAGGAAACTACCTTTCGAATATAATTCTTCCTTATTTGAGTTTTGTTGGAACTAGCATAGTTGCAGCTTTCTTTTTTATGGTCAGTCTCAGTCTTTTAATTAATCTTCATTGGCAGGAAATTTTTTCACTTCTGAAAGAAAAGATGATCAATTTAGCTTTTGAATTTAATAAATTATCTAAAAATAGTTTCGAGGCTTTCAAAGAGAGCAGGAAAAAGAAAAACGAATCTAAAAACAGACAAAGCTTTTTAGATATTCATAAAGAAAAAATAAAATCTATGCCCAAGCCTGAAGTAAAAAAAGCTGAAGCGAAAATACCTGAAGGGAAAAAAGTAGTACTTGAGAAACAGGTAGAATTATTTGACAACAAAAACCCTGGCGATATGCCAAAAATTTCTTTGTTAGATGAGCGAGAAGCAATTAACAAAGAAATGTCTTCTCAAGAGTTATATGAATTAGAAATTCTTAAAGAAGCTTTAATAACTAAACTAGCTGAATTCAAAGTAACAGGTCCTGAAGGGGAATACGCGATAGTAAGAGAAACTATGCGTGGTCCGGTTGTTACAAGATTTGAAGTTGAATTACCTAAGGGAATTAAAGTCTCTCAAGTCTCTAATTTGAATAAAGATTTAGCTAGGTCTCTTGGTGTTGGAAGTATAAGAATTGTGGAAGTCATAGAGGGCCGTGAGACGATAGGAGTAGAAATTCCTAATGCCGATAGAGAAAGCGTATTACTTGGAGAGGTTATAGCCTCTAAAGAATTTGAGGAGTCTAAAAGTCCTATCACCCTTGCTTACGGAAAAGATATTGAGGGAAAACCAGTACTTGAAGATCTTGCATCTTTGCCTCATTTACTAATAGCAGGGACTACAGGCTCAGGAAAGTCTGTTGCGCTGAATGCCATGCTCATGAGTATTTTATACAAAGCAACTCCACAGGAGGTAAAACTGGTATTAATCGATCCTAAAATGTTGGAGCTTTCTGTTTATGAAGATTTACCGCATTTATTATGTCCAGTCATAACGGATATGTCTGAAGCTGCGTATGGACTAAGATGGTGTGTAAATGAGATGGAAAGAAGATATAAACTAATGTCTGCTATGTCGGTAAGAAATTTAAGTGGCTACAACGCAAAAATAAATAAAGCCATTGCATCTGGAAATCCTATAAAAGACCCAACAGTTAAAGTGGATGAAGAAAAAGGAATAACCGCTGAAGATATACCAGATTTAGTCGAATTACCCCAAATTGTTATAGGTGTAGACGAACTAGCAGATTTAATGATGGTGGTAGGGAAAAAAGTTGAGCAATTAATAGCAAGATTAGCTCAAAAAGCTAGGGCTGCAGGCATTCATATGCTGTTGGCTACACAAAGACCTTCGGTGGATGTTATTACTGGCTTAATAAAAGCGAACATTTCAGCAAGAATGGCTTTTAACGTTGCTTCTTCTATGGATTCTAGAGTAGTGCTAGATCAAGTAGGTGCAGAACAATTATTAGGAAAAGGAGATATGCTTTATGTGGGTTCTGGAACGTCCATACCTCTTAGAGTGCATGGCGCCTTTGTCGGAGAAGAGGAAATAATTAGAGTGGTTAGCGATTGGAAAGAGAGAGAATCCGTTAAATATCTGGATGAAGTTACCAAGGCACCTGAAGTTGCTGAAGGGGCAGAAGGACAAAATGGAGATTCTGAAAAAGATGAATTTTATGATCAGGCTGTCGCATTTGTTGTCGAGTCAAGGAGAGCCTCTATATCCGCTGTTCAAAGAAAATTTAGAATTGGCTATAACAGAGCAGCAAGACTTATAGAGACTATGGAAGCAGCAGGATTAGTTAGCGAAATGAATTCTAATGGAAATAGAGAAGTTCTAGCGCCGAGTAATGCAGAATAAAAATTTTTTTTTAATTAGCCTATTAATAATTTCAAATTTTTCTTTAGCGAGCTGTTTAGAATCTCATAAAAACCTTAAAAACTTCTTTAATCTGAAATCTTTCTCTGCTGACTTTCAACAAACCTTTTATGATTCAAATACCGATAAATTTGATGGAAATATAATTTTAGAAAAGCCGCATTACTTAAAATTAATAATGAAGCAGCCTGGAAGAACTGATTTGATAATAAATGAAAAATCAGTCTACAGGGTTGATTATGATTTTGATCAAGCAGTTAAATATAAAAAAGAGAATATAATCAACCAAGTTCCTGCAGCTTTTTTATTGCTTGGTGCTAAAGATATTTGCAAGACATTTGAAAAGATTACATGTACAAAAGATATATGTTTTATCAAGCCAAAAGACACTTCATATTTAACCTCTATAAATCTCATTTTTAACAAAACAGTTTTAAAAGAAATTTCTTATATAAATTCATTTGGAGATGAAGCATTCATATTGTTATCAAATTTTCAGCTAAAATCAGAGTTATCTCCTGCGCTATTTAGCTATAATCAAGAAGTAACTGAGTTAATTGTTTTAGAGTAATCATGATTGATATAGAAATTTTAAGAAAAAGATTCACAGAGGCTCAAGAAAACTTAGCTCTGAGAGGTTTTGATTTAGATGAAACTAAATGGAATGGAATGGAGTCCCTTCGAAAGGAATTACAGGTTAAGACTGAATCTCTTCAACAACACCAAAATAAGTTAGCTAGCCAAATTGGAGAAATGCAAAAAAACGGTAAAGATATTTCTGAAATTAAAAAAGAAGCAGGGGAGTTATCGATTTCTTTAAAAGTTAGCAAAAACGAACTCGATATACTTCAAAAAGAAATAAATGAATTTTTATTATCCATTCCAAATCTTCTAAATGAATCAGTGCCAAAAGGAACTAGCGAAGATGATTATAAGGTCATTGAAGAAGTTGGTAGTCTTCCAAAATTTAACTTTGAAGTTAAAGATCATCAAGAATTAGGTATTCAAAACAGTGGAATGGATTTTGAAGCCGCTGTAAAAATTTCAAAATCAAGATTTGTAGTCTTTAAAGGCTCAACCGCCAAGTTGAATAGAGCGTTAATTCAATTTATGTTGAATTTGCATACAAACGAGCACGGATATAAAGAGATTTATGTACCTTTATTAGTAAATTCTGATTCACTATTAGGAACTGGGCAATTGCCTAAATTTAAAGAAGATCAATTTAAAATAGAAAGCGAAGGTGAGGATCAAGATTTATATTTAATTCCAACTGCAGAAGTTCCTGTTACTAATTATCACAGAGGTGAAATTCTTAATCTGGAAGAACTTCCAATTTCATATGTTTGCCACACTCCTTGTTTTAGAAGCGAAGCAGGAAGCTATGGTCAGGACACCAAAGGAATAATAAGACAACATCAATTTGAAAAAGTTGAATTAGTTAAACTAGTATCTCCTGAAGAATCTAAAAATGAACTCGAAAAACTTACTGGACACGCCGAAAAAGTTTTACAACTTTTGGAATTGCCTTACAGAAAAGTAATTTTATGCTCCAAAGATACTGGATTTAGTTCCTCCTTTACCTACGACTTGGAAGTTTGGTTACCAAGCCAAAATAAATATAGAGAAATCTCTTCATGTAGTAATTTTGAAGACTTTCAGTCAAGAAGAATGAAAATTAGAATAAAGCAAGAAAAGAAAAATATATTTTGCCACACTCTTAACGGTTCAGGCTTAGCTATTGGAAGAACTATGGCAGCAATTTTTGAAAATTATCAAAATGAGGATGGTTCAATTAATATTCCTAAGGTTTTGAGGCCTTATATGGATAATCAAAAAACTCTCTAACCTTTTTAATACAAGCCAATAAGTATTCCTGATAAACTCCAAATTCTTCTAACCAACTAATATATATATTATGGAATTTCTTTTTGAGTATGGGTACTTTCTTTTGAAAACAATGACAATTGTTATATTGATTTTCGTTCCTATTTTTTTAATCATATCTTCAATGCGTCAGGAGCAAGATTCTGGCGAGTCTTTAAAAATTAAGAATTTGACTAAAAGATATGAAGCTATGGCTAATTCAATAAAAGCTTTAACGATGACAAAAGATGAAAAAAAGAAACTTAAAAAATCCTTAAAAAAAGAAAAAAAGAACACTCCAAAGACAAAGAAGAAACCGGTTTATGTTTTAAACTTTGATGGTGATATAGATGCTTCAAATGTTGCCAATTTAAAAGAAGAAATTAATGCAATTTTACAAAGTGAAACCAAGTGTGAAGAAATTGTTCTCAATCTTGAAAGTGCTGGTGGAACAGTAATCGGTTATGGATTGGCGGCAGCACAACTCCAAAGAATAAGAGATGCTGGAATAAACTTGACTGCCTGTGTTGATAAGATTGCTGCATCTGGAGGTTATATGATGGCCTGTGTAGCGAATAAAATTGTTTCGGCACCTTTTGCAATTATCGGTTCTATAGGAGTGGTAGCTGCAATTCCTAACTTTCACAAAATCCTTAAAAAAAATGATATTGATTATGAGCTTCATACCGCCGGCGAGTATAAAAGAACGATTACTACTTTTGGTGAGACAACAGATGAAGGTAGAAAAAAGTTTAAAGAAGATCTCCATGATATTCATGAGTTATTTAAAGAGCATGTCAGTAAATTTAGACCATCTTTGGATATCTCTAAGGTAGCTACAGGAGAGATATGGGAAGGATCTAAAGCATTGGAAGTTGGGTTGATAGATTCAATTTCAACTAGTGATGAATATTTAATGAATTTTGCTAAAAAGCATGAGGTTTACGAGATTAGATTTGAGCCTAAGAAAAAAATTCAAGATAAACTAAGTAGATTTTTAAGTGTTTTACTAAGAGACAGTATAAGAACCATAGAAGACACTTTTAATAAAAATAAATTTAAATAAATAAAAGGAGACGACAACATGCTTTTAGCTAGAATAATTTCAATATTGCCAGCAATTTTACTTTTGCCAACCGGCATAGGTTGGCTTTTAAACCCCGTAGAAACCTCAGCAGACTTTGGGTTTGTTTTTAACGAACTTAGCAAACATGGCCAAAATACATTAATTAGAGACTTCACTGGTTTTTTCTTGGGAATATCTTCTATGTGTATTATTGGAGCGATTAGAATGAAACATGTTTGGTTGGCTGCTCCAGCAGTAATATTTCTATTCGTACTTATCGGCCATACCATTGCTGCATTAATTCATGATACAGGGTTCACAGATGTCTTTATTCCAGAAGTTTTCTTATTTGTTATATTTTCTTTGGGAACTTATTTAATTTACAGACAAGAAAATATATAAATAGCTTTCTATGGAATCGCTAATAGATTTATTCATTACTATTGAACCATCCATAACAAGAGGATTTATATTTGGCTTCGTACATGTTTTTTTGATCATTATTGGTTACTATTTTGGTATTAGTCTTAATAGATTTTTAAAGATAATCTCTAATGGAGCTATCGCAGGAATCATTGGAGCAGCTCTTGCTCATATATTGGCAGATTTAATAGCATCAATTATTGACCCAAGTATAAGACCAATGACCCTTGGCATCGTAAGCGGCGGATTAATTCCGTTACTTTTAATACCTATTTTTGAAAAGTATATTACTAAAAGCGCAAATCATATTATGGTTGGTGACCATGAAGACATAGAAAAAGACTTGCAAGAAAAGCATAACTAACTTATATCATTTAGAAATAAATGAAAATATATCTTTCAGTTTCATCAAATTAGTATTTAATACACTTTTTTAACGAAGTATTAGGTACTTATGAAATTATATGTAGGAAATCTCCCTTGGAGTATTGGAAATCAGGAATTAGAAGATTTATTTTCAAGTTACGGAACAGTCACATCTGCAAACGTAATCACGGATAGAGATACTAATAGATCTAGAGGCTTTGGATTTGTAGAGCTCGACGACGGTGGTGCAGAAGCTATCGAAGCATTGAACGAATCAGAAGTAGACGGAAGAAAAGTAATAGTTAACGAAGCTAGACCTAAGTAACTCATCTCTTTTTGGCTGAGGTGTAGAATTAGCCCTCATTTCAGCCACCAAATTTAAAAAAAATTTAGGCTGGATTGTGTCGTTGCAGACTTTTCAGCCACCTTTTTTGAACCAAAAAAAACGGGAACTTTCCCGTTTGGTTTTTAAATAAAAACTATTTTTTCAAAATAGCAGCAATAATCAATATTGAAATTAAAGCAAGAAGTCCTTCTTGACCCATAACTGAAAGTATAGAGGAGAAGTTAGCAACAACTGAACCAAAAAAAGCAGTTTCAGGCCCAAAAACTATTCCAACTAATAATGAAACTGCAACGACAAGAGATAATACCTCTGTTGTTTTGTAGAGAAATTCTTTAATTGTTTCTAACTTTAACCAGTCCATATTCATAGTTTTTATAAAGGTCAGGGGTTTTTTAAACCCCTAGACCAATATATCTTTGTTATCTAAGTAGATTTATAAGAATAGCTGCTGCTAGAAGCCCTACTATTCCGTTGTCACCTAATGTCTGTATAACAGCAAGAAGCTGGTTTAAAACATCGCCAAAGAAAAAAGAGTTACCACCGAATACTATTCCAGCAACGACTCCCAAACCAATTACACCTACTAAGATTCCAGTTAATCCAGAAACTAAGTCACGTATCATATTAAATGCATTTTCCATATTATCCTCCCCAGGTTTTTTATGTTTTTAGCTATTTCATTTCACCACTATTAATAGATTTCAGCAATCTATCTATTCTGGAGATACCCATGTTTTGGTTAATCTGTCAAATGTTAGACATTTATACGGGCACTTATCAATGATTCATGCAAATGTCTATCTTAGAGCAGGGGAGTTTTCTGAATTTTAGCTTCTTGATTTATTTGTAGCATTTGAAAGAGACATCGCTTTCATCATATCCTTATTGGCTTTTTCTCTTTGTTCCATTCTAGTGATCTCTGCTTCTTCTACTTCAAGCTCAAGTAAAATTTCTCTATTATGTTCTCCAAGTGATGGAGCATGTGAATTTGGAAATTTATTTTGATCTTTGAAATTAAAAGGGGGCCTTGGCATTCTCATTTTTCCAGCCACCGGATGTGTCGTTTCTATTAATGATTCTTGCTCAATAACTTGAGGATCTTCGTGAATTTCATCTAAAGAATTGATTATTGCTACTGGAACTCCAAACTTGTCTAATTCATCACACAAATAACCTGCTTCTTGATCCTTAAGCATTTCTTTGACTGCATCTATGAAGGAATCTAAATTTTCTATCCGCATATCAGTCGTAGCGTACTCTTCTTTTGTATAAAGATTAGAATTACAAAGCTCACAGAGTTTTTGAAAATCCGCGTCCGCCAATAAGATAATACAAATATATCTATCTTTCGTTTTGAAGATTGGAAATGCATCAAATAAATCTGGGAGTTTTTTTATATTTTCTCCCAGTAGAGTTTTAGACCACATTACATCTGGCCAAATATAATACAAAGCAGAATCTAACATAGAGATTGGCAGATATTGACCTTCACCAGTTCTTTCCTTGTGAAATAAAGCAGTACTAATTGATTGAGCTGCGGTTAAGCCTGTTACTTTATCAAATACAATCGTTTTAAAAAATTGTGGTTTCTCAGAATTCTGAGCTGAAGCTGACCCAGCCGTAGCTTGAATTAAAGGATCATATACTCTTCGATTGATATAAGGACCAGTTTGACCATATCCCGAGATAGAAGTATAGATAATATCTGGATTTGTCTTTTTTATTGTTTCGTAATCAATACCAAGTTTTTTAACTACTCCTGGGCGATAGTTTTCAATTATGACGTCAGCAGTATCCAACAACTTTTTTAAAATTTTAAAGTCTTCAGCTTCTTTAAAATCTAAGACCATACACCTTTTATTTCTATTTATTACTGAAAACATAGCAGCCATACCATCACGAGATGTACCCATCACTCTGGCAAGGTCGCCTATTAAAGGAGGCTCAACCTTTATAACGTCTGCTCCTTGATCAGCTAGCATCATTCCAGCAAATGGACCTGACACAGTAGAAGTTAGCTCTATAACTCTAATACCTCTTAACGGACCTGACATAATCTTTTCCTCAGCTTTATCTTAATGTAACCTTAAAAAAAACAAAATAAAATCAATAAATTTTCTTAGAGACAAGAGTCTAGAAAATTCATTATTTTTTTTAAAGCAGGAATGGCATCCCTCTTAAAATCATTTCCTACTAGAAAAGATCTCCCAGAATCAAGATAAGCATGATTTTTATCTTCGTATTCCCAATATTCAACTGATTGACCTTGATTCTCAAGTGCTTTTACATAGTCTTTAACCGCATAAACTGGAATTACTTTGTCTTGGCTGGCAGATGTTATTAGTTGAGGCGGAAGTTTTTGATTTTGGATATTTGGAATATTGTATATAGGAGAGGAGGCTTTATACATTTCAGGATGACTAGATGGATTATATTCAGAACCAAAAATACCTCTTGGTTTTGCAAAAGCCATCCACCAAAAAAAATTTTTATAAGTTTCAGCACCTCCATAAAGCGCCCACTTATAGAAATCAAATCCGCCATAACTTAAAACCGCTGCATTTACGGCAAGCAGATTATTATTTGAAATATCTTTTAATTTTATTTTTTCAGGTAAATACGATGGCTCAAAAGAAAGATGTTCTGAATAGTTTTCTTTTTTACCAATTTTAGTGCCTGAATTTACAATCATCGCAGAAATATAAGCCCCTGCACTATCTCCAGTAACTGCAAGACGATCTTTATCTCCTTTAAATTTAAATATGTTTTCTTTGATCCATAAAATAGATCCAAAAGCATCACCGATTAATTCATTAAAGGTTACAGAGTTGTGTTGATCACCAAGTAATCTGTAATTTACATTACAAACTACATAATCATGATTAGAGGCAATGTACTGTGCCATGTTATCTAAAATATTCTTTCTTCTAATTAAAAAACCCCCTCCATGAAATATAACCAAAACAGGAAAAGAGCCTTTATCTTTCTTTGGAGAGTAAATATCCATTGTTAAATCAAAGCCTTTAGGAGAAGCCCATACAACATCTTTCGAAATTGAATAATTATTTGTATTATTTATATCTTTGTCTAACGAATAAAATTTTGAAAACATAATTTATTATATTCATTTTTTTAGAAACATTTAATTCCTAATTCAGATTTAGATAATGTAGAATCCTTCGAGAAATCAATCGCTCAAACATTAGCCGTAACGCTATAAGTTTGAATCTGGGGTACTAATTGGGGTACTAATTATTTTTAGAAATATTTAGTTACCCTGAAACCCAGATAACTCCAACGGAGGGGTGGCAGAGCTTGGTTGAATGCACTGGTCTTGAAAACCAGCAGGCCAGAAATGGCCTCGTGGGTTCGAATCCCACCTCCTCCGCCACTATAGAAAAGACCTTTCCATCGAAATAATAGGCATATAAAATTTATTTTTATAATGGGAGAAAAGATGGCAGAGGATATTAGAATTTTTTCATATTTACCCAATCCTAGAGTTTGGAAATCTTTAATTACAGCAAAACTCGGAAACGTAAATTTAAAAGTGATCGGTGACAAACCCATGAGCCTTGCAAATTGGCTATGGGATTTTGACGCACAAGAATTAACATCATCAGACTTTGAAGAAATGAAGTCCTATAAACGTAAAAGCAAAAGAGGATTTAAGGGCGCCCTTTATAAGACAGATAGATTTTTAGAAAAAAATCCATTTGGAACAGTTCCTGCAGGCTTTAACTTTGATGGTTCAGAAGGAGTTTTTGAATCAAATAGTATAATGCGAGCCGTTGCCAGATTTTCAGATGACTCATCTCTTTATGGAGACAAGGACCCCTTTAAGCAATCGAGAATAGACAGTTTTCTTGATGCAAATCTTGTTTTTGCAAGAGAATTCCAAGTTTATACTCTTGAAATTGACTCATTAAATGATTATTTGTATAAAAGAATGACTTCTGCTTATTTATTTTATTTAGATGGTATCGAAAGAGCTCTATCAATTAATGAGTTTATTGTTGGAGATAAAATATCGATAGCAGATATATCTTTTGTTTGTGATTTAGCTCAATTCTTAAGAGAAAGAGATAAAAAAGAAAATATAAATCAACAAGGGTATGAATTAATATCTCGAAATTTTGAAAAAGAATTTCCGAATTCATATTTTCATTTAAAAACATTGTCAAAACTTGAAGAATTTAGAGATTTTTTATTAAATTATTTAGAAAAAGTAATAAAAATTTCATAGTTTTTTTTTAATTTTTTTTTGATCCTAAAAAGATTTTTTTAATAATAACTTAGTCTAAAAAACACCATTTACCCTATTGAAAAAATTGTTCAATTTCAATAATATAAATTTATACCTTAAGTAGGCATTTCAATATCTCGAGACAGTGAAAAAGAAACTAAGGGATAGAAGAAGGGTGAAAAGACGTAAGAAATTTCGCCACATACAGGTAGATGGGTAAATCACCTGTACTAGTTAACCCACTAGACCCCTTAAACTTCGTTTTAAAAAACACCACTTTGTGGTGTTTTTTTTTATACTATCCATATGTCTATCTTATTAACAGGAATTACTACCAGCGGAACTCCTCATTTAGGAAATTATATTGGAGCTATGAAACCTGCATTGGAATTTATTCAAGATTCAAAAGAGTCTTTTTTATTTCTAGCCGACTACCATTCCTTGATCAAGCAACAAGATCCTTCTCTGACTCATGATTCGAGTTTAAAGATCGCTTCTGCGTGGCTGGCATGTGGATTAGATCCAAATAAAACATGCTTTTATAGGCAGTCAAAAATTCCTCAAATTTTAGAACTCAATTGGGTTTTATCAAATGTAACTTCTAAAGGGCTTTTAAATAGGGCTCATGCTTACAAAGCAGCACAGGATATTAATAAATCTAATAATGATAACGATCTAGATAAAGGCATTAGTGCAGGTTTATTTAACTACCCCATTTTAATGGCTGCCGATATTCTTATTTTCAATTCCAACAAGGTGCCTGTAGGAAGTGATCAAAAACAACACCTTGAAATGACAAGAGATATTGCAGCTAGATTTAATCATATTTATGGTGAAACATTTACATTGCCTGAAGCAATGATTTCTGACGACTTGCCTTTGCTCTTAGGAACAGACGGAAAAAAAATGAGTAAGTCTTATAAAAATTTTATCGAATTATTTTCTACCGAAAAACAATTGCAAAAGAGCATAAATAAAATACAAACAGATTCACTTGAGCCTGGAGAGATCAAAAGCACCAAAGATTCAATTTTATTTAATTACTTTCAGGCATTTTTAGACAGCACCGAATTAAAACTTATAGAGAAAAAATATGTTGAAGGAGCTGGGTGGGGAGACTTAAAAAAATTACTTTTTGACTTAGTAAATAAAGAGATCTCTTTAAGTAGAGATAGATATTTTAATTTTATTGCTGATCCTACAAAGGTGGAAGAAATTCTTCAAGAGGGAGAAAAAAGAGCTTTAAAAATAGCTGAAGAAAAAATGATAGAAATTAGAGAAAAAATAGGAATTAAATCTCTCAATGGAAAGTAAAGACACAATTTTAGTATACCCAGAAAATTTAAAATTTGAATTTTTGGGTCTTGAATTCATGAGACTTCATGAGCATGGCCAAGGCATTATTTCGAGATCTAAATGCTCTGTTAATATAGAAAAAAGAGGGTTTCCTTTTATCATAGATAGATTTCTGAAAGAGGATTTTAATAACTTTCAATTAACAGATTTTATGTTCTTAAGAGCAAAAGGATTTCACGGACCATTCCAAAGCGCAAATCTCTCTAGTGAAGACTACCGAGAGATGCAATCAGAAGATTTATTGATTGAAGTTTTGAATATATTAAATAAATCTAGATCGGATACTCCAAAAATAACTTCGCTGTCTTACTCAAGATATAAATATTTTCTTGATGTGATCTTGGATAGAAAATCTTTATGTTTTAAATTACAGAGACACATTGGAGATAAAAAAAATAATGACGTTAAGTTTGAGCATGAGTGGTCACATGCCCTCAATGAATATCATGAATATTTAGTATTTAGTCTTAAAGCAGATGAATGTTTTACATTGATTCTTGCTTATGATTGACGATTCTGAAAAACCTCATAAGTCTATATGGGCTCTCGCAGCGGCACTCGCATGTGTAGGCGCTGGACAATCAACAGTATTTATTTTAATTCCATCGGAAGTAAGAGATTTGGGATTTAGTGAATTTGAAGTAGGATTAATTTTTTCAATATCTGCTTTAGCTTGGATGTTTTTTAGCCCATTTTGGGGAAGACTGAGTGATAGATTTGGAAGGGGTTGTATTTTCTTAATTGGAATGCTTGGATTTGCTATTTCAATGGCATCATTTGCAGCGATTCTTATATCAGCCAAAAATTTTTTACTTCCTTTAACATTAGTTTTTCCTCTTTTAGTTTTTACTAGGCTTATAAACGGTTTATTAGGAAGTGCTGTGAGACCTGCTGCTGGAGGGAGAATTGCTGATCTTACATCTCCTACTACTAGAACAGCCGGCTTTGCGCGTTTTGATGCAGGTTGGCAATTTGGAGTAGTTATTGGACCAGTGGCAGTCGGCATTCTCTTGTCTTTATTCAATGAAAATTTGTTAGCTCCATTCCTCTTTTTTGCACTTTTGGGAGCATTAATAGGATTTTATAATTTTAAAAATATGCAGGGCCCAATTGAAAGTTTTGATGACGAAACTAAAGAAAAATTGAAATTTAATGATCGTAGAGTTTGGCCATCACTTTTAGTTGCTGCTTTTATTGGAATAGCTAATGCTTGTCTGGTTCTTACGGTAGCTTTATATACCAACGATGTAATCATAACTAATGGAGAAAGTGTTTACACAGTTGTTGCTATAGGTTTTTCCATAGTTGCTTTATCTGGAATGTTCGCAAATTTATTTATTGTTGATAAATTTTCAATTAGACCTTTAAATTTAATTAAGTGGGGGAGTTCTTTAGTATTATTAAGTTACTTATTTTTATCTCAAGCTTCATCAATTTCAAATTTATATTTGGCATTAATTATTTATGGTCTTGGTACAGGCTTGATTAGACCTGGAAATATTTCGATTCTGTCTTTGTCTGTTAAGAAGAACGAACAAGGTGCTGCAAATGGATGGATGGGAACAGTTTTTCCAATCGGACATTTAATAACTCCTTTTACAATAATGCCGTTGTATATGATTAATCCAAATTTTCCTTATTTGATGATAAGTGCTCTAGCTTTATTGCTAATAATATTTATACTTTTGAATCAGAAAAGATATTTTAATTATTGAGATAAATTATGTTCAAAGATGAATTACTAAAAGGAAAGAGAATATTAGTTACAGGTGGGGGAAGTGGTTTAGGAAAAGAAATGACTAGGCACTTTCTCAAGTATGGTGCTGAAGTTTATATTTGCGGCAGAAGAGAAAGTGTCTTGAGCGAGACTGCTAAAGAATTGATGGACGAAACTGGAGGAAAAGTTAATTACTTTGCACTGGATATAAGAGACTCTAATGCAGTTGATGCTGCAATTGAAAATATTTTCATCGATGGTCCTTTAGATGGCTTGGTAAATAATGCAGCTGGAAATTTTATAAGTAGAACCAAAGATTTATCCCCTAACGCCTTCAATGCAATCGCAAGCATTGTGTTTCATGGCACATTTTATATAACTAACGCTGTTGGCAGAAGATGGATCGAGTTAGGTCATAAAGGAAGCATTCTCTCTATATTGGCCACTTGGGTCTGGACTGGCTCTCCATATGTTATCCCTTCAGCTATGTCTAAATCTGGAATACATGCAATGACAAAATCATTGGCTGTTGAATGGGGTCCGCATGGAATTAGACTTAATGCTATTGCTCCAGGACCTTTTCCAACTGAAGGTGCATGGGCTAGATTAAGTCCAGAAACAGGAGATGGTAAAACATCTATAAATGATGGCGGCTCTATGTCATCTAATCCACTTGGAAGAGTCGGCGAAATGGATGAGCTTGGAAATTTAGCAACATTTTTAATGGGAGATGGATGCGAATATCTCACAGGTCAAACTATCGCAATTGATGGTGCAGCATATTTATCAGCTGGAGGAACCTTCTCAAGTTTAAGCAATTTATCTGATGACGACTGGGAAAATATCAGGTCTACTATTAAGAAGAGCAACGATAAAGATAAGAATTTAAGAAACACCTAAACAACAAGAGGCTAAAAATGACAATAGAAACAATACAAGAAATGGAGCAAGTTCTGAAACTCCAAAAAAAATTATATGTAGAAGAGGAAACCCCTAGTATGGAATTAAGACAAGATCGTTTAGCTAGGTGTGTTGCAATGCTCAAGAAATACAACGTAGAAATTCTTGATGCTATCCAACAGGATTTTGGCAATCGAGATTCTAAGGCCGGTTTCATGTCTGAAATCATGTCTACCATTGGCTCAATTGAATCATCCAAGGAAAATGTTAAAAAATGGATGAAAGATGAAAAAAGAAAAAGTAACACATCTCAGCCATTTGCAATTCGTTCAATCATGTCCTTAGCTGGAGCAAAATCTTGGATTAAATATCAGCCTCTAGGCACAGTGGGTGTCATAAGCCCATGGAATTTTCCAATTAATTTAGTTTTAGCCCCATTAGGAACTATTTTTGCAGCTGGTAATCGAGTCATGATTAAACCTTCAGAATTTACTCCTGTAACCTCAGAACTAACCAAGAAAATGTTTAAAGAATATTTTGACTCAGCAGAAGCTGCTGTATTCACTGGCGGAGCAGATGTTGCAGCATCTTTTAGCTCATTAGCTTTTGACCATCTTCTTTTTACTGGCAGTACTCAGACTGGAAAACTAGTTATGAGATCAGCTTCAGAGAATTTGGTACCTGTTACTTTAGAGCTTGGAGGGAAGTCCCCTGTAATAGTTGATGAAAAAGCTGATTTAAAGAAAACAGCTACTCGTGTAATGAGAGGCAAAACTATGAATGCGGGTCAAATATGTTTAGCTCCAGACTATGTGATGGTTCCTAAAGGAAAATCAGAAGAATTCGTTAAAGAATCAGAGATAGCTGTTACAGAAATGTATGAAAATCTTAAATATAACGAAAGTTATACATCTGTCATCAATGAAAAGCATTACGATCGCTTAAATAGTCTTATTGAAGACGCCAAGCAAAAAGGAGCTGATATAAGAGTTATAAATCCAGCTAATGAAGATTTCTCTCAACAAGAAGTTCATAAAATACCTCCTACTTTGGTTTTAAACCCAACTGATGACATGGATATTATGAAAGAAGAAATATTTGGACCGCTTCTTCCAGTAAAAGAGTATGAAGATTTCAACGAAACTATAAATTACGTTAATGCAAACGATAGACCTTTGGGACTTTATTATTTTGGAGATGATAAAAAGAGAGAAGCAGATGTTTTGAATAATACGATCTCCGGCGGAGTAACTTTAAATGATGTTATTTGGCATATAGGTCAAGAAGATATACCTTTTGGAGGTGTCGGACCCAGTGGAACTGGAAATTATCATGGGTTTGATGGGTTTAAAAACTTTAGTCATGCAAAAGCAATATATAAACAATTTTCAATAGATTTATTAGCTCCAATGATGCCACCATACAAAGGGAAGATGTTTAAATCCACCAAAGAATCTGTATTGAAGTAATCTCCTTTTACAGTCTCTTATCTTATGTTTAAAGAAGATGTATCTTTATTTATTGCTTTAAAATACTTAAAGACTAAAAGAAAAGGCTTTCTTTCCTTTGTTTCATCAATGGCATTTAGTTGTATTGCTCTTGGAGTAGCAGTTTTAATTATTGTTACTTCTGTTATGAATGGTTTTGAGCGAGAACTTAAAGATAGAATTTTAAATATTATTCCACATGCAGAAATTATTGGATTAAACCCAATTTTAAATTGGGAAAAGATACAAACTAAAGCAGAAGAAAATACAAGCGTTATAGGAGTTGCTCCTTTTATAGAGACCCAAGTATTAATCGGTTCACCAAGGGAAGTTTTCGGCTCAAATCTGATAGGAATTGAACCAGATCTAGAATCAAGAGTTTCAGTTGTTTCTGATTTTATGATCGAAGGGACTTTTGAGAGTCTAAAAAAAAATACAAATAATATTATTCTCGGTGAGGTTTTAGCTAGAAAATTAGGTTTGGATTTAGGCGATAAAGTTTCTTTAATGTTACCTGATACAAAACCATCTTTTGCCGGATATTTTCCTAGAATTAGCAATTTCCAAGTAAGTGGAATATTTAGAGTTGGATCTTCAGATTTAGACGAATCTATTGCGTACATAAATATTTCAAAAGCCGCTAAGTTATTATCTTTAGGTGAAAAAGTTCATGGTTTGAGATTAAAATTTAGTAATTTATTTGAAGCCAATTATCTTTCATGGGAAGTTTTGATGGAAGTTGAATCAGTCTCAAATGATATGTTAACCGTTCAAGATTGGACATATTCATATGGCCCGCTTTTTGAGGCCATAATGCAAGAAAGAGTTCTCATTGGCCTGCTCCTATCTCTAATTATCTTAGTTGCAGCATTCAATATTATTTCTATGTTGGTAATGATGATTAATGAAAAAAAATCTCAATTGGCTATTTTTAAAACTATTGGAATGAGCAAGCAAGAGATAAGAAACATTTTCTTATACTTAGGAATGATGATTTCTCTAATTGGAACAATTATTGGAACTTTTTTTGGTCTGCTAATTACTCTCTTTTTATCAACGCCATTTATGGAAAGTCTAATGTCATTTTTAATGAGAGGTAGTTATTTTATAAATTATTTTCCAACAGATATAAGGCTTTCATGGATATCTTTAATAATAATTGGAACTTTAACAATAACAGTTTCTGTCTGCTTGTATCCTGCATTTTTAGCTTCAAAAATTATTCCTGCGGAGGTTTTACGAAATGAGTAGCCTTCTTTCAATAAATGGTTTAGAAAAAGTTTTTTTAGAGGATTCAAATCCTATAAGCGCAGTTAAGGATATATCTTTTGATTTGAGAGAATCTGAAATTTTAGTAATTTTTGGACGTTCTGGGTCGGGTAAAACAACATTGCTTCACTTAATAGCTGGTTTAGAAAGTATTTCACAAGGCTCTATCTTGTTTCAAAGTAATTCGATCAACGAGATGTCTCCTGATGAACTGACTTTGTTAAGAAGAGATAATATCGGCTTTGTTTATCAATTTCATCACTTAGTGAACGAATTTACTGCTATAGAGAATGTCTCTTTACCGCTAATTCTAAATGGCTCTAAAAGATATAAAGCTAATAATAAAGCTAAAATTTTATTAAATAATTTTGGACTTGGCCATAGAGAAAATCATAAACCAAGTGAATTATCTGGTGGAGAAAGACAAAGAGTTGCAATTTGCAGAGCTTTAATTAACGAACCAAGTTTAGTCTTATTAGACGAGCCGACAGGAGATTTAGATAGAGAAACTGCGGAACAAGTTATCAAAGAGCTCAAAGATTATTTAAATAATTCGAAAGCATCTTTAATCATCGCAACTCATGACAAAAATTTTGAAAAAATTGCTACCTCTATTAAAACGATGGATTCAGGAATTTTTATTTAAATTAAAATTAAATAAAGGGAAATTTTATGGCGTATATTCTTTTATCTGGGGGCATAATAATCTGGCCTATTATTCTGCTTTCTATAATAGCTCTAGCTATTTTAATAGAAAAAACTTGGAATCTTTCTAGAGATATAGTTCTGCCTAGAAATCTAACTGCACACGTTATTTCTCAAATTGAAAAGAAATCCTTATCTTCTGCAATGAAAGAAAAGATGAAAAAGGATTCAATTCAGGGATCAATCTTTTTTTCAATTCTAGAAGAAAAAGTAAAATCTAAATCTATTTTAAGGTTGAGAGCTGAAGAAATCGGAAGATACGAAATAAACAGGTTAGAAAAATTTTTGACTCTACTTGGAACAATTGCTTCTGTATCTCCTATTTTAGGTTTGCTAGGCACAGTCATGGGCATGATATCGGTTTTTAGTAATCTGTTGGATTCGGGAAGTAATGCTATTGCTCCATTAGCGGGAGGCATTGCAGAAGCACTAGTCACAACGGCCGCAGGTCTTATTATCGCAATTCCTAGTTTAATTTTTTATAGATCATTTCACAGAACAATAGAAAATTATTCATTAGAGCTCGAAGAAGAATCAAATAAATTAATTCATTACATTTCCGAAGATTGAAATTTCAAAGAAAAAAATCACCTGAGATTGCCCTAGAGATAACTCCATTAGTGGACGTAATATTTTTACTATTAATTTTTTTTGTACTGAGTACAAACTTTGTCGATGTAAAAATAATGAACATTAATCTTCCTGAAATTCAAAATTTATCTTATGAGGGTTCATCCGAAAGAAGCTTGAATATCGAAATATCAAAAGAAGGAAAGGTTTCCATTGACGGCAAAGAAATAGAAAATTTTTCATTTAATTCATTTAATAATGAACTTAGTTTTGTATCTACAGATATAACTACAGCTGAAATTTCAGCTGATTCCGATACAAAATATCAATATTTAGTTACTATTATGGAAGCTTTAAATAAAAAAGGATTCAAAAATATTCAAATGAATGGTGTTTCTTCGCCTAAATAATATGTCTGAAAAAAAATCATACTATTTTCGATTGATCTCATATGTAGCTCCTTACTATGGATTTTTTATTCTTAGTATAATTGGGTTTGTTATTTTTGCAGCTTCTCAAGTAGCAATTGCTGAATGGTTTAAACAAATTGTAGACTTTGTAGACAATCCAGACCCAAAACAAACATTATTTCTTCCTATAGCTTTAATAGTATTAGCTTTTATAAGGGGGATAGGGTTTTATTTAGGAAATTTTTTTATGGCTTATGTATCTAATAAATTGATACATGATCTTAGGTCTGATTTATTTAAGACATTGATTGCTTTACCTTCTAAATTTTATGATTCAAATAATAGCGGGCACTTATTATCAAGGATTACTTTCAATGTTGGTTTGGTTAAAGACGCAGGAACAGAAGCTATAAAAGTCATCCTAAGAGAAGGCTTGATAGTAATCGGCTTATTTAGTTACTTGCTTTATCTAAATTGGAAATTATCAACTGTTCTTCTTTTTACAGGACCTTTTATAGCTGCAATTGTTTATTTTGCCGGAAAAAGACTCAGAAGAATTAGCACTAGACTTCAAGATGCTATGGGAGATGTTACACACGTTAGTTCTGAGTCCATTAATGCTAATAAAGAAATAAAACTATTTGGACAACAGGAATCTGAATATTTAAAATTTGTATCTGCGAGTAATCAAAATATAAATGCAAATCTAAAGTTGGAATCAACTAACTCTATAGCATCTCCCTTGATTCAAATAATTCTATCTGTTTCTTTGGCAACAATTACTTGGTTTGCTCTAGACTCTGATGTTATTGAGGTAATGAGCTCAGGAACTTTTATAGCTTTTTTTGGCGCTGCAGCCATGCTAGCCAAACCAATTCGTCAACTATCCCAGACAAATGCAATGATCCAGAGAGGATTAGCGGCTTCTGAAGTTATCTTTGACCAAATCGATGAAAAACCTGAAGAAAATTCTGGTAAAGAAATTTTAAACAATTCGGAAGGAAAAATAGAATTTAATAAGGTTTCTTTTTCGTATGAAAATGCTGCGATAAAAACATTATCCGGAATATCTTTTATAGTGGAAAAGGGAAAAACTTTAGCTATCGTCGGTTCTTCAGGGGCTGGAAAATCATCCTTGATCAATCTAATTCCTAGGTTTTATGAAGTTTCAGAAGGAGAGATTCTTTTAGATGAAAGTCCTATAAGTAAATTTGAAATATCTTCTCTCAGATCGCAAATTTCAGCAGTTGGCCAAACTACAGTTTTATTCAACGATACAATTTTCAATAACATTAAATATGCAAAACCTAACGCATCTAATGAAGAAATAATTAATGCATCTAAGCAAGCTCATGCAGATAATTTTATATCTAATTTGCCTGATGGATATGATACAAAAGTTGGTGACGATGGAGCGCTTTTATCTGGAGGTCAAAGGCAAAGAATCGCTGTAGCCAGAGCATTTTTGAAAAGTTGTTCAATATTAATTTTAGATGAGGCAACTTCTGCTCTTGATTCTGAATCAGAGAAATTAGTTCAAGAAGCAATTGATGAACTAAAAAAAGGAAAAACGACAATTGTAATAGCGCATCGTTTAGCCACAGTTGAAAATGCTGATGAAATTATAGTTTTAAATAAAGGCGAGATTATTGAAAGAGGAAAACACGAGCAATTACTGTCTCTTGAAGGAGAGTATTTTGATCTTTATAAGAATCAATTTTCTGATAAAAGCATCAAACCGATGGAAGGTAAAAAAATTATTATTCCTCAAGCAAAAATTGAAGAAACTCCTCCTAAGGGAATGATCCAAACTGCTTGGTATGAAGATCACTTGTGGATTAAATTTTTCTTCCCAATATCAATAATATTTAGTTTACTTTCAAGATTTAGAAGAAATAGATTACAGAAGATTTCTTGGAAACCTAGTCAAAAAGTTATTGTAGTGGGAAATCTTACAGTCGGAGGAAATGGAAAAACGCCATTTGTAATTTGGCTAGCTAAGCTTTTGATAAGTAAAGGTATGAAACCTGGAATTATTTCTAGAGGATATAAAAGTAATTCAGTTAAGTTTCCTCTTGAGGTTAATAGCAAGACTAGTGTTTTAGCTTCTGGAGATGAACCAAAATTAATTTCCAACAGCACGCATTGTCCAGTTGTAATTTCTCCGAATAGAGTGGAGGCAGCTCAGTATCTTCTAAAAAAACATAATTGTGATGTATTAATTAGTGACGATGGAATGCAGCACTATAAACTAGGAAGAGACATTGAGATTGCTTTAGTAGACGGATATAAAAAATTTGGAAATGGGCTTACTTTGCCGGCAGGGCCCCTAAGAGAGTCAGTTAGAAGATTGAATGAAGTTGATTATATAGTGAGCGCTAATAAATCTTGGCTTGATGAAGATAATAAATCCAATAAAGATAAATTAATGACTTATGAGCCCGTTGCCTGGGTTGATTTAAAAACAGGCGCTGAAAAGAAAATTAATGAGTGGCCGTTAGATAAATTAGTTCATGCAGTTGCAGGGATTGCCTCACCTCAAAACTTCTTCTCTACCTTAAGAAGTTTAGGCTTCGAGGTCATAGAAAATATTTTTCCAGATCATCATGAATACAATAAAGCTGATTTTTCAAGATTAAATGATCTTCCTGTGATAATGACAGAGAAAGATGCTATAAAGTGTAAAAAAATTCCAGGTAATTTTTGGTATCTTAGAATTGAAGCTAAATTACCAGATGATTTTGCAGAAGAAATTTATTCAAAAATTATCTCTTGAAAAAAATAGTAATAATTCCAGCAAGATTGCAATCAGAACGTTTGCCTAATAAGCCATTAAAATTAATTGGAAATAGACCGATGATTCAATGGACTTATCAAGCAGCTTTGAATTCAATAGCTAACGAAGTTTATGTAGCGACAGATTCAGAAGAAATAAAAAAATTAGTTGAGAGTTTTAATGGAAAGGCTTTTATTACCTCGCAAGATCATCAAACTGGAACGGATAGAGTTTTTGAAGTTGCTTCCAAATTAAATTTAGAAAATGAAGATATTGTAATTAATGTTCAAGGAGATGAGCCATTTATAGATCCAATGGATATAGATCTCATATTCAATTCATTTGATTTTGAAGCAGATGCTGAGTCAAATTTTCACTCAGGATTAAATGATGCAATGAGTCATGGCATGTGTACTCTTTATTCAGGTGTGGATACAGGTGAAAATATTGATGATCCTAATGTTGTAAAGGTGAAGGTGGATGAATGTATATCTCTAGATTTCTCAAGAAAAGTATTAGGAGATAAGTCGGAATGGTTTGTGCATTTAGGAATTTATGGATATAAATTTAGATGTTTGAAAGAATTTGTTAACTTAAATCAAACTGAAAATGAGAAAACCTATAAATTAGAACAATTAAGAGCTATTGATAATGGAATTTTAATTAAGGTGCTGCCTTCAAAATCTCTATTTCACTTGGGCGTAGATACCGAAGAGGATTTAAAAGAAGCTAATGAAATTGCCAAGAAATTTTAAAAATAATTTTAGTTTAAAAAATAATAATTCTTTGAAATTAGATTATAAAAGTGATTTTTATGCAGACTGTAATGGTCTTGAAGATCTAGGACAGATATACGATTTTATAAATGAAAATAAAATAAATATTTGGGTAATTGGCGAGGGAACAAATTTAGTTATTAAAAATGATTTAAAAGGTTTAGTTATTAAAAATAATTTAAAAGGTTTTAAAGTTAACAAAAACTTTATAAATGTAGGAGCTGGAGAAAATTGGGATTCAGTTGTTAGCAAAACATTGGAATTAAATTTATATGGATTAGAGAATTTATCAGGAATTCCTGGATCAGTTGGAGCAGCACCAATTCAAAACATAGGAGCATATGGAGCTGAGGTATCAGATTTTATTTCATACGTAGAGGTCATTAATATAAAAAATGGGTGTACTGAAATCTTCTCTAATGAAGAATGCAAATTTATTTATAGAGGTAGTATATTTAAAAACGAGCCTCACCTTATAATTACAAATGTTTGTTTTTGCCTAAGTAAAGAGTTCAAACCAAATACTCATTATGAGTCATTATCAGGTCAACTCAGCTCTGCTGAAGATATAAGAAAGCGCGTTTTGCTTATTAGGTCTGAGAAACTTTTAGACTATCTTGAGATCCCAAATGTAGGAAGTTTTTTTCAAAACCCTATTATAGAAAAAAAATTATTTAATGATTTACTCATTGATTATCCTGATCTTAAGTACTATCAACTTAATTCTGAGCTTTATAAAATCCCAGCAGCGTGGTTAATAGAAAAAGCTGGTTGGAAAGGAACTTCTAATGGAGATGCAGGAATTTCAGATAAACATGCATTAATTTTTTATAATCATTCAAAAAAAGTTAATGATATTCTGACTCATTCATCAGAAGTCGTTAAAAGTATAAGTGATAAATTTAAAATAACGTTGCATTATGAGCCAACTTTTATAAGTTAAGAATGACTAAAGACATCAATACAGCAAGCTTGTTTAAGCAAATCTTAGAAGCTCAAAAAAAGGATGGCGAATTGCCCCCTGTGGATAATTGGAATCCTCCATTATGTGAAAACATTAATATGAGAATATCTAGAGATGGAAGATGGTTTTTTATGAATTCTCCTATTGGAAGAGAAAAGATGGTTAAGCTCTTTAGCACCGTCCTAAGATTCGATGAAGATGGTTGTTATTATCTGGTCACTCCGGTAGAAAAAATAAAAATTGAAGTAGAAGATAAGCCTTTTGTCATAACGACCTTTAATAAAGATAATTTAGATGGAAAAATCACTTATTTTTTTCAAACTAATATAGGTGATATTGTTCCACTGAATTCTTCTCATCCAATGAGAATCGAAATTAACCCAAAAAATCAAGAACCCTCACCGTATCTAATGGTTCGAAAAAATTTAGAAGGTTTAATTTCTAGAAATGTTTATTACCAGTTAATTGAAGAAGCCGAATTAGATCAGAGTATGCAAGAATTATTTATTTATAGTTCGGGTTCTAAATACTCTTTAGGCAAGATAGATTAAATATCTTTTTTTTAGAATTACTTCGACTATCAGGATATAGCAAGTTAATAAGTATTTAATTTATTACATATTAGGATAGTTAGGGCCACCCATTCCTTCAGGGGTAACCCAGACAATGTTTTGGCTTGGATCTTTGATGTCACAAGTTTTGCAGTGAACGCAATTTTGAGCGTTGATTTGAAAAACTTTTTCTCCTTCTTTCTCAACGACCTCATATACGCCTGCAGGACAATATCTTTGAGCAGGTTCGTCATACATAGGAAGATTTACAGCAATTGGAATTGTCGAGTCTTTTAAAGTTAAATGACATGGTTGATCTTCTTCATGATTGGTATTTGAAAGAAATACAGAAGATAATTTATCGAAACTAACAATTCCATCTGGCTTTGGATAATCAATTTTTTTGCATTCAGAAGCTTTTTTCATGCAAGCGTAGTCTGGAGTAGAGTGATTTAAAGTAAATGGCAATTTACCTCTAAATATAAATTGATCGGCAGCAGCTAAGACTCCTCCAATTAAAGCTCCAAAGTTATGCAAGAAAGGAGCCCAATTCCTGCCTTTAAATAGTTCTTTGTCAACCCAAGATGATCTAAACCTTTCCTCGTAATCTATTAAGTCAGAACCAAAATTGTCTTTTGATATTGCATCATAGACAGATTCAGCTGCAAGCATTCCAGATTTCATAGCAGTATGAGTTCCTTTAATTTTTGGAAAGTTTAAAGTACCTGCATTATCACCAACAATTAGGCCTCCAGGGAAAGTCATTTTAGGTCTTGATTGATATCCGCCCTTAATTAGAGCTCTAGCTCCATAAGCAACTCTAGTTCCTTTTTCTAGCATTTTTTTAATATCTTTATGCTGTTTCCACTGTTGGAATTCATCGAAGGGGCTTAAATGAGGATTTTCATAATCAAGAGGAACAACATATCCTAAGTAAACTTGATTATTTTCTCCATGATAAAAATATGATCCAGCTACAGGACCGGAACTAGGCCATCCCAAAGTATGCATTACTGTTCCTTGAGAATGGTATTCTTCAGGTATATCCCACACTTCTTTAAATCCTATGCCATAGTGTTGAGGGTCCTTTCCAGCATCTAACTTATATTTAGAAATTAATTGTTTGCCAAGATGACCTCTGCAACCTTCTGCAAAAATAGTGTATTTCCCTATTAATTCCATACTGGGCTGGTAAGAAGATTTTTTTTCTCCTTCTTTCGATATTCCCATTTCTCCAGTTACTATTCCTTTAACAACATTATCTTTGTACAAAATTTCTGAAGCTGTAAATCCAGGAAATATTTCTATACCCATTGACTCAGCTTGAGTTCCCAGCCATCTACAGAAGTTAGCAAGGCTCATTACATAGTTACCATGGTTATTAAAAGTAGGAATGAAAAAAGAAGGCAACGGAACGCTTATCGAAAACTTTTCATTAAGCATATATTTGACAATATCTTTTTTAGCTGGATTATTTAATGGCGCTTCTTTGCTTTTCCAATCTGGAATTAATTCGTTCAAGGCAGTTGGCTCAAAAACGTTACCAGATAAAATATGAGCTCCTATTTCAGAGCCTTTCTCTATCAAACATACGCTTATGTCCTTGTTATCTTTTTCAGCAAGCTGTTTAATTTTAATTGCGGTAGATAAGCCAGACGGACCTCCACCTACTACGACAACATCGTATTCCATCGAATCTCTAACTAAATCATCATTCATATATATTCCCTAATTAAACTATTATATTTCAATTTATCAATTTATAGAATTAAGTTCGTCTTCCTACAATACGGAAAAGATGCCAACTACATATACGGTGATTTTGTATTAAAATTATATAAGATTATTATTTTCTAGTCTTTGCGAGAAATTCTTATATCCTTTAGAATACTTCTCTTGAAATAAGGCAATAAATCACTATATATAAAACGTAAATGAAAATATTAGTACCAGTAAAAAGAGTTGTAGATTACAACGTAAAAGTAAGACCAAAGTCTGATGAATCGGGCGTTGACTTAAATAATGTAAAAATGGCTTTAAACCCATTTTGTGAAATAGCCATAGAAGAAGCTGTTAAGCTAAAAGAAGCCGGAAAAGTTGAAGAAATAATAGCCGTCACAGTTGGAACTTCTGCTTCCCAAGAGCAATTGAGGACCACATTAGCATTAGGTGCTGACAGAGCAATCTTGATCGAAACTGATACAGAAACAGAGCCATTAGGAATTTCAAAATTACTTAAAGCTATAGTGGAAAAAGAATCTCCCGACTTAATAATTTTAGGCAAACAAGCAATTGACGGAGATAACAATCAAACAGGACAAATGTTAGGAGCTTTACTGGGATATCCTCAAGCAACATTTGCATCTGAGGTTAATTTAGAAGGTGACAAGGCAATTGTTACCAGAGAAATAGATGGTGGCTTGCAAACTTTATCTATAAATATGCCTGCAATTATTACAACTGACTTAAGATTAAATGAACCTCGCTATGCTTCTTTGCCTAATATTATGAAAGCCAAATCAAAACCGTTAGACGTCATACCCGCAGATGATTTAGGTGTTGATATAACTCCAAGAATGACTACATTAAAAGTGTCACTTCCACCGCAAAGAGAAGCGGGAGTAATGGTTGAAACAGTAGATGATTTATTAGATAAACTTAAAAATGAAGCGAAGGTGATTTCATGACAGCATTAGTAATAGCAGAACACAATAACCAGGAACTAAAGCCTGTAACCTTAAATACAGTTACTGCCGCTTTAGAGTTAGACCAAGATCTTCATATTCTTGTTGCAGGATCTAACTGCTCAGCAATAGCCGAATCAGCAGCAAAAATTGAAGGAGTTTCTAAAGTTATCCTAACAGACTCCCTCGAATACGAGAATTGCCTAGCTGAAAATATTTCTATCCTAATTTCAAAAATCAGTGGAGATTATGACTTTATTCTTGCTCCTACTACAACCAATGGTAAAAATGTAATGCCAAGAGTTGCAGCTTTATTGGATGTTTGTCAGATATCAGATGTTTCAGCTGTTGTTAGTTCTGATACCTTTCAAAGGCCAATTTATGCTGGAAATTGTATAGCAACAGTTCAGAGCAACGATCCTAAAAAAGTAATTACTGTCAGAACAACTGGCTTTGATCCGGCAAATGCAGAATCAGGAGCAGCTGAAATAATTACTCTCCAAGAAGTAAATGATGCAGGTATTTCTCAATTCGTTAAAGAAGAGATTGCTCAATCAGATAGACCTGAACTTACTGCTGCAGATGTAATAATTTCTGGCGGAAGAGGAATGCAAAATGGAGAGAATTTTTCATTGTTAGAAGGTATAGCAGACAAGCTAGGAGCAGCGATAGGCGCATCCAGAGCAGCTGTCGATTCAGGGTTTGTTCCAAATGATTATCAAGTTGGCCAAACTGGAAAAATTGTTGCACCAGATTTATATATTGCTGTAGGCATTTCTGGAGCGATACAGCATTTAGCAGGAATGAAAGACAGCAAGGTAATTGTTGCAATTAATAAAGACGAGGATGCACCTATTTTTCAAGTTGCTGACTATGGATTGGTAGCTGATTTGTTTGAAGCAATGCCGGAGCTAGAATCGAAAATCTAAATTTACCTAATATACTGATAACCGAATCAGCTCAAGAATATTTAGCTGATTTGCTCTCAAAACAAGATGCAGATACAAACATTAAAATATTTGTGTCTGAACCTGGTTCTCCTAAGGCAGAAACTTGTATTATTTATTGTAAAAAAGGAGAGCAGGAATCAGATGATCAATTAATAGAATTAGAAAAAATAAGTATTTTTTTAGAGAAGATAAGTCTTCCTTTTTTAGAAGACACAAAAGTTGATTACAGTCCCGATAAGTTTGGTGGGCAATTAACTATTAGAGCGCCAAATGCCAAAACTCCCGCACTCAAAGAAAACTCAAGTATTGAGGATAAAATAAATTATTTCTTATACAGCGAAGTAAATCCATCTCTGGCTTCTCATGGTGGAGAAGTTCACTTGGTAGAGGTAATTGATAACTCTAAGGCAGTGCTCAAATTTGGTGGTGGCTGCCAAGGCTGCGGGATGGTAGATTTAACACTTAGAGATGGTGTCGAGAAAACTTTAAAAGAAAATATTCCTGAGTTAACTGAAATTATAGACTCAACTGATCATTCACAAACAGATAACGCTTACTATAAGTAGCGCAGCGACAAGATTATCTCCTTTTTGGAACATAATAATTTCATATGAATGTAAATAAAAAAACTTATGTATTTAACGATACCGAAACAACGGGTCTAAATACCTGGTTCTCTCAGATAATTCAGATAGGGTCTGTTTTGACAGATTCAGATTTTTCAGTGACTGAAGAAATAAATATTTCATCTGAAGTGCTGCCATGGGTAGTCCCCACTGTCGGGGCTTACAAAGTTCACAGACAAACTAGCACATTAAAAAATGACATGTCGCATTACGACATGATGACTTATTTAAAGAATAAATGGACTGATTGGTCGAAAGGTAATGAATTGGTTCATGTTACATACAATGGGATGAAATTTGATGAAGAGCTTTTTAGAAGGCAATTTTATTGGAACTTATACGATCCTTACATGACTAATACTAATGGAGCATCAAGAGTTGACCTGATGATAGTAGTGATGGTCATAGCTAACTTTTTCTCTGATCAAATTAAAATTCCTCAAGATGAAGAGGGAAAAATAAAATATAAATTAGAACTTTTAGCCGAAGCAAATGGTATCTCTGCTCAAAATGCACATGATGCAGTAGTTGATTGTTATTTGATGATAAATCTTTTGAGAGTAATTAAAGAAAAAATTCCAGAAGTATGGAGCTCTGCAGTTTCTGCTTCTTCAAAAGATGGCTGCATGGAATTACTTAAATCTACACCTTTTTGTATGCAAGGAGAGTTATATGGTGGAAAGGCATTCTCTTATCCAGTTGTGCCTTGCGGACAAAATCCAAATAATAAAAATGAAGTCATCTTAGTTGATTTATATTTCGATCCAAAAGAGCTTTTTGAGATGAAAGATTCAGAGTTAAAAGGACAGTTTGGTAGGTCAGGGGCATTTAAAAAAATTGCAATCAATAAAACTATTCCTTTGATAAATGCAAAAAAAATCCCAAATCTTTCAAAATTCTTAGACGAACCTGAACAGACTTTAATAGAAAGAGCTGAAATGGTTAGAGATAATTTTGAGTTTCAAGATAGAATTTCTACTATTTTAGGAGAAAATATTAAACATTGGCCTCCACAAGAAATAGTAGAACAAAGAATTTATGATGGATTTCCTTCTGATTCTGATAGGCTTTGGATGGAAAGGTTTGAAATAGCGCCTTGGGCAGATAAAGCTTCTTTAGTGGAAGGTTTTGAAGATGCAAGATACAGAGAATTAGCTGAGAGAATTATTTGTTACCAAAGACCTGAATTTGCATCTTCAAAAATGTTGGATAACTATAATGATTTCGTAAAGACACGGCTTTATTCTAAAGGACCTTGGTTAAAAGACAGAGGTCAGACAATCGACCAAGCTATTACTGAGGCTGAAAGCTCTTTAGCCGTTTCAGAAGATGATGATATGAATCAAGTTTTCAAAAGCTTGCTGGATCATTACAGAGAGAAAAAAGTTTAATTTTTTGAAATTGGAGATATTTGAAATATGACTCCAAATTTTGGATGATCAATATAATGCAGTTCTTTGGATCTTAGTTTTCTCGATTCTTTGATCTGATATTGAGTTTTAAAAATTTCCTCATTTGCATTAAATATATTTAATAACTCTTCATCGAACAAACCATTTTTATTATATTTTTTAGATTTTATTTCTAAATTTAAAGCCTCATCAATATTTTCTGTTTTTTCCAAGAAATATAAATTTAAATCAAGATGCAGAAATCTATTTTTATAAGGAGTTATCTCTCCAAAAACTTTAACACCTCTTATATTTTCAGAAATTATCAAAATAGAATTTGATTCCTCCTTTGATTCAATTATTTGGAACCATGATTTAGTCGAGATTAATCTATAGTTTTTACTTTTTTGAAGACTATTACTAATACCCTCCAAAGGAAAAATAACTCCAGAGTCCTCTTGAAAAAATATCTGTTCAGCTGACATTTTAATGAGCTCAGGATCAATACTTTCCTCTTGCTGATTTATATTATTTAGAATCGAGGATATTGATATGTCCTGAAAAAGTTCTTTGTAGGGCAGGTCATAGTTTATGGATTTCGGTTTAATAATTTCTGGATAATTGAGTTCTGAAATAGTAATAGAATTATCTGAAATTTCAACTAAAGGAGTCTCAAATTTTTCTTTAACATTTGGCTCTGGAAGAAATTGAAAAATTATTAGATCAATCCTGTAGGCATCATCAGCCAAAATTATAGAACAATGAAAAATAAAAGGTGTTATTAATACCTTATCAAGATGCCTTTTGAAGCTGCTCATAAAATGATTTTAACTTATTTAAAAGAAAATCCACTTTATCAATTAAAGATTCAGGAAGGTTGATCATTATTTTCTCTATTTTTGAATTCGGAGGAGTTAGAAGATTATTTTCATCTAAAAATAAACAAATTTTTTCTTTGTTACTTGAAATTTTATTGATGGATAATTTACTACTCAATATTCTTATTTGAGTTAGAGTTAATAGATGACTTGTTTCTTTCGGTAATGATCCAAATCTGTCTTCTAATTCTCTCTTGATTTCACCAAGATCTTCTAATTTTTTAATTGAAGAAATTTTCTTATAAAGAGAAAGTCTGACTTCTGGTTGAGGAATATACTTTTCAGTAATATAACCATTTGTACCAATTTTTATTTCTATCTCATTTATCTCAGAATCTATAATGCCTTTAAGCATTTTTATGGATCGTTCTATCATTGAAGTGAATAAAGTTAAGCCCACAAAATCGATAGCACCACTCTGTTTTTCTCCTAAAATCTCACCAGCACCTCTAATCTCTAAATCTCTCATGGCTAAATTGAATCCAGAGTTTAAGGAGTCTCCATATTTTAGAGCCTCAATTCTAGCTGCTGCATTTTTAGTAAGCTGTTTTTCATTTGAGGTAAGAAAATATGCATAGGCTTGTCTTTTGGATCTACCAACTCTGCCTCTGATTTGATGAAGCTGAGAAAGTCCGAAATTTTGGGCGTCTTCTATCAGCAAGGTATTTGCATTTGGAATATCGAGACCACTTTCAATAATTGTTGTACAGATAAGAATATCAATTTCATGATGATGAAATTTAAACATTACATCTTTTAAATCATTAGGATGCATTTGACCATGTCCAATTGCTATTTGCGCTTCAGGCATTAACCTTTTTAATTCTTTAGCTTTATTTTCTAAACTTGCCACATTGTTAATTAAATAGAAAGACTGACCTGATCTATGAAATTCTCTTTGGAGGGCCTCTTGAATTAAACTTTCTGAGTATCTTGAAATAACTGTTTCAACCGCTTTTCTGCCAGGAGGGGCTGAGCTAATGATGGAAATATCTCTTACTTTTGATAAGGCCATGTTTAAAGATCTTGGGATAGGAGTTGCAGATAAATAAATAACATTTACTCCCTTTTTAATTGTCCTTAATTTCTCTTTTTGCCTGACACCAAATTTATGTTCTTCATCTACAACCAATAATCCTAAATCTTCAAATTTAACTGCATCATTCAACAAAGCATGAGTTCCAATTACTATAGATATTTCCCCATTCGACAAATCTGTAATAATCTTTTCTTTTTCTTTTGATGTTCTCTCGCGGGTTAGAAAATCTATTTTTATTTTACTTTCTTGAAAACGCTCTTTAAATAAATCGTAATGTTGTCTTGCAAGAAGAGTTGTAGGAGCAAGCACACAAACTTGCTTTAAGTTTTTTGCACAGATAAACGCTGCTCTTAAAGCAATTTCTGTTTTGCCAAAGCCAACTTCTCCGCAAACTAATCTATCTTGCGGCTTTGAGCTAGCCAGATCTTCCTTTACTTCTAGTATTGCTTTAGCCTGATCAATTGTCTCTTGAAAGCCAAACCCTTTTGCAAAATTTTGGTATTCAATATCATCGATTTTCAATACATCTGACTTATCTATTTTTCTTTTCGCTTCAGCTTCTAAAAGTTCTGCAGCGATATCATATGCTTTTTGTTCAGATTTTTCTTTTTTAATTTTCCAGTTATTTTTACTTAAAGAATCTAGTTTTATATCTTGATTGCCCACATAAGGAGTTAGCAAATTCATTGCATCTACTGGGACATATAAAGTTTCTTGTCCTTCATACTCAATAACAAAACATTCAGTATTGTTTAAATTTTTTAATCCTCGATATAAACCGATACCATAGTTAGTATGAACAAGCCTATTGCCTATTTTAAATTCATACTGATTGTTTATAACTTCTGAATTTGATCTTTTTGTTTGAGGTATAAAATTTTCTTCAGAATTTAAAGATTCATTTAGTTTTTTATCTTTAGGATGCAAAATTTGCTTACTATTTAATAAAATCTTCTGAGGGTCGTTATATAAAAAAGTAGGTTTTAAGGGTGGTCTATCAAAATCTGAAATAAAATCTTCATATCTTCTGCTTATAAGATTCCAATATACTTCGGCTCCTTTGCTTATATTGCCATATAAAAATTTTGAATAATTTTTAAAGAAGTCTTCATACAATGGTTTTTTTTCGTAAAATAAAGGAAAGTATGATTCTATTCCTTCGGGAAACTTACCAGATGAAACTTGGTCAAAGAATTCTCCATCTTGAGAAAAAATTTGTCTCCAGTTTTTTTTGAAAACTGCAATAGATTCTTCATCCAATTGAAACCCCTTAGTCGCTCTGCACTGATATTGATCTATTTTGCTTATAGATATCTGAGAGTCTTTATCAAATAATCTTATTGACTCAATTAAATCATCATCTAAATTTATCCTAATAGGTAATTTAGAGTTGGAAGGGTAAATATCAATTACTGAGCCTCTAACAGCAAATTCAGATCTTTCAGTAACTACTTCGCTAGAGCTATACCCAGCAGAAGCAAGAGAGTTCAAAAGATTCTCTCTATCTAATTTATCGTTTTGTGAAAATTTATATGAAAAGTTATTTATAGAAGCTTTATCAAAATATGGCTGAATTAAAGAATTAATAGTAGCGAGCACTATTAAATTTTCTTTATTTGCAATCTCAGCCATTGTTTCAAGTCTATTAGCTAATTTTTCTGGGTGCGGAGAAAAAATATCATAAGGCAGAGTTTCCAAATCATTAAGGATTGCATAATTAGAAATGCTTTTTTCATTTAAAAAATGTTCAACATGATTTAAAAAAAATTGATTTTCACAAATCACAATAGTTTTTTCATACTCTAAAATTCTATGCATATGAGATATTTTTCTTCTTTTGATGAATAAATCTGTGTGTATAATACCTACGTCTACGACAAATCAAACACAAAAAGAGGTTTAAAAAATGAACTTATCATTCTCAGAAGAAGATTTAAAATTTCAACAAGAAGTTAGATCCTTTATCAAAGAAAGCTATCCATCTGATATCAAAGAAAAAATGGATAAAGGAATACCAACAACTAAAGAAGATATAGTCACTTGGCAAAAAATATTAAGTGAAAAAGGTTGGTTTGCTATTAACTGGCCAGAAGAACATGGAGGGACTGGTTGGTCAGTAACTCAAAAATTTATTTTTCAAAACGAGTTGGCAGAAGCAAACACTCCAAATATTGTTCCTTTTGGGGTAAGCATGTGCGGCCCAGTAATTTACACTTTTGGAAATGAAGAGCAGAAAGAAAGGTTTTTGCCTGACATCAGAGATAATAATGTTTGGTGGTGCCAGGGATATTCAGAGCCTGGATCGGGTTCTGATTTGGCATCCTTAAAAACTAAAGCAGAAAAAAAAGGCAATAAATATATCGTAAATGGTTCTAAAACCTGGACTACTCTCGCCCAAAATGCAGATTGGATTTTTTGTTTAGTTAGAACAGACTCTTCAGGAGTTAAGCAGCAGGGTATAAGTTTTTTGCTTATAGATATGAAAACACCTGGAGTAGAAGTCCAACCAATTATTACAATTGATGGTTCTCATGAAGTTAATAGTGTATTTTTTGATAATGTTGAAGTGCCCGCCGAAAATTTAATAGGCGAAGAAGGCGCTGGATGGAATATAGCTAAATTTTTACTTGCTCACGAAAGAACTGGAATAGGCGGCATACCTCATCTTAAAAGAGAAATTAGAAGATTAAGAGATATAACTGAGGAACTTCCTTTAAACGAAGGTTTTCTAAAAGACGATTCCTTGTTCATGGACAAGCTAAATAAAATAGAAATAGATTTAGTATCTGCAGAATACACAGAGCTTAGAACTTTAGCTGCTATGTCTGCTGGAGGTCACCCAGGACCAGAGTCATCTATTTTAAAAATTGGTGGGACTGATATACAACAATCCTTATCAGAGCTATTTGTAGAGGCCTTAGGCTACTATGCTCATCCTTTTATGAGTGAGAGTGATCTTCTTTCCAACGAAAAAAGAATAGGTCCGGATTTTGCTGCAACAGTAATGCCTCATTATTTAAATTATAGAAAAGTATCAATCTATGGCGGAAGTAATGAAGTTCAAAGAAACGTAATAGCTAAAGCTGTTTTAGGCCTCTAATCTTATTATTCAGGAGATAACATGGATTTCTTACTTAGTGACGAGCAAAAGCAGCTTCAAGATCTGATTCAGCAATTTATTCAAAAGGATTATCCATTTGATGTAAGAGAGAAGCTAGTTAAATCTGAAGACGGTTTCAGTAAAGAATTCTGGAAAACTTTTTCTACCTTTGGATTATTGGCAATGCCATTTCCTGAAGAAGATGGAGGTTATAACGGTGGACCAGTCGATATAATGGTCATTCTTGAAGCCTTTGGTACAGGATTGATAGTTGAGCCTTATATTCCAAATATAGTTTTATCTGGTAATTTGATTAGCAGGCTTGGCACTCAAGATCAAAAAGATACAATTCTTCCTAATTTGTTTTCAGGCGATATGCACTTAGCATTTGCTTTTGCAGAGCCTCAAAGTAGATTTGATCTAAATGATGTTACTACTTCAGCTGAAAAAGATGGAGACAACTTTAAGTTAAATGGATATAAATCAGTTGTAATGAACGGACCTGCTGCAGATAAATTAATTATATCTGCAAGAACTTCTGGTAATCAAATGGATAAATCTGGCATAAGTCTTTTTGTAGTTGATAGAAGTGTTTCAGGAGTTTCTCTAAGAGATTATTCAAATGTTGATGGAAGTAAAGCCTCAGAACTTACCCTGGAAAATGTAGTTTTATCAAAAGATGCAATTCTTGGCGAAGAAGGAAATGCTTTTTCGTCAATCGAGTACGTTGTCAATCTAGCAACATTGGCTATCTCAGCCGAAGCTATAGGAATTATGCAAAAAATGAATGAACTTACTTTAGAGTATACAAAAACAAGAGAGCAATTCGGACAGGCACTCAGCCAGTTTCAAGCTCTTCAGCATAGAATGGTAGATACATTCATGGTTCATGAACAAACTAAATCTCTGTTACTTATGGCAGCAACTAAATTAAATGATCAGGCTGAAGATGCAGTTAAATCTATTTCTGCCTTGAAATATCAAGTAGGTAATGCTGCTAAATTAATTGGTGAAGAGTCCATTCAGCTTCATGGTGGAATGGGTGTTACAGAAGAAATGAGTATTGGTCATTACTTCAAAAGACTTACAACGATAAGAACTATATTTGGAAACTCAGATTACCATTTAAAGAAATACTCATCTTTGTAAATAAATGACCCCAACTGATTCGGATAAAAATCCTGATAAAAGAACCAGAGATAAACCTGATAACTATTTAGAGAACTGGATAGAAAGGCAGGCTTTAACTGAGGTTATGATTCCAATTATTGGAAAATGGCACAGAAATAATGTTCGAATCCTCTTGTATGGAACCCCTTTAATGAATCTTTCAGTAATTGAAATAATGCAGTTACATAGAAAAGTTAGAGAAGTTGAAAGCAATGAATTGAGTGAATATGAGTCTTCGATGATGCTAGCTGCTTTAGACAAACTAGATGTAGGCCCCTCACAAATTGATATTGGAATTATGGCTGCAGGCTATATGTTTGAAGATAAAGGAATGGAAATAGATGAATTTGTTCAAGATCAAATAAAAGATGTTTTGGGAAAACATGATCCGATATTAGATAAATCTCAAGATATAGTGTTATTTGGTTTCGGGAGAATTGGAAGATTGATTACAAGACTTTTACTTGAAGACAGCGGCGCTGGTGAGACTCTTAAATTAAAAGCTGTTGTAACTAGACAAAAAACAAGCAATGACCTTCTCAAAAGAGCTGAATTAATGAGGAAAGATTCCGTGCATGGAAGATTTAAAGGAACGATCAGAGTTGATGAAGAAGAAAACTCTTTGATTATGAATGGAAATGTCATTAAATTTATAAATTCTAATGATCCAGGAAATATAGACTACTCAAAATATGGAATCAAAGATGCATTGCTAATAGACAATACTGGAATAGCTTCTGATGAAGAAGGTTTATCCATTCACCTAGAAAATAAGGAAGTTAAAAAGGTTCTTCTGACTGCGCCGGTTAAAGGTGGACTAAAAAATATTGTTTATGGTGTTAACCATGATGATATCAATGAAGAAGATACTATAATTGGAGCTGCATCTTGCACAACTAATGCAATTGTTCCTCTGCTTTCTGCTATAGATAACGAATTTAAGATAAGTAATGGGCATGTTGAGACGGTTCATTCTTATACAAATGATCAAAATTTAATTGATAATTTTCACAATAAATCCAGAAGAGGAAGAGCTGCTGCTCTAAATATGGTTATAACAGAAACAGGAGCAGCTAAAGCTGTCGCTCAAGTACTGCCAAATCTTAAAGGTAAATTGACAGCTAACGCTATAAGAGTTCCAACCCCTAATGTTTCACTAGCTATTCTAAAACTATACTTAGAAAACTCTACAGATTTAGATAAATTTAATAATTTTTTAAGAAAAACAGCAAATCATAGTATTTTAAAAGATCAAGTAGACTTGTCTGTTTCAAATGAAAATGTTTCTTCTGATTTTGTTGGTAGCAGATACGCTGGAGTTATAGATGGTCAATCTACTATTGTTAATGATAAAAATGTAATTGTTTATCTTTGGTATGACAATGAAATCGGATACTGTGCCCAGTTATTAAAAGTAATTAAAAAAATGTCAGGAATTAAATATAAAAAGTTACCTAACTTTTTGTAAAAAATGGAAAAAAAATCCCTCTGCTAATGCAATTTAAAATTTCTAAAGGTTTAACTATTCCTATAAGTGGTGATATAGATCTTTCATCTATTGAGACTGTAAATGTAAAAAAAATAGCTCTACTTGGAGAGGATTATCATGGTTTGAAGCCAACAATGCTGATTAAGGAAGGAGACAGTGTTATCAAAGGTCAGCCCTTATTTGAAGATAAAAAAAATCCTGGAGTAAATTTTATTTCTCCTGCTTCCGGAAAAGTTATTGAAATTAATAGAGGGGAAAGAAGGGTTTTTCTGTCTCTAGTGATTGAAAAAGATTTAGAAAATTCTAAACAAGTAAATTTTGAATCTATTCCCGATGATGAGCTATCTAGAGACTTTATTATAAAAAATTTATTGAATTCTGGTTGTTGGACTTCATTTAAAACAAGGCCTTTTAGTAAGGTGCCAAAAATTGATGCCATTCCTAATGAAATATTCATCTCTTTAATTGGCTCTGACCCTCTTAGTCTTAACCCTGAAATTTATTTAGATGAGAATATAGAAGAATTTAACTATGGTTTAGAAGTCTTATCTCATATTCCTAAAAATTGTGTACATATTTCAACTAGTGTGGATTTTAATTTAACGCAACTTGATTCTGATAAAATCCAGTATTATAAATTTGAGGGGCCACATCCTGTTGGTTTGGTGGGAACTCAAATTCATAATATTTCTCCTGTAAGTTCAAAAAATCCAGTATGGACAGTTGGATATCAGGATGTAGCAATGATAGGAAAACTATTTAAAAAAGGAATCTTAGACACCTCAAGAATGATAGCTCTCTGCGGTCCTCAAATAAAAAATCCGTGCAGAGTAAATTCTGAGATAGGTGCGTGTATTGACGAATTAATAATAGGTAAAGTAGAAGAGGGTAAAAATAGATATATTTCTGGATCTGTTTTATGTGGAAAAGAGTCAAAAGAATCAGTTAATTATCTAGGCAGATTTGACTATCAAGTATCTGCTTTGAGAGAAGTAAATAAAGATGACAGAGAATTATTAAATTTTTTAAGACCAGGGCTATTAAAACATTCATCCTTAAATCTATTTTTTACTAAATTTAAAGAGAAATATCTTAAACTCAAATATACAACAGCTATGAATGGAGCTGACAGGGCTATTGTACCAATTGGAATATTTGAAGATATTTTTCCTTACAATATTATGATTACACAGCTTTTAAAAAGCATTGTAACTGGTGATACAGAACTAGCTCAGCAACTCGGAATCCTTGAATTAGATGAAGAGGACTTATCGCTCTGCACATACTCTTGCCCAAGTAAATATGATTATGGGTCTTTATTGAGAGAAATGCTCACTAAAATTGAAGAGGAAGGTTAATGGCTGATCCACTAAGAAACTTAATTGATAAAATTAAACCTTCTTTTGAGGGTTCTGGAAAACTATCAAAATACTTCCCTATTTTTGATGTATTTGAAAATTTATTTTATTCATCTGACAGAAAGACTTCTGGATTAACTCACATTAGAGATGGAAGTGATATCCAAAGAATTATGGTTGTTGTCTGGCTATCTGCTTTCCCAGCAATGTTTTTTGGGATGTACAACTTGGGTTACCAAGCTTTAACAGCTATTGAGATTGTCAGTTCAAATGGAGAGGTTTTTGAAAAAGATTGGCATTGGCCTTTCATTCAAATGGTTTCTGGCTTAAATCCTAACAGTATTCTGGATTGCATAAGTTATGGTGCAATATATTTCGTTCCGATTTATTTAGTAACTTTCATAGTAGGAATAGCTTGGGAAGTTATTTTCGCAGTAATAAGAAAACATGAAATTAGTGAAGGAGCTTTCGTAACGACCATCTTATTTGCTTTATCTTGTCCACCAGATGCGCCTTTATGGCAGGTTGCAATGGGCATAAGTGTAGGTTTAGTTATTGGAAAGGAAATATTTGGAGGCACTGGAAAGAACTTCCTTAATCCTGCATTAACTGGAAGAGCTTTTCTTTATTTTGCATACCCTGCCTCTTGGTCAGGTGACATGTCATGGATTGCAGTTGATGGATATACAGCAGCAACTATGTTGGGAATGTCTGCTCAAGAGTCTTATATGAACATGCCTTATTCATGGACAAACGCTTTTTTTGGGTTTATTCCTGGTTCAGTAGGGGAAACGTCTGTAGTTGCAATTTTAATTGGTTTAGCTATTCTTCTTTACACAAAAATTGCTTCTTGGAGAATAGTCTCCGGTGCAGTGATAGGGACAATTTTTACAGCTACCCTTTTTAATTTATCAGGAAGCGTCACAAATCCAATGTTTGCCGTTCCATTTTGGTGGCATATGGTAATGGGTGGTTATATGTTTGGTCTTGTATTTATGGCAACAGAGCCAGTTTCTGGATCGCACACTAATAAAGGTAGATGGATTTATGGTTTTATTATTGGATTTATGGTTATCATGATAAGAGTTCTAAATCCTGCTTATCCAGAAGGAATGATGTTGGCAATATTATTTGCAAACCTTGTTTCACCTTTGATTGATCACTATGTTGTTACTGGAAATATCAAACAAAGAACAAAGGTTTTAGATGCAAAATAAAGATAGTATAAAAAATACGATTTTTATAGGTATAGGATTATGCTTGGTATGTGCAGCAATAATTTCAATCATAGCTGTCGGTCTCAAGGAAAAACAAAAAAACAATGCTATTTTAGATCAGCAAAAAAAAATAGTAGCAGCTGCTGATCTAGAATCGTTTTACGGTTCAGTAAATAACGCTTTTACCTCTATAGAAGAAAAAATTATTGATATAGAAGCAGGGCTTATTACTAACCAATCTAGTGAAAAATACGATCTATCTAAAGAGCTTAGAGATCCAAATAGGTTTATTGAATTGTCATCAGCAGAAGATATAGCAACCATCAAGAAACGAGAAAAATTTTCTAAAGTTTTCTTAGAATACCGTGAAAGTCAATTAAATACAGTGATTTTACCTGTTAGAGGTTATGGCCTTTGGGGAATTTTATATGGATATTTAGCAATCTCAAATGATTTAAATACTATTGTTGGATTAGAATTTTATGATCACAAAGAAACTCCTGGTTTGGGAGCTGAGGTAGATAATCCAAAGTGGAAGGCTTTGTGGAGAGGAAAAAGAATTTATGATGAAAATGGAAAAATTCTTATTAAAGTTATAAAGGGAAAGGTGGATAATAGTATGGATATGTCTTCTTATGAAGTTGACGGTTTATCTGGTGCAACACTCACCAGCAAAGGAGTCTCAAATCTACTAGCTTACTGGTTAGGTGAAAATGGGTTTAAGCCTTTTTTGGATAATTTAAAAAAGGAAAAAATTAATGGCTAAGTCTTCGGATGTTTTATTCTCTCCAATATTTAAAGAGAATCCAATTGCGCTTCAAGTTTTAGGTATATGCTCTGCTTTGGCAGTTACCAGCAAGCTATATCCTACATTAATTATGTGTGTGGCCCTTACCGCCACAGTAACATTATCTAACTTTTTTATCTCTTTAATAAGAAATATAACCCCAAGCAATATACGAATTATTGTTCAGATGACAATAATTTCATCATTGGTAATTATCGTTGATCAATTATTAAAAGCCTATGACTACGAAACAAGTAAAACTTTATCGGTTTTCGTAGGTTTAATAATTACAAACTGCATAGTCATGGGAAGAGCAGAGGCTTATGCAATGCAAAATGGGCCATATATGAGTTTATTGGACGGACTTGGAAATGGATTGGGCTATAGCGTTATTTTAATAATTGTCGCTTCAATAAGAGAGCTTATCGGAAGCGGGCAGTTATTAGATAAGCAAATACTACCTTTAGCTTCAGATGGTGGCTGGTATGTAAGTAATAATTTCTTTTTACTTCCTCCTAGCTCTTTCATAATAATTGGTTTATTTATCTGGTTCTTGAGATCTTGGAAAACGGATCAAATAGAAGTGTCCGAATTTAAAATGAGCAAAAATGCGCCCAAAGAAATAAAGGTAGATCATGCTTGAGAACTATCTAAGTATATTTATTAATGCAGTTTTTATAGAAAATATAGCTCTTTCCGTCTTTCTAGGAATGTGTACTTTTATTGCTATATCAAAGAAAATTGATGCTGCTATTGGGTTGGGGATTGCAGTTATAGTAATCATTGGAATAACAGTTCCATTAAATAATTTAATTTATACCTATATTTTGAGAGAAGGTGCTTTATCTTGGTTAGGATATCCAAATGTATCTTTAGAATTTGTAGGTTTAATAAGTTACATAGGAGTCATTGCAGCTACAGTTCAGATACTTGAAATGTTTCTTGATAAATACGTGCCGGTTTTATATAACGCATTAGGTATTTTTCTTCCTTTAATCACTGTAAATTGCGCAATTCTTGGAGCTTCTTTGTTTATGGTTGAAAAAAGTTTAGCCTTTGGAGAAAGCGTAGTTTATGGATTAGGCGCAGGAGTTGGCTGGGCATTAGCAATTGCTATGTTGGCAGGAATCAGAGAAAAGCTTAAGTACAGTGATATACCTGATGGATTAGAAGGTTTGGGGATTACTTTTATAACTGTGGGTCTGATGTGTTTTGGATTCATGTCTTTCGGAGGAATTAGCCTTTAATGATTGATCTCATAGAAATATCACTAGGAATAGTCGCTTTTACTTTAATAGTAAATCTGATGATTTTTGTAATTCTGTTTGCTAGAACAAGACTGGTTTCAACAGGTGACGTAAAAGTTGAGATTAACGGAGACCCTGAGAAAACCATTACAGTTCCTGCAGGCGGAAAACTCTTACAAACTTTAGCTGATCAAAATCTTTTCTTATCCTCGGCCTGTGGAGGCGGTGGAACCTGCGCTCAATGCCGTTGTCAAGTTTATGATGGAGGAGGTTCAATTTTAGCTACAGAAGAAGCTCATTTTAATAATAGGGAAAAAAAAGATAACTGGCGTTTATCTTGTCAAGTACCAGTCAAAAGCGATATGAAGATTACTGTTCCTGATGAGGTATTTGGAGCAAAGAAATGGGATACAACTGTCTTATCAAACGAAAATGTTGCTACGTTTATAAAAGAGTTAGTGTTGAAATTACCTGAAGGTGAAGCCGTGGGTTTTGATGCTGGAGGATATGTACAAATGGAAATACCAGCTTATGAAGCAGATTTTAAAGATTTCGCTATTGAAGGAGACTATATTGAAGACTGGGAAAAATTTAAAGTCTTAGATAATGTATCGATAGTTAAGGAACCTGTAATTAGAGCTTACTCGATGGCTAATTATCCTGAAGAAAAAGGAGTAATGAAGTTTAATATTAGAATTGCATCGCCACCTCCAGGATCTACTTTCCCTCCTGGCGAAGCCTCATCTTATTTGTTTAATCTTAAACCTGGAGATCCCATAACTATATTTGGGCCATTTGGAGAGTTCATGGCAAAAGAAACTAATAATGAGATGGTCTTTATTGGCGGTGGAGCAGGAATGGCTCCAATGAGGTCTCATATCTTTGATCAGCTATTGAGCTTAGATTCATCTAGAAAAATAACCTTCTGGTATGGAGCTAGAAGCCTTAAGGAAATGTTTTATGTAGAAGAGTTCAATAAGCTACAGGAAGAACATGAAAATTTTTCATGGCATGCTGCATTATCTGATCCTCAACCGGAAGATCATTGGGAAGGAATGACAGGTTTTATTCATCAAGTGCTGCATGATAATTACTTAAAGGACCACTCTTCACCAGAAGATGCTGAATACTATATGTGTGGACCTCCAATGATGATGGATGCTTGTTTCAAAATGCTTGATAACTTAGGAGTAGAGCCAGAGAACATAATGTTCGACGATTTTGGCGGCTAAGTTGTTTAAATATTTCTTAAAGACTTCTTTAATTTCATTATTTCTCTTTGGGTGCTCTTCAGCTACCGAAATAAAAAGTCTTCAAGGTGAGATTTTCGGAACTACTTGGCAAGTTAAGTATGTGGATAATCAGATTGATCCTGAAGATTTAAATAAATCTCTGATTTATGAACTTAATAGAATTAATAAAGTTTTTTCAACCTATATTGTCGACTCTTACATATCAAAAGTTAATAGAGGAGAAGCCTCTGAGTTTGAAAATAATGAATTTTTAAAATTGATCAATTTGGCCTTAAAAATTAAAAATCAATCTAATGGCTTCTTTAATATTTACATTAATAATCAATATGATTTAAACGCTATAGCAAAAGGTTATGCCGTGGATAATTTAGCAAAAATATTAAATTCAAAAAACATAACAAATTTTATGATAGAAATTGGCGGAGAAATAAGATTTGAGGGCTTTAAAGGAGCCAAAAATTGGAACTTTGCAGTAATAGAACCCTCATTAAGTAAATTTATACATAAGCGCTTTGACGTAAAAAGAAATTTATCTATTGCCACATCTGGAGATTATAGAAATCCAGGACACATAATGAACCCATTAACTGATTTACCAATTGCTACTAAATTAATGTCAGTTACGGTATTAAATGAGACTTCCACTGCTATTAGTGACGCATGGGCTACTGCTTTATATGCGACACCTAATAATGAATGGATGCAGTTGGCTAATAAAAATAATATAGCTGCTTATTTTATTTATAGAGAGTCAGAAAAAACAGTTTCTTCTAGTACCTCTAAATGGAATGAGTTGATAGAATAGATTTATGGCTACAGCAATATTCGCAATAATCGTGGTTGCTTTATCAATAGGCGGAATGGCTATTGGTTTAATTCTCCAAAATAAACCCCTCCAACCTAGTTGTGGAGGAATTTATTTAGATAAAGGTGATTCTTGCAGTGTATGCGGAAAGATAAAAGATTAAAACTGATTCATAGTATTATCTTCGCCAGAAGCTTTTAAAGCAGCATCTCCAGCAAAATACTCTTTATGATCATCTCCCATATCAGAACCTGCCATATTTTGATGCTTCACGCAGGCTATACCTTCACGAATTTCTTTTCTCTGAACTCCTTGCACATAACCAAGCATACCTTTATCTCCAAAGTACTCTTTAGCTAAATTATCGGTGGATAGAGCTGCTGTATGGTAAGTTGGTAGGGTAATTAAGTGATGAAATATTCCAGCTTCTTTAGCTGCGTCAGCTTGGAAGGTTCTAATTCTTTCATCTGCTTCTTTGCCTAAATCAGTATCATCATACTTTTCATCCATTAAAGCTTCTCTTTCGTAAGAAGAAGTATCAGTTCCGTTTTCTGTCATTTTATCAAAAACTTGTTGACGGAAATTTAAAGTCCAATTGAAAGAAGGGCTGTTGTTGTAAACGAGTTTTGCATTGGGAACAACTTTTTTAATTTCATCCATCATTGCACCAATTTGACCAATATGTGGTTTTTCAGTTTCAATCCAAATTAAATCAGCACCATTTTGAAGACTAGTTATTGAATCTAGAATACATCTAGCTTCTCCTGTGCCTTCCCTAAATCTATATAGATTACTTGGTAAACGTTTTGGTCTAACAACTTTGCCATGATGATTTATTAAAACATCGCCATGATTCATATCAGAATCAGTAACTTCTTCGAGATCTAAAAAAGAATTGTACTGATCACCAAGGTCTCCGACTTTTTCTGTTATTGCTATTTGTTTAGTTAAGCCAGCTCCTAATGAGTCTGTTCTAGCAACAATAACTCCATCATCAACGCCTAATTCTAAGAAGGCATACCTGACGGCATTTATTTTTGCTAAGAAATCAGAATGAGGAACTGTTACTTTTCCATCTTGATGCCCGCATTGTTTTTCATCTGAGACTTGATTTTCTATTTGAATGCAACAAGCACCAGCTTCTATCATTTGTTTAGCCATCAAATATGTAGCCTCTTCATTACCGAAACCTGCGTCTATATCAGCAATAATTGGAACGACATGAGTTTGAAAATTATCTATTTTTTCCTGAACTGCATCTTTTGCTGCTCCTTCTGACTGATCTAATTCTCTAAATAATCCACCTAGTTCTCTTGCATCAGCTTGTCTTAAAAAAGTATATAACTCTGCAATTAGGCTAGCGACAGAAGTTTTCTCGTGCATTGATTGATCAGGAAGGGGGCCAAATTCAGATCTTAATGCAGCTACCATCCAACCGGATAGATAAAGATAGTTTCTTTTATTAGTTCCGAAATGTTTTTTTATCGAAATCATTTTTTGCTGACCAATAAACCCGTGCCAGCATCCAAGAGATTGAGTATATAAAGAAGAATCTTTATCGTATGCGTCCATATCTTCTCTCATGATAGCGGCAGTATATTTTGCAATATCTACTCCCGTCTGAAAGCGATTTTGCATCTTCATTCTTGCTGCACTTTCAGAGTTTATATTCTTAAAAAGCTTTTCATCAGAATTTTTAAGTTTATTGAGCTCTTCTATAGTTTTTTTGTAATCAAGCATTTTTTTTCCTTAAATGATTTGGGTTTATATTTCTTTTGCAAGCTGCTCGGCTAAGCCAACATATTCTAATGGAGAAAGTTTAGAAAGTTTAGCTTTATCTTCTTCACATAGCTCCAAATTCGATATGATATCTAAATAGATTTTTTTATCAAATGCTTTTCCTCTAGAAAGTTTTTTTATGACGTCATAGCTGTTTTTAATGCCATTTTTTCTCATCAATGTTTGAACAGCTTCTGCCAATACTTCCCAGCTATCATTTAGATCCTGATTGATTAGTTTTTTATTGGGTTCTATTTTAGAGAGACCTTTTAAAAGTGATTTATAAGCCAAGAACGAATAGGCAAAACCAGACCCTAGATTCCTTAAGGTAGTTGAATCTGATAAGTCTCTTTGCAGTCTAGATATCTGAAGTTTTTCTTTCATTGCGATTAACATCGAATTCGATAAAACAAGATTTCCTTCGGCATTTTCATAGTCTATGGGATTCACTTTATGAGGCATAGTGGATGAGCCTACTTCTCCAGCTACAACTAATTGTTTTAAATAGCCTTTTGATATGTAGAGCCAAGCATCTTTAGATAAATCTAATAAAACATTATTTAGGTTTTCCACTACAGACATTATGGTAACCATTACATCTTTTTGTTCTATTTGGGTTGAATATTTTGACCAACTCAAACCTAATGAGGTAACAAACTTTTTAGAAATTCCTTGCCAATTAGCTTTTTCATTAACTAGGATATGAGCATTATAGTTTCCGACAGCACCATTAAACTTACCCGAAGGAATAAACTTATTTAGGATATTAATATGAAATTTAATTCTTTCATGAAAATTTGCTATTTCTTTACCTAGGGTAGTTGGGGAAGCGGTTTGCCCATGAGTGTGAGATAGCATAGATATCTTTGCCCATTTCTTTGATTTTTTCTTTAAATCTTTCAATAATAATTTATTGATGTCCTTAAACTCATTATCTAGATACCCTTTAAGCATGAGACTATAAGCAAGATTATTTATATCCTCAGATGTACAACAAAAATGAACCATCTCATTATATTCTTTAAGCTTGAGTTGATTAAGTTTTTGACAGATAAATAGTTCTACTCCTTTTACATCATGATTTGTTTTAGATTCTATTTTTTTTATAGCTTGAGCATCTTTAATCGAAAAATTATTAATTAAATCTTCTAATATTTTTTCATTTTTCTTAGAAAAGGGTTTAACAAACGGAAGGTTTTTGTTTTTAGAGATAAAAATAAGCCATTTTATTTCTACTAAAAATCTATTTTTTATAAGGGCAAATTCGCTAAAATACTTCTCCAATTCACAGACTTTAGAATGGTATCTTCCGTCAAGAGGAGAAATTGAATTGAGTGTATCTTTAAGCATTAGAAGAAAAAAGATTATACATTAAAAAATAGTATAGATTATTTGATAATTTAAATAATTTCTCCACCACCCAAACAAATATTATCTTTATAAAAAACTATCGACTGCCCCGAAGTAATAGCTCTTTGAGGCACTTTAAAATTTACTTGCCAATTTTTATTAGTTTTTGATAATGAACAATCTTGATCTTTTTGTCTGTATCTTATTTTTGCAGTTAACTCATTCAACTCAGGTTTTTGATTTATTAGCCAATTAATATCACTAACTTCTAACTTAGATTCAAATAATAAAGGATGCTCATTATCCTGAACTACAATGAGGGTATTCTCTTCTATATTTTTTTTAGCTACATACCAAGGTAATTCTGAAGACCCTTTAACACCTCCAATCCCTAGCCCTTGTCTTTGTCCAATAGTATAGAAATATAAACCATTATGTTCTCCGAGCACATTATTATCATCATCTAAAATTTTTCCTTTGATTAGAGGAAGATAGTTCGATAAAAACTCTGGAAAAGGTCTTTCTCCTATAAAACAAATGCCAGTACTATCTTTTTTATTATGAGTAATTAAATCTCTTTTTTTAGCAATTTCTCTAACTTCACTCTTTTTAATATCACCGATTGGAAATAGGCATCTCGAAAGAACCTTTTTATCAATATCATTTAAAAAGTATGTTTGATCTTTTGACTGATCAATTGCTTTAGTTAAGAGAAACTCTTCATTTTTTTCTAGTCTCTGGCAGTAATGACCTGTAGCTATAAAATCAAAATTGTTCTTAATTGCATAATTAAAAAATTCTTTAAATTTAATAAATTTATTGCAAAATATATCCGGATTAGGAGTCTTGCCTTCTTTTAAACCAGATAAAAAATGACTAAATACATTTTCGTTATACTCTTTAGCAAAGTTTAGTTGAACTAATTCAATTCCTAACTTTTGACATACAGAAGCTGCATCCAGGAAGTCTTCTTTTACACTGCAGTAGGGCGTTCCATCATCATCATTCCAGTTTTTCATGAAAGCGCCAGTAACTTCATAACCCTGATCAATCAATAATGCGGCAGCTACAGATGAGTCAACTCCCCCTGAGATTCCAACCAATACCTTTTTAGACATATTTTAGAGTTTTCAAAAATGTTAATATATAATCCTTCCTTTATTCTAAATCTTTTATATGAAATTTAAAAAAATAATAGTTCCTGAAAATGGAACAAAAATAACTTTCGATGAATCTTGTAATTTGAATGTTCCAAACGATCCTATTATTCCCTTCATTGAAGGCGACGGAATAGGGACTGACATTACTCCGGTTATGATTAAAGTTATCGATCATGCTGTCAAAAAAGCTTATGGAGATGAAAAAAAAATAAGTTGGATGGAAATTTTTGCTGGTGAAAAATCCTTAAAAGTATACGGAGATAATGCCTGGCTTCCCGACGAAACACTTTCTGCATTAAATGAATTTGTGGTTGGAATAAAAGGGCCCTTAACAACTCCAATTGGAGGAGGCATAAGATCTCTAAATGTTGCACTAAGACAAAAATTAGATTTATTTTTATGTCAGCGACCAATTAGATATTTTGATGGAGTTCCTACTCCAGTATTGAAACCTGAATTAACAGATATGGTTGTTTTTAGAGAAAATTCAGAAGATATTTATACAGGAATTGAATTTGAAGCTGGCAGCGATGAAGCTAAAAAAGTTATAGAGTTTCTAACTACAGAAATGGGAGTTACTAATATTCGTTTTGAAGAAAATTGTGGAATTGGAGTTAAAAATATTTCTAAAGAAGGAACTGAAAGACTTGTTAGAAAAGCAATTGAATATGCTATTGAATATGATCGATCTTCCGTTTCAATTGTACACAAAGGAAATATTATGAAATATACCGAGGGCTCTTTTAAACAATGGGCCTATGAATTAGCAGAAAGAGAATTTGGAGCTCTTTCTCTAGACGGTGGAGACTGGATGAGAATTAGAAATCCTAAAACGCGCAGACCTATAATTATTAAAGACGTAATTACTGATAATTTTCTTCAGCAAATTCTTATAAGACCAGTCGACTATGATGTAGTTGCTACCATGAATTTAAATGGTGACTTTATTTCCGATGCTTTAGCTGCAAAAGTTGGGGGATTAGGACTGGCTCCTGGAGCTAATATTGGAGAGTCTGTGGCTTTATTCGAAGCCACACATGGAACTGCTCCTAAATATGCTGGCAAAGATAAAATTAATCCATCTTCTTTGATACTTTCTGCTCATATGATGCTGGAACATATCGGCTGGCAAGAAGCCGCTGATTTCGTCTTAAAGGGTATAAGCTGGTCAATTAAATCTAAGCTTGTTACTTATGACCTTGACAGATTAATGGAAGGCGCGACTCTCTTAAAATGTTCTGAATTTGGAGATTCAATAA
>JAOIHS010000007.1 GCA_028135785.1 SAR86 cluster bacterium
TATCATTGATATCAAAGAAGCAAAAAGAATCCAAAAATTTTTGGTTAAATCATTATTTATAGATAAAATAAAGACTGTAAAGATTGCAAAATAATTAAATAAAACAGAAAAATATTCTTGATTTTCCCATGGGTAGATATGTCCTCCTATAGTCCCAACCAAGAAACTTAAAATGTGATCATTAGAAACTGTTTCGTTGACGTTTATGAAATTTAAGCTTGTAAAGAGAAAAATTGATGATAGAGGAATCAATGACAGAGTAAAAATTCTTATTAAATAAAACTTATTTTCTCTAAAAAAAGTTAAATTTATTATTAAGTAAATATAAAAAATTGGCAGAATTAATATTGCATGCCCAAGATGTACAAAAACTAATAGTTGAAAATAAATTATGGAATGAAATAATTTGTTATTTAATATTGTGGTAAAAAAAAGACATATTATTCCCAGAGCATAAAAATTCATATCTGGGAAAACCTGAAAAGAAGTTCCAGATCCAAATAATGCCAGATTATTATTTTGAATGACTAAAGCTAAAGAAATTAAAGTCGCAACTGCCGATAATGAATTTTTGTTTAAGAAAAATTTAGATAAACTGAAAGAACCCAAAACAAATACTATGTTTGCAAAAACCAAGAAAAAATAAGAAGAATAAAATGGATCTATATTGAAGCTAACTTTCAGAATATATTGAACTAGTACCAAAGGATTGAGATAGCCAAGAGGAGCAAGATGTCTAATTACATCGTCTTGATATAACTCAGGATAAAGAAGAAGATTTGTATTAAAAATGCCTGATGTTGAAGTATCTTGTATAGCTAAAAATCTATTGAAATCACCAATGGCAAGAATAGAAGCTAAAGTAGTAAAAATTACTAAAAGCGGAAAACTTAAACGCTCTATATTAGTTTTAATGTTAGCAACCAAAAAAAATTAAAAATCTGAAATTTTCTTATAAAGATTTCTCTTCGAGAAATAAAGGATCAAAACTATTAAAATTGCTATCAAAAGAGAAACAAAGGTCCCAAGTATTAAAATTAACCTTCTGCTAGGCTCTGAAGGTCTTATTGGTAGGTGCGGGCTATCAACAATAGCGAATGCAAATTCATCTGTTTTTGCTGCCATTGCTAGAGTCTGAAGATCTGAGGATATTCCTGCAGTGTAAATATCTTTTAATAAAATATAATCAATGTTGGAACTCTCAAGTCTTAATTGAAAATAGGCCAAAGATTTTTCCGCTTGAGTAATTTCTTTATTTTTTTGATAAGCATTAACATTTTTAATTATTTTTCTATTCCAGTCCTGAGCAACAAAAGGGGACATATGTTTGGTGCGAATATCAGTAAAGCCTGTTTTATCATTTACAGATACATCCACGCTACCCAGATAAGCTTCATAAGAATTTTCAAATGAAGGCTTAGAAAGAGAATTCATTATAAAAAATGTCATTTGATTTGTATCGGAATTAAAAGATTTAGAAAACATAAGTTCTTTAAGAAAATTAGCATCTTTATAGAGCGTTCTAAAAAAATCTCTTGAGGTTAAATATTTTATTGAAATGCTATATTTATCAGAACTTCTAGATGAAAGCGATACAAGCCCACCCAAAAGAGAATCTTTCGCACCAGAATTACCATCATAGTTGAATGATTCAGCTTCTGCTAAAACAGAATCAGAATAATAGATTTTAGTAGCAGATAGAGCGAAATATATAGATAAAATAAAGCCAGCAAGGACAAAAATTAGGATGAATTTTCTTGCTTTACCTAAAACCTCAAACAAATCAATAATTCTTATTTCAATAAAATCTTTGTTTTTAATTGAATCTTTTGGCTCGTTCATTTTTTAACTTCATTTTAACAGATATATTGGAGCTGACTTATATATATAATGTTATCAATAAACACTTACTAAATTAAATATGTGTCCAAATGATTAAAAGATTATTAAAAAAAATTATCCCACCGTTATTGTTTGATATTTATCTACATCTTAAGATAAAAAAAATATTTTTTTTATATAAAAAGCATTTTGATAATAACAAAATTTTAAAAAATTCAATGATAAAAAAAAGATGTTTTATATTGGGATCAGGTCATTCAATAAATGATATCAATATAGAAATACTTAAAAATGAAAATGTAATTTGTCTCAATTCATTAATGCATCATGAAAAATATGATGCGCTCATGAATTCCGAACTAGGAAAGAAAATTCATGTGTTCACTCCTTTACATGAATTTAGAGATAAAAAATTGTTAAACGATTATATTTTGGAATTAGAAGCTCCCATACTTGAAAAAGTTGAGTGTTATTTTGGAATAGATGACTATAAACATAATTATATAAAGGAATTTAGAAAAAATAGCATTACGATAAATAAAAATAAAAAATTCATTCACACTAATATTTTTTATGAAAATCGTGACTGCATAGAAGAAGAAGATTATGATTGTTCAAAGACTATTTGGGCGACAAAAAGTAGTTCAAATCTGGCTTTAATGTTGGCATTGTATATGGGCTTTGAAGAAATTTTTTTATTAGGAGTCGATCATAGCCATATTAATATAAATAGTGTGGATGAAATAAAAGCAGTAAAAAAAGGTGTCCTAGTAAAGGATGAACAGGATCAATTTAAAAATATATTAAGCAAAGGAAAAGAACATCAATCATCTTTCTTTAAAGACTTAATATCTGTAATAAAGCCTATGGAGCTTATAGAAGATAAATTTCCCGGTAAAGTGAAAAACTTATCAAAAATTTCCATATTTGATTGCCATGAAGTCGTTGATATTGATTCTTTAACTTTTAAATGAACATTCAAACTGAACCTCAAATTTCAATATTACTTACTACTTTTAATTGCCAGAAAGATATAATGCGAACGTTTAAAAGTCATCTGTGGCAATATTTTATTACTCTATTTGTCTCAGAACTAGAAAGATCTTCTCAAGAAAAATTAATTTGATTTCTATATTTAAAATCATAATAAAAAATTTATTAAAAGGCGTAAGCTATAAATTAATAAAAAAATGAAATATCTAAATATAGCCTGCGGAAATACTTTTATTAAAAATAAAAGTTGGACAAATATCGATTTTTCTTCTAATGATAAATCAATTAAAAAAGTAAATATTTTGAAAGGCCTAGCTTTTGAATCTAATACCTTTGACGTGGTTTATTCTTCTCATTTTGTTGAGCACATTCCAAATGATCAATTACCTAGTTTCTTAAAAGAATGTAAAAGAGTTCTGAAACCCGGCGGAATTATTAGAATAGTAACTCCAGATTTTAATTTTCTATGCTCTGAGTACTTAAAAAACTATCAGAATAATTACTTTAAAAAATCAGATTTTATAAATGCTCTCATGATTGATCAATGCGTCAGAAGAAAAAGGGGAGGATTGTTGCAAAAGCAATTAGAAGAAATTTTGAATGGAGACGATGAAGAATTTAAAAAATATGTTCTAGAAATAATAGGAAATGAAAGCATGAATTTCGTAAATAAATTACAAAGCAAAAGAGGGTTAAACATTTTTTTTAAAAGAATTCTTTCTAATCCTTATTTAATTTTTGATGCAATAGATTTGGCTAGAAATCATTTTTTATCATTATTTTTCTCGAAAGGATTTAGAGATCAAAATATATCTTTTGCGGCAAAGGGAGAAAAGCATACTTGGCTTTATGACTTTGAAAGCTTAAAAAACCAACTAGATCGCTTAAACTTTAAAAAAATAGAAAAGAAAACATATTGTTCTTCGCATTTTACCGAAAATATATTTAAAGACTTAGATGAGTTTGAAGGTAGACCCAGAAAAGGTACTCACCAGTTTTTTCTAGAAGCCCTAAAGTAGATATGAAAATTTTACATCAATTTAAGGATTTACTCAGAGAGTTCTATGTTAATCATTCTATGCCTATGAATGTGTATGAATCTAACTCAAAAAGAGTTCTAATTTCTTATATAAAATCTCCTTTTTATTTAAAAAAAAATGTCATATCTCACAGTAACTTTATCGAATCTAAAATAATTGCTAAGACATTCAAAGAGTTGGGTTATTCAGTTGATGTTGTAGATTATAGGTGTAAAAGGAAAATTAATTACGATAGATATACCATCGTCTTTGGTTTTGGATTGCCTTTTCATAGTGCCCTTTCTCATCCAGGCTTGACTAAAATTTGTTATTTAACTGGTTCAAATCCTAATTTTTCAAATTTAAGAGAGGCACAAAGAATAGAAGAATTTAATAAGAAAAATAATAAAAGGTTGCTACCAAGGAGAGAAGCATATTGGCCTTGGATGCATGCAGCCATAAATTCAGATTTTCTGATAGTTACGGGTAATGATTTTAGTAAATCCACATACGAAAAGATTAAAGACAATGTGATTAAAATATCCGTACCATTTATACCTTCCAAGAATATTATTTCAGAAAAAAATAGTAATGGATTTCTTTGGTTTGGTGGAGCAGGAGCTCTTTTTAAAGGATTGGATCTTACTTTGGATGCATTTAAAGAGTTAGATGAAGATTTTACTCTTGATATATGCGGTCCAATAGAAAATGAGAAGGATTTTATGGAATTCTATTCGGATGAAATTGAAAAAAACGAAAAAATAAAATTTCATGGCATGGTTGACGTATCTTCTGAAAAAATGAAAGAGTTGTTAAGTAAAAATAAATTCGTAATTCTTCCTTCTTGCTCGGAAGGAGGAGCTTCATCTGTTTTGACATGCATGAACTTAGGTTTAATACCTATAGTTACTAAAGAATGTAGCCTTGATTTGGAAGAGTTTGGTTTTGTTATTGAAGAATTAACTAAAGATGCGGTCTTAAAATCTATGAAAATCGCGTCTAAAATATCTGAAGAAGAAAAATGTATTCAGCAAAAAAAAATGAAAAGCTTTTTATCAAGAAATCATTCAGAAGATTCTATAACTATCAAATTTAAAAAAATTATTCAAGAAATAGCCCCTTAAGGACTTAAAATCAAGGATATTTATTAATAAAAGGTTTAGAATGCGTTTTTTAATCTATAGAGAGATTCCTTGAAAGTTAACCAGTGTAGATCTTGTAAAAGCGATCGATTAAAAAAAATTATTGATTTAGGAGAGCATCCTCCTGCCGACACTTTTATTCCAGAAAAATTTAAAGGTATAGATCTTCCTTCATACCCACTTCAGTTGTCTATGTGCCTTGAATGTAATCATGTATTCACAAGTTTTTATGTTTCCCCGGAAGAAAGATATCAAAGATATGAATATAGTTATGATTCTTCAAATTCTGTCGTGTCTGAAGGTCACTTCAAGTCGTTTTCAGATTCTGTTTTAGAGTATTTACCCTTTAAAGAGGATTCACTTATTATCGATATAGGAAGTAACGTGGGGACTTTATTAAGCAAATTCTTCGAAAGGGGGTTTGCAAATATTTTAGGAATAGAGCCATCAAAAAATATTTCAGATATTGCCTTAAAAAAAGGTATAAAAACAATAAATAAATTTTTTAATAAAGATTTAAAACATCATATTAATTTTCAAGATAAAGCCGATTGCATTTTAAGTGCTAATGTTTTTAATCACACAGACGACATAAGAGAGGTATTAGATCTAGTTACAGAATTATTATCTGAAGATGGTTTGCTTGTATTTGAGGTGCCCTATTTATTGGATTTAATAAAACAAAACGCATTTGACACAATTTATCATGAGCATGTTCATTATTTTAGCGTTAAATCTTTAAAAGTTATTTTAAATCAATATGGGTTGGAGATTGTTAAACTGGAAAATATAGACTATATGTGTGGATCGTTGAGAGTTTATTGTCAAAAATTTTCGAAAGAAATAAAAGAAGATTCTCAAGTTAATATAGCTATAAAAAATGAAAATCTATTCGGTTTGTTTGATATCGAGACTTATGAGAGTTTTATGAAAAATATTTTTACTATGAAAAAAGAATTAAAAAAAGATATATCAAATATTCTTTTAGAAGGAGGTAAAATAGTCGGAGTGGGGGCCGCAACAAAAGGTAATACTTTATTAAATTTCTGTGATTTGAATGAAACTTCTATTTCATATTTAGTTGATACTTCAAATTTAAAAATAGGTAAATTTGCTCCTGGATCTATGATTCCTATTAAGCATGATGATGAAATAGAAGAGGAGGTTACTCACTTACTTATCTTGCCATGGAATATCTCAGAATATCTAGTTAAAAAATTAAGCTTCCTAGAAAAAAAGTTTTTAATTCCTCAACTAAAAAAATAATATGAAAAAAATAATAAAACCAGTTTTCTCGGATGATAGAGGAGACATAATTGATATTCTTGCAGGTATTGAGATAGATGCTGTAACTTTGATAACTTTTACTAAAGGTGCCGTTAGGGCAAACCACTATCACAAAGAAACAACTCAATGGAATTACGTTTTAAAAGGGGAGGTGAGGTATGTATCAAAAAAACCAAATGAGGATGCAGTTGAAGAATTTTTAACTAAAGGAGATTTTGTTTGTAGCGAACCCTTTCAATCTCATGCCTTTGAAGGAAATGAAGACTCTAATCTTCTTATTCTAACCAAAGGTCCTAGAGCCGGAAAAGATTATGAAAGTGATACCTATAGACTAGAGGTTCCTTTGATAAAATATAAAGAAAAAGGTCTATGAAAGTTCCTGTTTCAAAGCCATTATTCAGTGAGTTAGCTAAAGAGAATATCTTGGATGCATTAAATGATAAGGCTATCTCTGGATTATTTGGAAAATATATTCCTGAATTTGAAGAAAGTTTCGCAGAATTTTGCGGCTCCAAATATGCTATTTCCTGTAGTAGCGGAACGGCGGCAATTCATCTACCTTTAGCTGCTTATGGATTAAAAAAAGGTGATGAAGTTCTAGTTTCTTCGCTTACTAATATGGCAACGTTTTTTGCGGTGATGTATACAGGTGCCACTCCTATTCCTGTAGATATAGACTTAGATACTTTAAATATGAATATAGACGATTTAAATAAAAAAATTAATGATAAAACCAAAGCAATTCTTGTAGTTCATTTATTTGGTCATCCAGTAGATATGAACTTGATAATGAAAGTTGCGGAAGATAGAAATATCCCTATATTTGAAGACTGCGCTGAATCACATGGGGCAGAATATTTGGGTCAGAAAGTTGGAAGTTTTGGAACTGCTGGAAGTTTTAGTTTTTTTGCTAATAAAATTTTAACTTCTGGAGAAGGGGGGATAGTTACTACAAATGATTCTCAATTGAACGATAAAATTAGGAATATTAAATCTCTTGCTTTTGGAGATGAGGATAAATTTCAACACAAAGATATTGGATTTAACTACAGATTTACTAATCTTCAAGCAGCTTTAGCGTGTGAGCAAGTTAAAAATGCAGATTTTTTGGTTAATAAGAGAATAGAAATAGCGAATTTTTATAATGAAGAGTTCAAAAATTATTCAGATGTGATAAATCTGCCACAGCAAAAAAACTACGCAAAAAATGTCTATTGGATGTACCACATGGTTTTAAATCCTAATGAAAAGCTATTTAACTCAAGACAAGAAATTTGTGACAGATTGGGTGAAAAAGGAATAGAGACTCGATCAGGATTTGTTCCCTTTAACTTGCAACAAATTTTTATTAAAAAAGGAATGACTAGACCTGAAGATTGCCCTAATGCTTCCTTAACTGCTAAAGCATCGTTCTATATTCCAACAGGGCCTGATATTTCTTCTGAAGAATTAGATTATGTATCTACTAATTTTAAAATGATACTCGATAGCCTCTTGTAAAATGCAAAAAGAGATGAAATTTGCAAAATATGCCTCTTTTTATGACCTTTTGTATTTAGATAAGGATTATCAAAAAGAAATAAATTTTATTAATAATTTACTTCAAAAATTTTCTAAATCTAATACTCAAATAATATTAGATGTAGGATGTGGAACGGGTCTTCACGCTATTGAGTTAAAAAAATTAGGTTACGATGTAGCAGGAAGTGATATATCTGCAGAAATGGTAACTATCGCTAGAGCTAACGCTAGTATAAAAGGTTTAGAGATAGACTTTTATGAAGAGTCTTTTCAGAATATTGATAGGATCGAGAAAAAATACGATGCAATCCTGACTATGTTTTCATCTATAAATTATTTAGTTTTAAAAAAAGACTTAGATAAATTCTTCAAAAATATACATGCAATGCTAAATAAAAATGGAGTCTTTATATTTGATTTTTGGAATGGAGATTCAGTTATTAAAAATTATTCTCCCACAAGAAAAAAAACTGGATCAAAGGGAAATCAAAGAATCGAAAGAGTATCTCAAACAAAGATTGATCAAAAAATTCAAAGTGTCGATCTAAGATTTGATTTTAAAATTTTTGAGAATGAAAAAAAGGTAGATGACTTTTCAGAATTTCACAAGCTAAGATATTTTTTTCAAGAGGAACTAAAAAGTTTTTTGAATGATAATGACTTAGAGCTGATATTTTCATGCCCTTTTATGGAACCTAATAATCAAATAGACGAAGATACATGGAATGTCACTTTTGTTTGTAAAAAGAATAATTAATTAAAATGAATATAGCTTTATTTATAGATAATAAATTAGATTCTGGGGGGGCATTTCAATGTTCGCTTTCAAATATTTTAAACTTAATTAAGAGCTCAGATAAAAGATATAAATTTAAAATTTTTACTACCATTAAAGAAAATCTTCATTTCTTTGAAGATAAAAATATTGAAGTGATCTATATAAAATATGGTTTTATAAATAAGTTATTGTCATACGTAAGAAAAGCAAATAGATTTTCAAAATATATTAAATTTTTAACATTAAATAGACCGCTAAAATTAGATGCAGTTTTTGCTAAATATGAAATTGATCTTGTTTACTTCGTCTCATCATCCCCTTTAGCAAGAGAGATTGAAGCTCATAATTTTGTTTATACACTCTGGGACTTATGTCACTTAGATCACCCCGAGTTTCCTGAAGTAAGTTTTTATGGAGAATTCGAATCAAGACAAGCTTTATTTAATGAGGTTTTACCAAAAGCAATAAATATAATTGTTGAGTCTGAGATGGGCAAACAGAATTTGATAAAGAAATTCAATATTGACGCAGACAGAATTACTATTTTGCCTGTTCTTCCGTCAGATAATAATTACAGCCAAAAAGAATTTTCAACTAATATCAATGTAGACATAAAGACTAAATATTTATTAAAAGAGGATTACATTTTTTATCCAGCACAATTTTGGGCTCATAAAAATCATATATATATATTAGAAGGAATAAAAATTTTAATAGATAAGGGTTATAAAATAAATGCTATTTTTTCTGGATCTGACAAAGGAAATCTTGAGTATATTTTAAAAAATATAAAGAAAATGAACCTAGAAGATTCTGTCAAATATATAGGGTTTGTTGATAATAATGAATTGTCATGCCTCTATAAACAAGCATTAGCTTTGGTAATGCCCACTTATTTCGGGCCAACTAATCTACCTCCCTATGAAGCTTTTCTAAATAACTGCCCAGTTTTATATTCAGATCTTCCAGGACTTAGAGATCAAGTAAAAGACTCTGCTTTACTAATGAATCTTAAAGATCCAGAATCTCTAGCTAATAATTTAATAAAAATAATCAATAAAGAGCCTGAATTGATTAAAATGATGGAAAATTCAAAGTTTCTAATAGAAAACTTAGAGCAAATTTATATAAAAGAGCAAAAAAAGATTTTTGATAATTTTTCCATAAAAAGGAAATGCTGGGATTAAAACATGAAAGATAGAAAAAAAGCGTTAATCATAGGAATTACTGGACAAGATGGGTCTTATTTAGCGGAGTTACTTTTAAGTAAAGGTTATGAGGTGCATGGAACCAAAAGAAGATCATCATCTTTAAACACCATGAGAATAGATCATATATATGAGGATCCTCATATTGATTCAAGGCAGTTAATTTTACACTATGGTGACTTAACAGACGCTTCCAACATTACCAGTCTAGTTCAGAAAATTTCTCCTGATGAAATATATAATTTAGGCGCACAATCTCATGTAGCTGTTAGCTTTGAGATGCCAGAGTACACTGCGCAAGTTGATGGATTAGGAACTTTAAGGCTTCTAGAAGCAATCCGTCAATGTGGCTTAGAAAAAAAGACAAAGTTTTATCAAGCCTCTACTTCCGAGCTATATGGAATGGTTCAAGAGTCTCCTCAAAGAGAATCTACCCCGTTTTATCCTAGATCTCCTTATGGAGTTGCAAAGCTTTTTGGGTATTGGAGTGTAGTTAATTACAGAGAGGCATATCAAATGTATGCCTGTAATGGAATATTATTCAATCACGAATCACCTCGAAGAGGAGAGACTTTTGTAACTAGAAAAATTACTAGAGGATTAGCTAGAATAAATTATGGAATTGAAAAATGTCTCTATATTGGAAACTTAGATTCTTTAAGAGATTGGGGGCATGCTAAAGATTATGTTTATATGCAATGGATGATGCTTCAACAAGAGTCTCCAAAAGATTATGTTATTGCAACAGGAAAACAAATTTCTGTAAGAGATTTTGTGACAATGTCAGCTAAAAACCTTGGTATAAACATTACTTTCAAAGGAAAAGAAAAAAGTGAGATAGGCATTATCGATAGTTTAGATAAAGAAAATAATTTTTTAAAAGAGGGAGACGTAATTGTAGAAGTTGATCCAAGATATTTTAGACCGACAGAGGTAGAAAGCTTACTGGGAGATGCATCAAAAGCAAAAAAAGATCTTGGATGGGAACCAAAAATATCTATAGAAGAAATGTGTAAAGAAATGATTGAAGAAGACCTCAAAATAGCCAAACTAGAAATTAATTAAAAGAATTAAATAACCTGGTTTTTATGAAATTAGATCAAAAAGATAATATTTTTATAGCGGGACACAAAGGCATGGTCGGCTCAGCGATAAAAAAATGCTTTGAAGAAAAAGGTTTTAAAAATATCATTTTTGAAGATAGAACTAATCTTGATTTAACAAGTCAAAATCAAGTTTCTAATTTTTTTAAAAAAAATAAAATAGATAAGGTTATTATTGCTGCAGCTAAGGTAGGGGGCATAGGAGCAAATTCTAAATATCCGGTAGACTTTCTAATTGATAATTTATACATACAATCAAATCTTTTAAGAGAAAGCCAAGTTTACGATATTGATCAGGTTTTATTTTTAGGCTCTTCATGCATTTATCCTAAAATAACACAAAATCCAATTAAGGAAGATCAATTAATGTCAGGAAAGCTAGAAGCAACCAACGAATGGTATGCGCTTGCCAAAATAGCTGGCATAAAGCTTTCTGAGGCATACAACATACAATTTAAAACAGATTTCAGAAGTATTATGCCAACCAATCTTTATGGTCCAGAAGATAATTTTGATTTAGAAAATGGACATGTAATTCCGGCTTTAATAAATAAATTTTTTGATGCTGTAAAAAATAATTTGGATTCAGTAGAAATATGGGGATCAGGAAACCCTCAAAGAGAATTCTTACATGTTAATGATCTTGCAAATGCTGTTTTTTTTATCATGAGTTTGGAAAAAGAGGTTTATTCAAAATTTACAAAACCTTCTTTATCTCATATAAATATAGGCACAGGTGAAGATATATCTATAAAACAGCTAGTAAAAAAATTAACTAAAATATCCGGTTTTAAAGGTGAAATTATTTATAATACTAACAAACCAGACGGCACTATAAAAAAAGCTTTGGACGTTTCAAAAATAGAATCTTTAGGTTGGAAGCATAATATTTCTCTAGATGAGGGCTTAGAAGAAACTTTTAAGTGGTACAGTAATAATTACCCTCAAGTAAGAAAATAATTATTCAAAAACAATGAACTCTCCAATAGTTTCAATAATAACCATTGTTTTAAATCGAAAAGAGGATTTAGAAAAAACTCTGGAGAGCATCACAAATCAGTCATTTAAAGATAAAGAACTCATCATAATAGATGGAGGCTCGACTGATGGAAGCTTAGAAGTATTGGATAAATATTCTGAAAATATAGATATCTTAGTATCAGAAAAAGATAAGGGAATTTATGATGCAATGAATAAAGGCGTAAAACTAGCAAGGGGAGAATGGTTAAGTTTTATGAATGCAGGAGATACATATTTCAATGACAAATCTTTAAATGACGTTTTTAAAAAGCATTCCACAAATGATTATGATCTCTTAATAGGAGATACAGTCATTTCATATAGAAACTTTAAGAAGGAATTAAAAGTTAAAGCGTTAAATAAAATTTGGAAGGGAGCCAGATTTATTCATCAATCCGTTTTGATTAAAAGAATATTCCAGTTAAAAAACCTATACAACATCGATAATAAAATAAGTGCAGATTTTGAATTTTTTTATCAGACAATTAATGCTGGATCAAAAATAAAAATATTAAATCAAAATGTATCTATTTTTCAATCTGGGGGAATATCAGATACTAGCAGAATAAAATCTTCAGCAAGCAATATGAAAGTTGTTTTAAAAAATGAATGGAGTTTTTATAAATTAATTTTCTATATATTTAAGATTAGTTATGAAATTATAAAAATCTCTCTTAAATTTATTTTGCCAAAAAAAGTTATTAGCTTTATTCAAGAAAATAAATGAAAATTAAAAATTATCTTCAATTTAATTTGGTAGAGACTATTGCGTCTCTCTTTATTGTTTTTTCCTTACTTCCATGGGTAAATTTTGGGACTAATGGGAGAGATTCACAAATATGGCCTCTTTTATTTGGCTCTCTTTTTCTTTTAACGACTTTTAGAAAAAAAGTTCCTATCTTATTTTTATATCCTCTTGCTCTTCCAATAATGGGTTTATTTGGGTGGCTTTTTTTATCAGATTTATCAGCTACTGGAATCTCTAGTTTTATTGCTATTAGAGGTATTTTATCTTACTTAGGATTTGCTATTTGTTTTGTAGCTTTTATGTTTTATCTAAGAGAAAGAGAGTTTCCTCTAAAAATTTTTATGAATATAAATATCATTTATATTCTCGTTGGAATATTTCAGGCATATATAGATCCTGCAGTGGTATCAGGTATTGTTGCATCAAGAGATCAGACTTTTTCAAATCAATCTACTCTTGTAAGAGGCGTACCTTCTTTAACTCCTGAACCAACTTATTTTGCTATTTATTTATATTTTATTTCTTTTCTTTATTTAATTAATTTTGAATTTAACCCTCCAAAAAAAGTACAAATATTATTGATAGTTAATCTTTTAGCAATTATTTTTTTATCTAGATCTACAATGGTTCTTCTATTTTTATTATTAACAATACCTTTCTTAATGCATAGAATTAATCTAAAAAATTTAGCTGTGGCTCTTATTTTTATTTTACTAAGCACACCTATATTTATTTATTTGTTCCCAGAAACAAGAGTTCTTCTGTTAGTGGATTTATTATTTGAGGAGCCCCGATTCATAGGTTTATTATTAATTGATGAAAGTATCAATGATAGAATTTCACATGTTATTTTCCCTTTGCAAGGAGCCTTGGTGAACGATCTTCTTCCGGTAGGCTTTCACAAATGGTCAGAAACCTATAGTTATTTAGCTGAGTATTGGAATGGAATTTTTTGGTATGGTTCGGGCGGCTCTATAATGTCTTTTTTTGGATTAATAGTATTTGAGTTCGGAATTTTTGGATTAATACTTTTAGGATATCTTTTTATAAAATTTCAAGATGGGACCTATAGTAGATTTTCAGAAACTTTTTTATTATTCATTTTAATGAACACCTCTATTCCACCTTCATTTCCTTTGCTAGCTATGGTTTTCGGGTTTTATATTTATAGCAATCATTACAAAGCAACGAAAACCCTTAATACAAAAAAATTGATTTAAAAAATGAATTATAAAAGTATTTTGATTACAGGCGGCGCAGGCTTTATTGGGTCTCATGTTTACGATTACTTTAATTCAATTTATCCCGAAGCAAAAATAACCATTCTAGATAAGATGACTTATGCTGCAAATAAAAAGAACATACCCGAGAATTTTATAAATAAAAATCATTCTTTTAAGCAAACAGATATTAATGATTTTGAAACTTGCATGTCGATAACTAAAGATTTAGATTTGGTTCTTCATTTAGCTGCAGAGAGTCATGTTGGAAATTCCTTTGACGATTCATTAATCTTTACACGATCAAACACTTTAGGAACTCATACTCTTTTAGAGGCCTGTAAAAGAAATAAGGTTAAACGAATCATTCATGTCAGCACGGATGAAGTTTATGGTGAAAATATCAACTCTAAGTTTTCTGAAACAGATCCTTTAAATCCTACCAATCCATATTCTGCTACAAAAGCAGGCGCTGAAATGATAGCTCAAGCATATTTTAGGTCTTTTAAACTACCAATAAATATAGTGAGAGCAAATAATATTTATGGCATAAGACAATATCCTGAAAAAATTATTCCTAAATTTATTTTGAGAGCTTTAGATGGGTTACCTTTAGAGATTCAAGGAAATGGAAAACATCAAAGACACTATCTTTCAGCTTTAGACTTTGCAGTAGCTTTAAAAACTATTCTAGATAACTTTACTCCAGGAAATATATTCAATATTGCCTCAGATTTAGAATTAACTAACTTAGAGGTTGCCAATAATATTAATTTACTAATCAGGCCTAATGACACTAAAGATAATATAAATTTTATTGAAGACAGGCCTTTCAATGATTCAAGATATGCAGTCAATGATAATTTACTGAGAAATCTGGGTTGGATGCCTAAAAAAAATCTTATATCTGATCTACCAAAAATTATTGAATGGTATAAAACAAATAAAAATTGGTTTGATAAATAAATTTAAATGAAAATATACTTATGTGGTTCTTTTGATGGCCCTCTTACAGGTCAAATGCAAACGCTTAATGGTGTTTATGATTCTCTTAAAGAAAATTTTAAAATTAGTAAAATAAATTTTCCTTATAAAGATTTTTTATTTCCATTTAAGTGGGTTTTATTTACATTTAATCTAGTTTATATTTTAATTTTTGATAAAAATAAAAAAGTTTTTTATCTTCTAGTTCACAGGACAAGAATAAGTTTTTGGTTGAGAGACTTTCCTGTTCTTTCGTTTTCCTACATTACTAATTCGAACCTTATCTGTCACTTAGTTGGATCAGATATAGAAATTTTTTTTAATAAATTAAACTTGGTAGAAAAATTTATTTTAAGAAAACTATATTCTAAAGTAGATCATTGGGTTGTCTTAGGGCCTGTTATGGAAAATCAATTAAAAAATTTATATCAAAAATTAGATATAAATAAACCCTGCCCTTGTTTTTCTCAAGGGACTCTTAAAGCCACTACTGTGGGTGGATTTTTTCCAATAGAATCAGATTCTCTTTACGATGAGAAAAAGATCGAAAAAAAAATAAATAATTTTGGTCGGGAAATTTATATTGGCTATATGTCAAACTTAATAGAAGAAAAGGGGATAGTAGAATATATTGAAGCAGTTATTTCTCTCAAAGAAAAAACAAATATTTCTTTTAAAGCTTGGATAGGCGGAATAACCTTAGGAAATATTTCACCAAGGTTAAAAAATGCTTTAGTTACTGCAAATAAAAAAGAATATATAGAGGTTTGCGGTTTATTAAAAGGTGATGACAAATGGAATAAATTAATGAGTACAAATATTTTTATACTTCCTAGCTACTATAAATCAGAATCTCTTCCACTATCTTTGGTTGAAGCAATGAGGTTTGGAAGTCTTTGTATTTCTTCTGATGTTGGAGAAATAAAGAATTTACTTTCTAATGAAAGAGGAATTATTCTTGAGGAAGTAAAAACTGAAAATATTACCAATTCCATTAAAAAATCTAGTGAAAATATTGAAATTTCAAAGAATATGATGAGGCGGTCAAATTCCTATATTTCAGATGAATTTTCCTTTGATTCTTTTAAAAGTAAAATCGAGAATCTTGTAAAAAATATTTTAGTAAAAGGCTGATAGATAAGCAAAATGAAAGACAACAAAAAGAACATTCTTCTAATTTTTTCTTCATATTTGCCCTATCATCTTGATAAAGCTGAATCTATAAAGGATAAAGCTAATTTCCTCTCAGTCGGTTCCTTTGATGACGGGTATGAAGAAATACAAAAAGCTAACTCTACAAATATTAATAATATTCATATCTTATTTCCTGATAAAAAAGTTGAAGATATATCTTTTCTAAAAATCCAAATTAAACTTTTTATTGAATTATTGCGTAGAAAAGAAGAAAAAATATTTATAGGTATTGGTGGGAATATTAGAAGTTATCACCCTTCAATTTTTATTGGAGTGATCCTCAAGAGAATAGGTGGAAAGAAAGTCTTTGCAATGTTTGATACAAACTTTTCTGATAGAGAAAGGAATATATTCAAAGAAATAGTTAAAGCTTTTTTTCTAATTCCCTTTTCCGGTGCTTTATGTTCAAGTCCTCAATCGGCAGCTTATTTTGATTTTTTGAGCATAAAAAATAAACCAAGAACTACCTTTGGGCTTAATACTTTTAATTCAATTAAGTTTAGAAAAGAAATTTTAAATAAAAAAGAAAACCCCGATCAATTTATATATGTAGGGCGGATGAGTGAAGAAAAAAACCTTTATTTTTTACTTGAAGCTTATCAAAGATATTTGAAGACTCCTTCTAAAGAAAAAATTAAATTGAAGCTAAAAATGATAGGCGATGGTCCTCAGCTATCATTGCTCAAAATTAGAGCAAAAGAACTAGGCTTAGATGATAATATTTTTATGGGAGTAAAAAATTCTTTAGAAATATCTAAGGAGCTAAACAAGTCTAAAGCATTATTGTTACCAAGTTTTACAGAGCCTTGGGGTTTAGTTGTAAGCGAGGCTGTAGCTATGTCTGTGCCTGTAATAGCTTCTGATAAAGTTAACTCTAAAGGATATTTAATTAGGCAGATGGTGAATGGTCTCTGTATAGAGCCTGATAATCTATTGGGGTGGAGTAGAGCATTACTAAAGGTTGCTGAAGATGAAGAATTTTATAATTCACTTATTAGTAACTTTGAAGACTACAAAACTTATATGGATGTCAGTTCATTTAGGGAAGCCATAACCTTATTAGCGAAATAGCTAAATGAACTTTTTAAATAATTTTCTTGAAAAATATAATCATGCCCTTCAGAGACTTTCACTTGCACTAAGTATAAGAGGACTTGGATTAGTCTTTAGTATTACAGTTACATTTTTATTAATTGATATCTTAGATGCAAGAAATCTTGGAATCTTTTATTTTATAATTTCCTTAGCTAGGATGACAAGCATAATAGCTAGTCTAGGCATCTTTGCAGCGATAATACCTGAATTTTCAAAGGCACCAATTGAGAAAAAAGAAGCAATTTTAAGTCAATCTATCATTCCATGTTTACTAATAAGTTTAGTCTTTTTTCTTTTAATTAATTCAATTTTTTTCTTTTTTCCAGATTCAATAAACGAAACATTCTGGTATGTTCCTTTCTTTAGTATTTTGGTTGTAACTTATTTAATTCAATTTAATTTATATAATTATTTTAATTGTAAACAAAAATTAGGTTTAACCTCTTTTATGTTGGAAGGAAATGGAAGGAATTTCTTTTTCTTACCGCTTGTTTTAATTGTTTACTTCAACATTGAGCCTTCAAATTACGATATAAGAATTTTGGTTAACCTTTTAATTATTTCTTCCGTTTTTACAGTAATTGTAGGTTTAATAAATTATGATTTTAGAGGTTTAAAGAAAAACTTCTCTTTGAAGACATATTTTTCTTTTCACAAAACTGGTATAAAATTTTTACCTTCAGTACTAGTTTCTAGTGGTGCACCAAGCATATACGAAATATACATAAATTTATTTTTTGGACCGGTTACCTTGGCAGTGTTTGGCGTAGCTAACAGAGTTCTTGCGCCTCTAATGATTCATAATGATTTGCTTGTATTGAATTATGCTAAAGCTTCAAGCTTTTACAGTAATAATCAATTTCAATTGGCTAATGATCTTCACAAAAGATCAGTAGCTTTCTCATTTTCAATAGCTTTATTACTAATGACTTTATTTTATTTTATTGGCTTGAACCTTATTTCTGAATTTATAAATTTTAATAAGTTGCCTAATATTAAAGAAGTAATTTTTATATTCTTTATTTCATCTTTAGTTCAATCAGTTTGTAATTTTTCTTTGCATTTCTTAAGAAATATAGGAGATTACTTTTCTATTACTTTAATAGAAGCTATTTCTGTAATAGGCACAGTCATATTGATGTATATTTTTAGCGATTTTGGAATTATTGGAGCTGCCATTGCTATCTTGTCAGGAAGATTATTTATGCAACTTTCTGGTTTTATTTATGCAAAATACTTTTATAAAATTCCTATGGTTTTAGCTAAGCCTCAGAAATTTAATCCATAAATTTTTCCATTAATAATAGAAATAAATATGTCTCCTTCTAAATTTCCCACTCCTGAAGATATGAACTTTATATTATCCTTTTCTAAACACTCGAATCTAGGAAGATATTTAAAGGCTCCGGTGTCTCCAGAAAAAACTATTACTTCATTAATATTCTTCGATTTCTTTTTAATTATTTTATAGTTAAATAGTGGGTCAAAATTTTGCGCTAAACCCTCATTAGAGTTAGATATTTCTGAAGGATAAGGTCTCATTATATTATGGGTATATATAAAAAGCTTATTCACTTCCTTTCCTGTAAGGCTTTTAAAATCTTCTTTATTAATCATGCCCGGGCTTTCTAAAGAATTTATAAAAAGGGAATAATTATTCTTCTCTAACTTTTTAGTGATTGGATAATTTTTTTTAAAAACGTCAAAGAAAATATCCTTTTTACTATTATCTCCAATTCCTAAGTCGTGATTACCAGGAGATATTTCTATACTAATATTTCTTTCTTCTAAAATTTTTAACAAATCTTTCCATTTTTTTCTGGAAGGATTAAAAAAAATATCTCCAGTAAAGACAATCTCATCTATCAATAAAGAATTTTTTTCAATAAAATTAAATATGATTGATTTTTTAATATTTTCTTCATTCATCAAGCTATAGGCATGACCTATAACTATAATGATTGAATCATTTTTGCTTAAATCTTTGATGTTAATAAACTCTAAAGTACAAGACTCCAAGCCATGATTTTTTTTTATAAAGATATTTTTTAAAGATTTAAGATCATCTTTCAATTCAATTAGTAGCGAAGGGCTGCTCCATTGCAAGTAGCCTCCTAAAATTATCCCAATGAGAAGAATAATTAATTTTTTTATCATTTTTAATTTAAATTAAATTTATATTGATAAGCTAAGATATAATATTTAAGCATATATGATTAATTCTATTTTAAATAATATTCCTGAGTTAATTGGGTTAATTTTTTTACCTATTGCTGGCTTCTTATTTAGAACAATTCTTTTAATTGTTGGCCAATCCTGGGCAAGAAGTTATCCTCAGCTTGCTACATTTATGATCCTGCCTTTGGTTACTTATATTGTGACTTCAGTTATTTCAGGAAATATTGCTCTATCTCTTGGAATGGTTGGCGCCTTATCAATTGTAAGATTTCGAAATCCTGTTAAATCACCGTTCGAATTAGTAGTTTTCTTCTTCTTAATAACACTAGGAATTTCATATTCTGTCGATTTTAGATGGGCTACTTTATTGCTCATTTCAGTATGCTCCATAATTTTAGCAATTCACTTTGTAGATATATCTATGAAGAAATTATATTCAAAATCTCTATACTCCTCTTCTTTTAATGAAGGTAACGAAATGATCACGTTAGAGATAATTTCTACTTCACCAATTAATGAACTGAAAGATAATATTCACATGATTGGTTTTTCTAAAGACAATCAAAACTATATTTATAGACTGGCATCATTAGACAAAGATGCTTTGATAAATTTAGCAGAATCTTATCAAGATCAAGAATATGTAAGCTCCATGCATTACAACACTTTTTAATGATCTTTTTTTTTAATTTATTTAAAAAATTAAAGCTAAAATATCTCACAATTTCTTTCTTCTTCTTTTTCTTTTCTATTGGGTTGCAAAGCGCGTGTGATTTTGAACAAGGTCAATATACCGAAAAACTTATGAAGCTTTCGTCTATCAAATCATTAAAAATTAATACATTGAATTCAAAAAGGTGGGCAAAAAATAGTTTTAAAATAATATCCCATCCCTCATATCAAATTCCTGAGAATCTCAAAAAAAAATTTAAAGGATCTATAACAATATTTTATGAGTTTGGGTCTTGTTCATTTCCAATCCGTCTTAAACAATTAGGAGATCTAAAAGATCATATTTCTTTTTTAAAAGGTAATTTAGTTCATAGTTTAAAAATAGAACTAGAGGAAGGAAATCTTGCAGGAATAATAAATTTTAATTTATTTTTACCCAAGACCAGAGGGAAATTAGAAGAGTTATTAGGTTCTTTGTTAATAAAAAAATTAGGTTTTTTATCGCCAAGAAGTAGACTGATTAGTGCAGAATTTAATGGAATATCTACAGAGTTTATTTTTCAGGAAGCTTCTTCAAAAGAATTTTTAGAAAATTTAAATAGAACAGAGGGCCCAATATTTGAAGGAGATGAAAAATTTATTTGGGACACATCCTATGGAGAGCCATTTACCCTAGAAAACATATCTCTTTCTAGACAAGAAAACAAATCATGGATTTCAAAAGGTATAAATCAAAAATTAATTTCTCTTAAATCTTTTTCAATTCTTCAGTCTATCTATATGAATTTTGCATCTCAAGAGAATCTTGGAATCAGCCTTGACTTAAAAAAACTTTCTCAGGAGAATAAAAGTTCTTTTAAAAATTGGATGAATTATGAAATTTTAATTAATTCCATGAATGGATATCATTCTCTAAGGCCGCACAATAGAAAATTTTATTGGAATTCTTATACCGCCACATTCGAACCAATTTATTACGATGGCAATCTTAAATTTAAAAAAATATATTTAAAAAATAATTTGTCTGGATCAATAAATGAATCAATTTATAAAAAATGGATTCAAATATTTAATATAGAAGATTTTGAAAGAGTAAAATTAAAAGTAAAAAATATCGATTTAGCTCAGATTCAAAAAGAATTAAACTTACGTGGAATTAATATTTCTTTAGTAAATTTGAATTCAATAATTAATACTGTAATTAGAAATATTGACGAACTTTCAAAATATAAAAAATCTATTAATGAAAAAAAACTAATAACAAAAAATTCTGAAATAAAGTTTATAAATAACTTTCATACAATTTTTCCTAAGGGAAATTATATAAAAGCAAGAAAATTAAAAAATAATGACAATATTATTTTTCAAAACTGTAACAAAAAAAATGTATGTTCAAACATTGATATAGATGATCAAGCCTTAGAGGAGTTAATTTCTTCAAGACCAATCAATAAAGAAAAAGCCTTTTTTAAAAGCATTGAAGATTTAGAGAGCTCAAAAATTCAAATTATTTCTTTAGAAAATAATATAGAAATACTTGCCTCAACAGGTATCAACACTAAATTCGATAAAATAAAGAGAATAATCACTTTTCGTCAATCAAAAAAAAGTGACTGGGTTCTAATTAAAGACGTAAAATTGGAAAACTTAAAAATAAATTTTTATGGCATTTCTCAAGAACCGCTTTCAAAGAACTTTAAATCAAGAATAAATGAAAATGGACTCACTGGATGTTTAAACTTTTATAAAGTTAACTTTTTAAATTCTTCCATTTATGCTGAGGGAGGAGGATGCGAAGATCTTGTAAATATCGTATTTTCATCTGGAATTATAAATGAAGCTAGAGTTGACAAGGTTTTATCAGATGGTTTGGATATGGATTTTTCTGACATAAGAATTAATAATCTTTTTGTATCAAATGCAAGAAATGATTGTTTAGATCTTAGTTTTGGAAATTATTCTATTATAGATATGCAAGTTATAAATTGTCTGGATAAGGCTATTTCAGTTGGAGAAAAGTCAATTTTTAATGGTGAAAATATCTTAATAGAAAATTCAAATAAAGGCTTGTCTTCAAAAGACTCTTCTATGTCCACAATAAAAAAATTAGAAACAAAAAATGTTTTAATTGATCTTGAAGCCTTTAATAAGAAACAGGAATTTGGAGGTTCAGATATAGAAATAAAAGAATTTTTAAGAGAAGAATTAAAAATAATTGAGGATAAAAATTCAAATATAATTTACCCAAGAAATGTTTAGAATTGAAGATAAAATTCCATTAAATAAATTCGAAGTTCTTACTTTTTTAGATTCTTTAAAATCAATAAAGGCAGAGAAGATATATCCCAGCAGATCGATAAAAAGTATTTATTTTGATGATTCAAAATTAACTATGTTCCTGGAATCTGAAGAAGGGATAGTCCCTCGAAAAAAAATAAGAATTAGATCTTATAATGATGAAGAAAATTATCTACTTGAGACAAAGATTTCATCACCAGAAGGAAGGTATAAAATATCCAAAGAAATTCTTCCTTTAAAGAAAGATTTTTATTTAAAGAATGGTTATTTTGATAATAAATATGGAATTTGCTTACCAGTATCTGAAATTATCTATACAAGGGATTACTTTATGATCGAAAAAATTAGAGTGACTCTTGATACTTTTATAAAGTTTAGACATTACAAAGAAAGTTCTTTTAATAAATCAGACAAATCAGTTTTAGAAATAAAAACTTCTCCTGAAGTAAATCTAGATGTTTTAGATAATATTATCTTGGGGAGGAAAGCAAGATTTTCAAAATACGTGATTTCTATTTTGAATAATAAGATTTTTGAAAAGAAATATAATGTCCTTTCAAATATAAAATAAGAAAAATGAAATTTTCTATAATTACTGTTTGCTTTAATAGTGAGAAAACTATAGGGGAAACTCTAAGATCAGTTAGTTCTCAAAATTATGGAAATGTTGAACACATAATAATAGATGGAGGATCATCTGACGACACACTAGGTATAGTTAATAATTTTAAGCATGTTATCAAGATAATTTCTGAAAAGGATGAAGGAATTTACGATGCAATGAATAAAGGTATTAATTTAGCAGAAGGAGATGTAATCGGCTTTTTGAATTCTGACGATGTTTTTTATAATGAAAATGTCATTAAAGATTATTTTAATGATTTTACAAAATATGAAACTGATATTGTTTATGGAGATTTAATTTTTACATCCTTGTCGGGTAAGAAAAATATAAGAAAATGGCATTCTTCTTCATACGAAGTAAATAAATTGGGTATTGGCTGGATTCCCCCGCATCCAACCTTTTACGCTAAAAAAAGTCTCTTTGAGAACCTAGGTAATTTTGATACAAATTTTAAATTTGCTTCAGATTTTGATTTGATGACAAGATTCTTACTTAGTAACAATTCTGTAACAAGATATTCAAAAGGTTATAAAGTTAAGATGAGATATGGAGGCGCTACAACAAAAAATTTAAAAAATATCTACCTTGGTAATCTAGAAATCATTCGTGCTTTAAAGAAAAATAATATAAAAAGAGAAGAATTTTTTTTATTTAAAAAATTTTTAAATAAAATTTTTCAATTTTTTAAATAAACCGTTAATCAATTTTGAATTATAGAAAAGAAATAGATGGTCTCAGAGCTATTGCAGTAATTCCTGTAATTTTTTTTCATGCTGGATTCGCTTTTGCATCTGGAGGTTATATTGGAGTAGATATATTTTTAGTAATAAGCGGATATTTAATTACTAATATTATTTTAAAAGAACAAGAAAAAGGTATTTTCTCTATTTCTTCTTTCTATGAAAGAAGAGCGAGGAGAATCCTTCCGGCATTATTTTTAACAATGCTTTTATGTATTCCCTTTGCATTGATTTGGATGCTGCCTATTGCATTAACTAATTTTTCGGAAAGTATTCTTGCCACTACTTTTTTTTCATCCAATATATTTTTTTGGAGAGAAGCCGGATATTTTGACAGCCCATCCGAATTAAAGCCTTTACTGCATACATGGAGTTTAGCTTTAGAAGAGCAATTTTATATATTTTTTCCAGTGCTTATGTTGCTTTTATACAAAACTAGAGTTTTTTTTATAATTTCATCACTTTCAATTTTATTAATACTAAGTCTTTGTTTGTCTCAATGGGGGGCTTTAAACTATCCTACCGCTAATTTCTATTTATTACCTTCAAGAGGATGGGAGCTATTAGTGGGTTCTCTGGCTGCAATCTTTATTTTTTATAAATCAGAAAAAAAAATATTTATTATTGATAATAGATTTTTTAAAAATTGTTTTGGAATTATAGGATCAGTCTTAATCATTTTTTCAATTATAGAGTTTGATGACTCTACTCCCTTTCCAAGTCTTTGGACTTTATATCCTGTTTTAGGAGCTCTTCTAATAATTCTTTTTTCCGATAAGGAGACTATTGTAGGAAAGTTCTTATCACTTAAGCCTTTAGTTTTTTTAGGTCTAATTAGTTATAGTTTGTATCTATTTCATCAACCTATTTTTGCTTTTGCAAAAATTTATACGTTTGGCTCTTTAAAAGAAAATAGTTTTATTGCATTGATAATTATAAGTATTTTTCTATCATTTTTAAGTTGGAAATTTATAGAGACACCTTTTAGGAATAGAGATCTAATATCTAAAAAAGTTCTTTTAAAATCGATATTTTTAAGTGTAATAATTTTTTCTACTTTTTCTTTTATAACAATAAAAAATTTGGGTTTCCATGAAAGATTTGAGGTGAGTAACGACATAAAAATGTCTCTAAGTAGAGACGATAATGAAGATTGTTTTGCAATTGAGGATTCGCATTTTATAAAAAAATGGGGTTGCAATGTTGGAGAGAATAAAAATAAATATGATTTTTTTATATCTGGGGATAGTCATGCTAATACTTATTTAAATGCTTTTGATAGACTTTCCATAAAAAATAAAAAGAAAGGTTTTTTTGCCGGCTTAAGTGGATGTCCACCATTATTAGGTATAAATACTTTTGATCCTGATGGCGGAATATTTGATTGTAAAAAGCTAAATGAGAGAACATTTAATTTCATAAAGGATAATAATATAAAAAATATTATTCTTATATCCAGATGGTCTTATTACACCTATGGGGACTATAATAAAAAAGATATTAGATTTCTAAAAAGAAAGGAAAATGACGTAAAAAATCTGCAGACCTCTAGAGACAATTTTATTTATGGGTTAAAAAATACAATAAAAAGATATTCAGATATAGGAGTGAAAGTAAATTTAATTTCACAATACCCGCAACAAAAAATTAATCCAAATGATATTTATTATAGAAAACTTAATTCGGATGATCTTGTTGCTTACTTGCAAGATCTTTCCATAGACAGAGATCAAAACAATAAACTTAACGAGTTCGCTGATAATGCCTTTTTAAATATTAAATCTAAAAATTTTAAATCTTACGATTTTGACAATATTCTCTGTAATAAAAAATGCTTTATAGGAGATAAGAGCGGTTCGTTTTATTATGATGATGACCACTTAAGTGATTATGGTATGAATTTAATAGATAAGGAGCTTAATAAAATTATTCAATCTTTTTAGTATATGAAAAAAATATCAATAATTGGAGGCTCTGGATTTATAGGGCAAAATTTAGCAAATACTTTTTTAAAAAATAATTATTCTTTCGAGATACTAGATCTTGTTCAGAGCAAAGGTTTCGAAACTAAATATAATTTTTTTGATGTTACTTCTTTAGATGGCAAAGAAAAAGTAACGGGTGAAATAATAATAAATCTTTCTGCGGAGCATAAAGATGATGTAAAGCCTGCATCTAGATATTACGAGGTTAATGAAAAGGGTGCAGAAAATATTTGTAGAATTGCCGAAGCTAAAAACATAACCACTATAGTTTTTACCAGCTCAGTAGCTGTTTATGGGTTTGCAAGCCCAAAAACTGGAGAAGATGGAGATATTAAGCCTTTCAATGACTATGGTAAATCAAAGGCAAAAGCAGAAAAAGTATATCAAGACTGGTATCAAAGAGATCCTGAAAATAGAAAGTTAATCATTATTAGACCTACTGCAGTTTTCGGTAAAAATAATAGAGGAAATATTTATAATTTATTCAATCAAATTAATTCAGGTTTTTTTGCAATGATAGGCTCTGGAAAGAACATAAAATCCATAGCATATGTTGAAAATTTAGTAGATTTTATTACTTTTTCTCTAAATCTCAATAATGGGTATCATCTTTATAATTTTATAGACAAGCCTGATCTAGATATGAATAATTTAGTAAAACTTATTAAAGAGATATTAAATAAGCAAGATATTTTAACAATTAAAATACCTTATTTTTTAGCTTATCTAATTGGAAAAATTGCTGATTTTATTTCTTTTGTAACAAGAACTTCATTTCCTATATCTTCTATTAGAGTAGAAAAATTTTGTAAAAATACTCAATTCGATACTGCGGTAACAAGCTCTGGTTTTGAGCCAAAAATTACACTTAATGAAGCAATAAAAATTACTTTAAAAGAAGAATTTTTTGATAAAGCAAAAGATAAATTAAAAAGATAATGAAATTTCTAAAAAGAATTGCTTTAAGACTCAAGAGAAAAAAAGAAATTTATTTAATTGATTTAGATCAAGATAGAGATTTTATTCAGCACTTATTAGAAGATGAAAAAATATTAGCTATAGATACTGAGTTTGATTGGAGAAGAACTTATTATCCAACATTATCCCTGCTTCAAATTGCCACAGAAAATTCTATATTGCTAATCGATTGTATCGGAATGAAAAATCTAAGTTTTCTTAAGAAGATTTTAGAAAATAAAGAGACCTTAGTTATTTTTCACTCTGCAAGAAGCGATACGACAGTTCTCTTCACGGCCTTAGGAATAAAGATTACAAACGTTTTTGATATTCAAATTGCTGAAAAATTTATATCAAAAAGCGATATCAAAAACTATGCCTCAATTGTTGAAACATATTTTCCAATAAAGCTTTTAAAAACTGAAACAAATTCTAATTGGTTGAAAAGACCCTTCTCAGAAGATCAGCTTCAATATGCAGCTGATGACGTTGAATATTTAATAGGAATTTATAAAAAACAAAAGAAAATTCTTATTAAAAAGAATGATTTAAATTTAATTTTAGATGCATCAAGAAAAGAAGCAAATGCAGGTAACGACGATTTGCATGTTTCAAGACTAAAGAAATTGAAAAAAGCAGGCCAAAAAGAAAAAAAGATATTTTTATGGAGAGAAAAAATAGCCAGTGAAAAAAATATCCCTCCCTCTCATATTTTTAAAGACAAACAAATGAATCTTTTAAAAAATATTAAAAGTGAAAATGATATAGATAATCTTTTGATTATTTTGAAAGATAAAATTTTAGTTGAACGGTTTCTTAGTGAGATTATTGGATGATTTTTTTTTGGTTCCTTTATTTTATTTTTCTTATAATTTTATGCTTAATTTTTATAAATCTTTTTAAAAATAAATATGTAATTTTTTTATTAACACCTATTCTTTTTGGATTATTTGGATCTGTTTGGTTTCAAGAGCCTGGAAAGAATGATCTTGCACCTATTTTCTCTATTTTTCTTATGGAGTTAGTCATAGTTGAATCAAATGGTACATATAGATTATTGAGACCTATGATTGGTTTTATACTAGTTGCTTTATTGGTAAGTATTGTTCTTTACTTTAGGCCTATAAAATCTAAAAAGAGATAGTCTTTGCTTCATTATTTTTAGTCTCATAAAGACCAATTCTATTTTTCCCTTTCATCAAGCCAGCGCATTCACCAGGATTAAATATTAATGTTTTATTTATAATTTCTTGTCTTAAGCGATGAGTATGACCATGAAAAATTGCATCTACTTTTTTAATATGTTCTCTACTAATAATATCGGGGTGATGAAAAATAAGTATTTTTACTTTATCTAAATTAATTAGATGAGGTTCTTCATAAATTTTAAATCCTATTTTATTTGCAGTTTTTATTAACTCTGATTTTTCTTCGAAATCATTATTACCAAAAACACCAACAAGGGGCATATTAAGATCAGAAAAGGCTTTTAAAGATTTTGGCAAGGTAATATCCCCGGTGTGAATAACTAATTCGACCTCATGAAAATTAAACAACCTACAGATTTCAGATATATTAGATAAATTATTATGTGTATCTCCTGTTATACCTATTAACAAAACATACTAAGGTTTTTCGAGAATATGTATTGCACATGCTGTTCCTAAACCAATAACATGTGTCATCCCAATTTTCGCTCCTTCAACCTGCCTAGCACCAGCTTCTCCTCTTAAATGAGTACAAACTTCATAAATATTGGCTATTCCTGTAGCTCCAAGAGGATGTCCTTTAGAAAGAAGACCTCCTGATACGTTTACAGGTATTTTACCCCCAAGCCCTACGTGACCTTCATCTATCATTTTCCCCGCATCCCCATCTTTACAAAGCCCGAGATTTTCATAGTGAAGCATTTCTGCTGTAGCGAAGCAATCATGTAATTCTACTAAATTAATATCCTCAGCACCTAAGCCCGCTTGCTCATACGCCTGTTTGGCTGCAATTCTTGTACATGCATTTACATCAGGCATAACCAAGTCTCTATCCGTATAAGGGTCACTTGCAAGGGCAGACGCTCTTACCTTGATAGCCCTTGCCATTCCCAACTCTTTTGCTTTTTTTTCTGAAACTAAAACCGCTGCAGCAGAACCATCAACATTGACAGAGCACATTAATTTAGTATTTGGATAAGAAATCATTTCAGCATTCATAACATCATCTATTGGTGTTTCTATTTGATACATGGCTTTTGGATTAAGAGTTGAATGATGATGATTTTTGACAGAAATTTTTGCAAACTGTTCAAATGTAGTTCCATATTCTCTTGTATGTTCCATCCCAGCTTCAGCAAATATACATGGCATAGTTCCTGAACCAATTAAACCTTCTTTAGGAATACCATCTGCACCACCGCCAGTTCCGAGAAGTCCTTTACCCATTTGTTCGACACCGACAGCTAAAACGACATCATACATACCAGCTTTTATTGACATCCAAGCTTCTCTAAACGCTGTTGCTCCAGTTGCACAAGCATTTGCACAGTTGACTACTGAAATTCCAGTTTGACCTATTTCTTGAAGAATTCTTTGACCAACCATAGCGTTCGCTTGACCTAAATTACCACAGTACATTGCTTGCATATCCTTAATACCTAGACCAGCATCATCAAGGGCCATCAAAGCGGCTTCTGCACCAATATTAGGGACCGTTCTATCCGGAAATCTCCCAAACTTAATCATATCCACTCCTAAAACATATACATCGCTCATCTCTATCTCCTTCTTAATTAAAATCTATGCTGGTTCAAAAAAATAACTTAAATAGGAGTTACCATCGGAATCCTTTCTTCCTAACGCATCTCGATAAACTATCTTTACTTTCATTCCAAATTCTACATTCTCGGGGCTAGGATCAACATTAATAAGATTTCCTTTTATGGTTCCGCCGCCATCAAGATCAACTAAAGCAGAAATATATGGCACATCTATTCCTGGAAATGATCTATAAACTATAGAAAAAGAATATAGAGACCCAGTATCATTTAATTTAATTTTAGAAATTTTGTTTCTTGCGAAGCATTTAGAACAAACACTTCTTTCTCCTAAATAAATAGCACCACATTCATTGCATTGGTGACCTTCTAAATATGGGTGGCCTTTTTCAGGAATTATTAAGTAATCTACAGCAGGCAATATAATTTTATTTTCCGACATATTCTTCTCCTATAAATTAGAATATCATTTATAAAAATTTTTTAAATAAATAAATATAATTTATGAGTCTTTTTGGCGGAATCATTGGCGGGTTTGTTGGTTTTACTTTTTTAGGTCCAATTGGAGCTCTAGTTGGAAGTGTGGTTGGCTCGAGAATGAGCGAAGATCGAAGTAAAAGAAGACACCCTAACAATTTAGATCATCAAGTTGCTTTTTTTGCTGCTTTGTTTGCTTGCCTTGCAAAAATAGCTAAAGCAGATGGGATTGTTTCAAAAGAAGAGGTTGCTAAGATTGAAGAATTTATTTCAGTAAAATTTAATCTAGAGAAAGATCAAAGAAATTTTGCAATAAACTGTTTTCAACAAGCTAAAGACGATAATATTTCTTTTGATGAATACGCAAATCAACTTTATTTACTATTAAAACAAAGTCCGAACTCATTACTTATTTTTTATGAACTATTATTTGAATTAGCAATGGCTGATGGTGAGCTCCATCCTTCAGAAGAAAAGATTCTGAAAAGGGTTCCCAGTATATTTAAATTATCTCAGAGCGTTTTTGAAGAACTGTATGATAAGTATGTTTCATACATAAAAAATTACTATCAGGTTCTAGGAGCTAATGAAAATATGGATTTTTCTGAAATAAGAAAACTTTATTTAAAAAAAAGAAAAGAATTTCATCCTGATATGCTCATATCAAAAGGTCTTCCAGAAGAATTAATAGAAAAAGCAAAAAATAAATTTATAGAGATCCAAGAAGCCTATGAGGAGTTGGAAAAAAAGTATGAAAAATGATATTTTTAATCATGAATTTTTTTAAATCATTCAATCAAAAATTATTAAATCTCATCGCATTTGATTTTTTAGTCCTTTTCACTATCAGAGTGTATCTTGCTTTTATTTTTTGGTTTGCAGGATATGGAAAAATAAACTGGAAATCTGGCTATCCTAACATCGATAGATTTGCTGATTTTTTAGGTCCTGGAGGTCAAGATAATCTTAATTTCGTAATGCCATATTTTTTTGGCTGGCTAGCTATTTTAGCTGAAGCGGGCGGAGCAGTACTTTTATTAGTAGGATTATTCTCTAGATGGGCTGTTCTTCCATTAATAATTACCATGCTTGTTGCTACATACTATCACTCGCCTAACGGGTGGAATGCAGATGCTAGTGGTTATGAAATGTCAGTGACTTATATCATTATGCTCATGACAATACTTATTTTTGGCCCTGGTAAATACTTTTCTTTAGATTATTGGGTATTAAGAAAATAAATTGATTATAGAAAGAAATATTACCTCTAAACCTTTGGCTAAGGTTGCAGAGATTTTATCTAAATCAGAAAAACTTAACCTTATTGATTGGAATGCTATGAATATCTCTACAGTGGATGCTGAAAATAAACCTTCATCTCGAATGGTGCTTTTAAAGAAAATTAATGATCAGGGATTAGTTTTTTATACGAACTTCAACAGTAAAAAAGGACAAGATTTAAAAAATAATAGCTCAGTAGCTGTAAATTTTTGGTGGCGCGAACTGAAAGAACAAATAAGAATTGAAGGCTCAGTTATAGAGCTCACGGACCAAGAATCTGATGATTATTTTAACTCTAGAGCCCTCCAGTCTAGAGTTGCTGCAATTATTTCACAGCAAAGTGAAAAAATTGAATCTCAAGAAAGCCTTCAAAAGAAAATAGACGAACAAACAAAAATCTACGCAAACAAAGGTGAAAATCCAGAAAGACCAAACCACTGTGGGCTATATTTAATTAAGCCTGACTCTATTGAATTATGGAAAGAGGGAGATTTTAGGACTCACGAGCGAGAAAAATTTACAAAAAATAAAGAAGGTATTTGGGAAAGTTATTTTTTATCTCCTTAATTCATTCGGTTATAATGTCTTGAGACCCCTCGTATAGGTCAAAATATGATTAATATTACTCTTCCCGATAGCTCCATTAAATCCTTTAAAAATCCAATTTCTATCAATGACCTTGCCGCATCCATTGGTCCAGGCTTAGCCAAGGCAACTGTTGCGGGAAAGATAAACGGAGAGTTAGCTGATGCATCAGATCTGATCAATGAAGACGCCTCTATAGAGATTATTAGAAATGTGGATCAAGATGGAATTGAAATTATCAGACATAGCTGCGCTCATCTTTTTGGGCACGCACTTAAACAATTATTTCCTAAAGCTAAAATGGCTATCGGACCAACAATTGATAATGGATTTTACTACGATATAGATCTTGAGCATTCTCTTTCCCAAGAAGACCTAGAGAAAATAGAAACAAGGATGAAATCTTTGGCTGAAACTAAATATCAGGTTCTAAAAAAAATAGTTCCTAAAAAAGAAGCTGTAAAGATTTTCGAAGACAGAAAAGAATCTTACAAATTAGAAATCTTAGATGAGATACCTGATGATGAGACTGTTGGTTTGTATCATCATGATGAATATATAGATATGTGCCGCGGGCCGCATGTTAGTTCTATGGATCATATCAAAGCCTTGAAATTAACTCATGTCGCTGGAGCATACTGGAGAGGAGACTCTAAAAATAAAATGCTTCAAAGGGTTTATGGGACAGCATGGAATAGCGAAAAAGACCTTAAGAAGTATTTAAACAATATAGAAGAAGCCTCAAAAAGAGATCATAGAAAGTTAGGTCAAAAGTATGATTTATTTCATTTTCAAGAAGAAGCACCAGGAATGGTTTTTTGGCATCCAAATGGCTGGACAATTTATAGAATTCTTGAAGATTTTATTAGAAAAGAACAGCTTGAATCAGGCTATCAAGAAATCAATACACCGCAAGTTGTAGATAGAAAGCTTTGGGAAGAATCAGGACACTGGGAAAAATATAGAGAGAATATGTTTGTTACTGAAATAGATGAAGAGCATGCTAATGAAAAAAGAATGAACGCACTTAAACCAATGAATTGCCCATGCCATGTTCAAATCTATAATCAGGGAATTAAATCATATAGAGATTTGCCCATTCGATTTTCAGAGTTTGGTTCTTGCCATAGATATGAAGCTTCTGGAACGCTGCATGGCTTAATGCGAGTTAGAGCATTTACTCAAGACGATGGACATATTTTTTGCACAGAGGATCAAATTCAAAATGAAACAAAGAACTTTATAGAGTTGTTATCAAAAATATATTCTCAATTAGGTTTTAAAAGTTTTGATATAAAACTTTCCACTCGACCTGAGATCAGAGTTGGGTCAGATGAAGTCTGGGATAAAGCAGAAGCTTCTTTAAAATCAGCTATAAAGAATTTAAAACTTCCATATCAGATTGCAGATGGGGAAGGTGCTTTCTATGGTCCCAAATTAGATTTTGTTCTTACAGATGCTTTGGATAGAGAATGGCAATGCGGGACTTTTCAAGCTGATTTTATTCTTCCTGAAAGATTGAAAGCAAAATACATTGGAGATGATGGTGAGAAACATCAACCAGTTATGATTCATCGTGCTATTTTAGGTTCTTTTGAGAGGTTTATTGGAATTTTAATAGAAGAATGTGACGGTAATTTTCCTTTATGGTTGGCGCCTACTCAGGCAGTAATTATGAACATTTCTGATAAACATGCGGAAAAAGCCAAAGAATATGCAAAAAAACTCACTTCTGAGGGTTTTAGGGTCAAATTAGACTTGAGGAATGAGAAGATCACTTATAAAATCCGCGATCACTCTATGCAAAGAATGCCTTTTCAATTAATTGTCGGAGACAAGGAGATCGAGAATAATTCAGTCTCTGTCAGGGCAAGAAAAGGAGATGATTTGGGGAGTTTAACTCTAGAAGAATTTAAAAATCTTTTAGATACTAAAATTAAATCAAAGGAGGTTTGATTGAACAATACTTTAAGGACTTTAGTCTAATTTATGGCTCAACCAAGAAGAGCTTATGAGAAAAAAAATAAGCAACCTATAAATCAATTCATTAAAGCTTCAAAAGTTAGATTAATATCTGCTGACGGAGAACAATTAGGAATTACAGGCATAAATGAAGCCATGGACAAAGCCAAGTCATTGAATCTTGATTTAGTTCAGATGAATGATGATTCTGAAATGCCAGTATGCAAACTCATGGATTATGGAAAGCATTTATTTGACCAAAAGAAACAAAAGGCCGCTTCGAAGAAAAAAACTAAAAAAACTCAATTAAAAGAAATTAAGTTTAGACCTGGTACCGACGAAAATGATTATCAGATTAAAATGAGAAATATCATTAAGTTTTTAGAAGATGGTGATAAAACTAAAATTACCATGAGATTTAGAGGAAGAGAATTAGCACATAAAGATATAGGATTAAAGCTATTAAAGAGAGTAGAATCTGATCTCAGTGAAATAGCGGGTGTAGAACAAGAGCCAATTTCTGAAGGACGACAATTAGTAATGTTATTGAGCCCATTAAAAAAAAATAATTAAAATGCCAAAAATTAAAGTACATAGCGGAGCAGCCAAAAGATTCAAGAAAACTGGATCAGGCTTAAAAAGAAAGCACGCAAATAAAAGTCATATTCTTACAAAGATGTCTACTAAGTCTAAGCGTCAATTAAGAGGCACAGCCGCATTGGCTCCGGGCGATGTAAAGCTAGTTAAAAGAATGTTTAAGGAGAAATCATAAGATGTCTAGAGTAAAACGCGGTGTCACAGCTAAAGCAAGACACAAGAAAATTTTAAAGTTAGCCAAAGGTTATAGAGGAGCTAGAAGTAGAACTTTTAAAGTAGCCAAACAAGCTGTAACTAAAGCTGGACAGTATGCTTATAGAGATAGAAGAGTGAAAAAAAGAACTTTTCGTAAACTTTGGATAGTAAGAATTAATGCTGCTGCTAGAGCAAATGGACTCTCTTATAGCGTTTTCATGAACGCTTTAAAAAAAGCAAACATTGACTTAGATAGAAGGGTGTTGGCGGATATGGCAGCTGAAGATGAAAAAGCTTTTGCTGATTTGGTCGCAATAGCTAAGCAAAATGCAGCATAATATATGCTATGGATTTGCAACTGCTTAAAAAGCAATTACTTCAAGATTTAAAAAACGTATCAAGTGCACAGGACCTTCAAGATCTGAAGGTAAAATACCTTGGTAAAAAAGGTGAAATCACTCTCTTATCTAAAAATCTAGGAAAACTGACACAAAAGGAAAGACCTAAGGCTGGAAAATCCATAAACGAGCTGAGAGTTCTATTTGAAATTAAAAGTGGTTCTTTATTATCTAAAATAGAAAAAAATGAAATTGAAGAGAGCCTAGAAAAAGACTCAATAGATATTTCTCTACCTGTAAATAATCTTCAAAATGGAAGTCTTCATCCTATAACCAGGACAATCGACAAAATATGCGAGTTTTTCTCTTCTAGAGGTTATCTAATTGAGGATGGACCTGAAATAGAAAGTGAATATTATAATTTTGATGCATTAAATATTCCAAAAGATCACCCAGCAAGAGATATGCATGATACTTTTTATGTTGATGTGGAGACTTTACTGAGAACGCATACTTCGCCTGTACAAATAAGAGCTATTAATAAGAGGAGCGTGCCTTTAAAGGTAATTTGTCCCGGAAAAGTATATAGAAGCGATGCAGACCAAACGCACACGCCAATGTTCCATCAAGTAGAAGGTCTTTTGATAGATGAGAAAGTTAATTTTGGAAACCTCAAACAAGAATTGACGGATTTTCTAAATTTCTTTTTTAAGAAAAATTTAGAAGTAAGATTTAGGCCTTCATATTTTCCTTTTACCGAACCATCTGCAGAAGTAGACATTATGGATAAAAAAGGCTGGTTAGAAATAATGGGCTGCGGAATGGTCCATCCAAATGTTTTAAAAGAAGCGGGAGTCGATCCTAATAAATATTCTGGCTTTGCATTTGGTCTCGGTATAGAAAGAATGGCAAAACTAGATTATGAAATGGATGATATGCGTCTATTATTTGAAAATGATGTGAGACTCATTTCTCAATCTTAAAAATGAAAATTCTTAAATCACATTTAGAAGAGAAAATAGGTAAGAAGAAAAATATTTCTAAGCTTGCTGAACAGTTGACAATGCTTGGTCTTGAAGTTGATTCAGTAGAGTCTTTAAAAAAAGATTATTGTATAGATATTGATTTGACACCTAATAGAGGAGATTGCTTCAGTGTTCTCGGCGTAGCTAGAGAAATTGCTGCCAATGATTGTATAAAACTAAAAAAAGAAAAGTCTTTAAAAGTAAATTTGTCTGGAAAACCAATCACGAATGTAACAATTAAAGATTATGACGCTTGTCCTAGATATTGTTATAGCGAAATTTCAAATTTATCGTCAAAAGATAAAAACAACAATGTAAAGAAGCTTCCAGAATTTATTAACCATAGATTAGAAATTGCAGGAATAAATTCAATCAACCCCATTGTTGATATATTAAATTATGTAATGCTGGATATAGGTCAACCGATGCATGCCTTTGATAAAAATAAAATTGATGGCGATATCCAAGTTAGGTTTGCAAAGAGTAACGAAAAAATTATTTTACTGGATAAGCAAAAAATTAATACATCTCAAGATTGTCTTTTAATTACAGATAAGAAAAAACCAATAGCTCTTGCAGGAGTTATGGGGAGCTATGACTCTTCAGTTGATTTAGAAACTAACGCCATTATTCTGGAATCTGCTTTTTTTTCACCTAAATCTATTAGAGGAAAGGGTCGAAGATATGGAATTCAAACAGATGCGTCACAAAGATATGAAAGAGGAGTTGATTTTGAATTGCAAAGAAAAGCTCTATTATTTGCAATCAGCCTTATTCATGAACATATAGGCGGAGTCTCTTCTGATATAAAAGAAATTTCATCAAGCAAGTCTTTGCCATCAAGAAAACTAATAAATCTTTCTATATCAACATTGAATAATAAGTTGGGTACATCCTTATCAATTACAGAAGTAAAAAAAATACTTACCTTTTTAGAAATTTCTTCTTCTTCAGGTCCTGGAGATCCATTGGTAAAACTTAAACCACCCAGTCATAGATTTGATCTAGAAATTGAAGCAGATATTATTGAAGAAGTTGCTAGACTAGTCGGATACGATAAATTACCTCTAGAAAAGGTCAAAACTTCTTTTCAAGAATTCTCCAAAACAGCTTATCAAAATACACTCGATTTAAAAAAGTTTATTGCCAGTCAAAATTTTCAGGAAGTTATAAATTACTCTTTTATAGATGATCGGCTTCAAGAAAAACTAGGCTTAACTAAAGGCATGATAAAAGTTCAAAATCCAATAAACGAAAAATTAAACTCTATGAGAACAAGCCTTTTACCCGGTTTATTAAATAACTTAATTTCTAATTCTAAAAGAGGGGCTTCTTTTTTAAAGATTTTTGAAGAAGGAAAAGTTTTTTCTAAAAATAAGAAAATATCTGAATTGAATAGATTTGCTGGAATCATTTATGACCAGGAAAAGAAAAAAGGTTGGAGAGAATCGGGCTCTTATAATTTCTTTTCTCAAAAAGAATTTATTTTAAAATTATTAAATTTCTCAAATTTACAAAAAATTATTCTCAAACCCTCCTCTTCTAAATTGCTTCATCCAAAAGTATCTGCTGACATATTTAAAGCTGGGAAAAAGATAGGCTCTTTCGGAGAAATTCATCCTATTGTTCTAAAAAAGGTTAATCTAAAAAAATCTTTTTTTTATTTTGAGCTAGATTCTTTAGAACTATTTAACGAAAAAAAGGTAGAACTTATAGAGCCATCCAAATATCCGCAAGTTCAACGGGATCTGGCTTTTACTGTGCCTGAACACTTAATATTTAAAGATATTGAATCTGCAATTATAAAAAATTCTGGTAATAACTTGATAAACTTAAAGTTATTTGATTTATTTAAAGGCGGCGATCTGCCTAAAAATCATAAAAGTCTAGCCTTTAGGATAACTTGGCAATCAAAAAAAGAAACCTTAGATGATCTTTACATAGAATCTATCGTTAAAGAAATCGAAAAAAACCTTAAAGATAACTTTAAGGTTGAGCTGAGAGGTTAAAATGTCATTAACTAAAGCAAAACTAGTTGATTACTTAAGTGAAAAAGTAGGTCTGCCAAAAAAAGACTGCTTTTTAATAGTAGAATCTTTTTTTGGTGAAATTTGCAGTGCTTTAGAAAGAGGAGAGGAGGTAAAACTTCCTGGACTTGGAAATTTTTTGGTGACTCATAAAAAAAGTAGACCAGGAAGGAATCCAAGAACTGGAGAGGAGCATGTTATTTCAGAAAGGAACGTAGTTAGCTTTAAAGCTGGAAGAAAGTTGAGAAAAAGTCTTTAATTTATGGATTTTAATTTAAATCAGATATCAAATAAAAAATATTTCAGCATCAAAGAAGTCTCCACAATTTGTAAAGTAGAGCCGCATACTTTGAGATATTGGGAAAAACAATTTAACACTATCTTTTTCATACATCGTTCAGGCAATAGAAGGCTTTATCAACAAAAGGACATAATCAATTTGATAAAAGTAAAAAATTTTTTGAAAGAAGAGGGTATGACTATAAAAGGAGCAAAAACAAAACTTGAAGGCTCAAAAGAAGATACTTCTTTAAACTTTAAAATAGTTGAAGATCTCAAAGAAATTTTAAAAATACTATAGTTTTATTTTAAACGGGAGGAAAGATGAGAAGAATAATCACTGGACACAACAAAGAAGGTAAATCAGTTATAAAAATTGATGGACCTCCAGCTCGATCTTTGGGTGAAGATGTTGGTGGGCTTTACGAACTTTGGAATACTTGCGGCGAACAAATCAATACTTTAGATGATATAGATAGAGCTGACTCAGAAGTATTGTTGTCTCCTGAAAAAGGCGGAACTAAATTTAGATATTTTAAAATTAATCCAACTCCAGAAGGGGTCCCTGCAGAAATGATAGAAGAAGCTACTGCCGAAGCTTTTGAGAAAATGGGTGCAGGGCATCATAGAGTCGATACATCCAGACATCCGGCAATGCACAAAACAGATACAATTGACTATATTATTTTATTGAAAGGAGACGTTACTTTATTGTTAGATGAAGAAGAGGTTACTTTAAATCCTTTCGATGTGGTTGTTCAAAGAGGAACTAATCATGCATGGGTAAATAACGGAAGCGAACCTGCATTATTTATAGCAGTTTTAATCGATAGCGATTTAAAAGAATAATTAAGCATGTCTGATCAAGATAATTCTAAACTTCTCGAATTAAACAAAAGAATAAGTAAAACCTTAGATGACGAAAGGGAAGAAGCCGCAGAAATTCGTCACGAAAAGGGCTTTAGAACCGCTAGAGAAAATCTCCAACACTTAGTAGATGAAGATTCTTTTATAGAGTACGGGCAATTAGCAGTAGCAGCACAAAGAAATAGACGAGATTATGAAGAGCTTCAATCATCAACTGCTGCTGATGGAATAATTACGGGGTTATGCTCCATCAATAAAGACCTCGTTGGAGAAGAAGCATCTAAGGCGATCGCGGTAGTTAATGATTTTTCTGTTTTAGCAGGCACTCAAGGATTTTTTCATCATAAAAAATTAGATCGAATGTGTGATGTAGCTAAAAAAACCAAACATCCAGTTGTTATGTTTACAGAAGGGGGAGGCGGAAGACCAGCAGATACAGATGTTTCTACTCAAATTGCAGGTTTAAATATCACCTCTTTTACCAGATGGGCTAGATTAACCGGGCATTCATTAAGAATCGCGGTTAATAATGGGTACTGTTTTGCAGGTAATGCAGCTTTGTATGGTGCTTCAGATTTTTGTATAGCAACTAAAAAATCATGGATTGGAATGGCGGGGCCAGCAATGATAGAAGGCGGAGGTTTGGGTATTTTTAACCCAAAGGATATAGGTCCAGCAGAAATGCATTTTAAGAATGGGTATATAGATTTTCTTGCCGAAGATGAAGAGGAAGCAACTAATTTTACTAAGAAACTGCTTTCTTTTTTTCAGGGCTCTACTGAAAATTGGATCGAGCAAGATCAAACTCTTCTAAGGCAAGTAATTCCAAGTGATAGAAGAATGGGTTTTCCTGTCAGGAATATAATAAAAATAATTGCAGATGAAGATTCTTTTTTAGAATTAAAAAAAGTATTTGGTAGAAGCATTATTACTGGGTTCTTGCGAATCAAGGGAAAGCCATACGCTATTTTAGCAAATGATTGTCAACAACTCGGAGGGGCAATAGATTCATCAGCCGCAGACAAGGCTTCCAACTTTATAGAAATATGTAGCGAACACGGATTACCAATTCTTTCATTTGTAGATACACCAGGTTTTATGGTGGGGCCAGATAGTGAAAAAGCAGGTGCTTTTCGAAGAATGGGAGAGCTTTTTAAACACGGAGCTCGCATCAAAAATCCATTAGTGGGAATTGTTCTAAGAAGAGGTTACGGATTGGGAGCAATGGCAATGATGGGCGGAAGTTTTATTGATCCAATTTACACTGCATCATGGCCAAACGGAGAATTTGGCGGGATGGGTTTGGAAGGCTATGTGAAGTTGGGCTTTAAAAAAGAATTAGAAGCCGAAGAAACAGAAGAAAAACGTCAAGCTTTATTTAATAAATTAGTAGCTAGAATGTATGAATTAGGCAAGGCAACTGAGGCAGCTGCTCACCTTGAATTGGATGCAGTTATTGATCCTGCCGATACAAGAAAAACGATCATCAAAGCTTTTAGTTCAGTCGGGGCGTAGCGCAGCCTGGTAGCGCACTTGACTGGGGGTCAAGTGGTCGCAGGTTCAAATCCTGCCGTCCCGACCAATTTAATTATTTATTAAGCTATTTTATTTTGTAGTTTGCCTACTTTTGATATTTCAAGCGTCATAACATCGCCTGAGTTTAAAAATTCCCAATGTTCTATTCCTGTACAGTCTGCTGGCGCGCCAGTTCCAAAAAATTCACCCGCTACTAACATTTCTCCTTCAGAGGCAAAAGCTATCATGTCCGAAATACTATGATGCATGTCAGAAATAAGGCCAACACCTTTTAATGAATCATTGATTGAGACTCTGAGTTCAAGTTCTTTGGGATCTGGTATTTCATCTCGTGTCACTATCCATGGACCCATAATATTTCCAGTTTGGAAATCTTTACCTTTTAGAGGTCCGGTAACTCCACGAAATTCAGGTAACAATCTTTTTCGAGCTGACATATCATTAAAAATTGTATAACCAAATATGTAGTCCATGGCATTTTCTTTAGCTATGTCCATACCATTTTTACTGAGGATAATTCCAAGCTCGCATTCGTAATCGAGCATCGGCTCTTTAAAAGTCGGAGGGATAACATCGTCGCTTGGACCAATGAATGACGTATTTGAACCCTTATAATAGATAGGGGTTTCATAGAATTGTTTTGGAGGCTTGATAAATTTTAGTAATTTATTTACCCGATAAGCAAAAGCTCCCATTTGATTACGAACCAAAGAATCAATTGATTGAAGCAAATGTTTCTCATAGACGCTAAAAGCTCTAAACTTCACTGGCACAGGCAGTGGGGCACATAAAAAAATATCAGTAAGATCTTCCAATTGACTTTCATTTTCTAGAGACCATCGTTCTATTTTCTTTATAGCTTCTAATCCAGCATCACCTGATTCGATTAAAGTTTGCATGGTAGATAACTCATTACTCATATTTAAGTTTAATTTTTCATTACCCTTAAGAAGATCGATGAAATGAGTTTCATGAGGAAGAACCAATCCTGTTCGAATTTTGGTCAAGTCATCTTTACTATGTTGATAGCTAATTAATTTCATAATAGTTCTTCGTATAACTCAGTCTGTTCTGCTAAAAACCAATCTAATTCACTATCAATATCTATGCTTCTAGATTTAGGCATCACATAGGCAGATGTTTCACCGCAAAATCTTGTCTTATCTCTCAAAAAAGACTTTATATCAAAAATATAGATGGCACCATTTTCAGTAATTTGATTTTTAACAGACTGTCTTGCTGATCTTTTAATTTTATTATGATTTATTGGTATAAATTTATTTCTTAAATTTTTCCAGATTGGCTTAAAATCTTTATATCCAGAAAATAAAGATTGAGAATTAGAATTCTCATATAGATCCATTGCTTTCTCTATGTCTGTATAATTTCTTAACGGAGAAGTGCATTGAAGGAAGAGAATTGTATTATAACTATCAATATTATCTATATTGTTAATAACTTCTGTGATTGCATCTTCTGATGAACTAAAATCTCCGGAATTCTTTTTTGATCTTAATATCCCTTGCGCTCCATATTTTTTAGCAGTTTTTATGATTTCTTTGCCATCAGAAGATACATACATTTCAATATCTCTATTAATCTTTTTTGTTTCGATAATTGTTTTAGCTATAAGAGGCACGCCGTTAAATTCTTTTAAATTTTTTTTAATTATTCCTTTGGAGCCTTCTCTAGCAGGAATTATTACTAAATATTTAAAATTTTTATTCACTTTGATAATCGTTATGTAAGTTTTGAATTAATTCTTTTCCAGATATTAATTCATTAAAATTTAGTTTAGTTTTCAAAGCAGAGTTATCTGCTATTAAATTTCTTTTTTCATCGACGAGATCTCTTGAAATTTCTTTGGCTATTAATTTATCTTTATTATTATAAAACTCTATTAATCCTTCACCATTAGAAACTTTTTTAAATTCTATCGAATAAACTGTAAATACGTTTTCAATAAACTGTTCTACAGACATTACGTTTCCAGTACCTAAAACAAATTTTCCAAAAATATTTTTTTTTGCTGCATCTAGAAAAATTGAGCAAAAATCTTTAGCGTAACCCCAGTCTCTTGTGGATTTAGCGTTATAAAACTCAAGAATATCAGCTTCTTCGTTAATGTTATTTAGAATTTTATTAGCAAAGTTAAATATCTTTTTTGAAAAGAACTGACGACCTCTATATATAGATTCATGGTTATACAAAATAGGTCTAAAGATCTTTAAACCAAAATTCTTTTCGTATAAATCGCATAGAAATAGATCTGTTACTTTTGAAATGCCATACGCATTTATTGGATTTATTTTAGTTATTTCATTTTGAGGAAAAATATCAGGACTTCCAAAAACTTCAGAGCTTAATGGCTGCATAAACCAAATATCTCTATTTGCGTTCTTTATTGCATCGAGAACACTATATGTAATTGAAAAGTTTTCGTTTATACAATTAAAAATATCCAAATTACTACTTTGGACAAAGCTGTTAGAGGCAAAATTAAAGACATGGGTGTATAACTCCTCTTTGAGTTTTTTATTTAATTCGAATGTATTAGTCAGATCCATATAGATAATGCGAATTTTTTTTTGGGATACTAGTTTTTTAAATGACTTTGGAATATCAGCTGAAGATCTTCTAACAATTAAATCAGCTTGAATGTTTTCACTCACAAGTAATTTGACTAAAACTTGAGCGTCTTGACTAAATCCTCCGCATATTAGAATTTTCATTTTTTTACTTTATCAAACAAGAACTCTAAAGCTGCATAAAACTTTTCTCCTACGTTATGATGTCCTTCCCAGACTTCCAGAACCTTTATCTCAGGATGATTTAAAATTTTCTGATAAGAATCAAGATCTCCTTTACCGAAATCAACTCCTTCTCCATCAATTCCTTCCCCATCAGAAATATGGATATGTTTTATTTGTTTTTTAAGACGAGAATACCAATCATGCCAATCTGCATTGAAATAATTTGCTGATAAAATTAAATGGGAAAAGTCCAGACATAAACTAATATTATTTTTAATGATTAAATCTATATCCTCTTCCTCACAAAATTGATTCAAGATGGCTGATCCTCCAAAGTACCAAGCTTTTTTGGGAAGCCATTGAGCTAATAAGTAAATATTGTGATCATTTTTAATATTTTCACAAAAATTTTTAAATTCTTTATAAAAAATCTCCTTTTCAGAGGACCTTTCTGAAAAGCTTCCTAAAATTAAACAATCATTTCTTGATATATTTTTTATTAACTTTGATGCCTCAATGCAAGTATCTATAATTTCTCTGCTCTTCTTCCTGATATTGTTTTTAGGTGAAAAAGGATCAATTAAACTATCACTACTAATATAATCAGGCAAATGGATGCTAATGGAGTCTTCTTTTTCAATAAGATCTGTCAACAAACCAGGATTAATTTGAATTTTAAATACTTCTTCATATGAAAGGTGTAATTCAAAAAATCTGCCATTAAATCTATTTCTAATATTTTTGAAATCATGGAGTCTCACTGGAAGAGAAATTTTATGAGCATCTCTAAATTCTTGAACTTTAATGCTTATTTTGGATAATCTATTTAAGTGAGAGTCTAGAAGAGGGTCTCCTTTATGTACATCTTGTGTTAATTTAAATGATTGAATATTCTCAATTTCATGACTCCTCAAGCCTGTTGCAGGAGACTTTTCAATTAAACTTGATGTTAGAATTTCATCTCCTTTTTTATGATTCTCATTAAAGTACAAGCCAGTTCCTAAACTCCTTATATTTAGAATTTCTCCTTGATTAATCTCTCTTCTAGGGCAAGAAATAATTTCATTATATTTTGAAATTATTTTATTCATCATAATAAATTCATTTAAATCAGAACTAGTAGAAATATCTAATCCAAGGTCTTCTTTTGAAAGACATATATGTCTTTCTATAAAATCAATTTCATATTGCAGCGCTAGTAATGCAATTTCACAGTTTTCATCATGAGATGAATATCCAATATTCGCTTTTGTCATGTTTTTCATCCGAGAAATAAAACTTAGTTGCTGATTTCCAATTGATATTGGATAGTTTGCAATACAATGAAAAGCACAATCATTCTTATCTAAATTAGATAGTTTGAGATACTTTTCAATCTCATCTTCAGATCCGCCGCCATAACTAATCATAACGGGAAGATTTTTAGTTTTAGCCAATTTTATTAAACTAATATTTCTAAATTCAGCAGAAGGTATTTTAATAAAATCAATCTCAAATCCTGTCAGAAAAAAGTCTTCAAGATCTTTTTTTCTAAAGAAGCTAAAGCCAATTTTTAACTTATTATCTTTTGAGATATTTATTAGTTCTGGTATCCAAGAAGTATTTAATGAACTTCTTTCTAGTTCTGATTTAATCAAAGTGCTACCTAATTCATGATTCTCAGCAAAAAAATCTTCAGATCTATATTGAAATTTAACTCCCCAGGTTTTGGAAGATGCTGCATTAAGAATTAATTTTTTTGCGTTATCTAGTTCACCCCTATGATTAATTCCAATCTCAGCTATTAATTTAGTCATATTTTTTGTTTCTGAATGAATAAGAATGAGTTAAATAATTAAAGAACCTAAGGAATTATAATGCAAAAAACTACCTTTTCTTGACTAAAAAAATTAATGTTTCTTCATTCTTGTTGAATGATAAAAGTTCATGATTTAAATATTCGCAAAATTTTTGAACATCTTTAATTGAAGTTGGATCGGTTGCAACCAATTCAACAGTGTCACCTGATTTAGATTCATATATTGCTTGGTGAAGAAGCATGATCGGCTCAGGACAAATTAATCCAATTGCATCAACTTTCATTAATTATTTATTCTCGAATTTAACTTTTAAAATACTAGACAATATTTTAAGCTATTTTTAGATCAAAATACTTTAAAATTTTTATTGTTTATTGCATTTTTAGTAGTTTTATTTAATCTAAATAAAACCAATATAGATGCAATTATTACACCTGAACAGAGGCCAATCCACATGCCAAAAGCTCCTTGAGCTGGGATAAAAAAATTAGTTAACCCAATGGAATATCCTAGTGGTAATGCAAATAACCAAAAAGCGATAATCATGATGAAGAGCGGAGCTAAGGTATCTTTATAGCCTCTTAATGCTCCCTGTCCGGTAAAACTAATACCGTCAGAAATTTGCATAAAAGCTGCAACCAATAATAAAGATCCAGATAGCGAAATGATTTTTGGATCTGAATTAAAAAAACTAGCAAGATTTGAACCATATCTAAATAGAATAAAGAAATTAAAAATGGCGAGCGAAACAGCAACGCATATTGCAAAAAAAGAAGAATATCTTGCATGCTTAAAATTACCAGCACCTAAAAGATTACCAGTCCTCACAGCTGCAGCTAATCCTACTGAGAGAGGAAGCATAAAAGTAACGGTTGTTACCTGCATAGCAATAGAATGAGAGGCAATAGTTGCTTCTCCCAAGTTGCTCAATAAAAGACCGCTACCACTAAAAAGTCCAAATTCTACAAATATACAAGCTCCAATAGGGAAACCTAGTTTAAAAATTTCAAATATCCTATTGAAATCAGGCTTTACAAATTCTTTAAATAAATTTGCTTCTTGATAATGTTTTGAAAAATATATGTAGATAATAAGAACTAGCAATGCGGACCAAGATGAAATAGCAAAAGAGATACCGCATCCTGCGCCACCCATCTCAGGTAAACCAAAATTACCAAATATAAATCCATAATTTAGAAGAGCATTCTGAATTACCATACCAATATTTATATATGTTATTGGAATAGGTCTAGTTATGCCTTCACTAAAAGATTTTAGAGGTTGAAAAAGAAATAATGCAGGCGTTCCTATCAATAAACCATTTAGGTAGCTTTTTGCAATAACTCTCACTTCCTCTGGCGATTGAAAAAATTCTAAAAGACGATCGGCAAAAGACAGATAAATAGAAACCAGAATAATTAATGGCAAACATAACCAAAATGCTTGTTTTAAAAGAGGACCAATTTCTGAAGTTCTCTTAGCTCCATAAAATTGAGCCACAAATGCAGTAATAATAAACAAGCTACCACCTAATCCAAAAAAAACTGGCCAAAAAAGCATATTCCCGGTCGCTACTGCAGCTTGGTCAACAGTGCTGTAATTTCCAGTCATTAATGCAGCAATAACGCCCGTAGCATGCGTTGCCAATTGCGAAAAATATATTGGTATTGCAAGTCCAGCAAATACTTTTAACTCAAGGCTAATTTTTTTTGAAGAATTAACAGTTTCTAACGTCCTGATATCATCGTGTTCTTTCATAAAGGTAGGTTATGATAGTACTTTAAAAAATTGCCTCGGAGTTAAAAATTAGAAGAGATAATCGTCCTTTATGGTTAAAACGCATCCATTGGTGGTTTGATCAAAACTACATTAAAAATAAACTCACGCCTCAGTTTGAAAAACTAGGAGTCGGTTCTCTCGTTTTAGGCGTCAAATATTTACATATAAATGGAGAAGGAATCTCTGTTGGAGACTTCTCTACCTTTATATCTGCCCCAGATTCTCATATTCATTTAACTACATGGAATGCAGATAAGCATGAGGGGAAAATAGAAATAGGAGATTATTGTTTATTTAGTCCAGGAGTCAGAGTTTCTGCAGCAACTAAAATAAAAATTGGTAACTCATGTATGTTTGCTAATAGTGCATATATTTCAGATTCTGACTGGCATGGAATATATGATCGAGCATTGCCTGTAGGAAAATCAAAGCAAGTAACTTTGCATGATAATGTTTGGATAGGAGATGGCGCTATCGTTAGTAAAGGAGTAACAATTGGAGAAAATTCGATAGTGGGAGCAAGGACAGTTGTAATAAAAGATGTGCCTGCAAATGTAATAGTTGCTGGAAATCCAGCAAAAATTATCAAAGAACTAGATTCTAAAGAAAAGATTATTTCTAGAGCTGATATGTTTTCTAGTCCAAAAGAATTGGATGATCTTTATTTAGAAATTGACCGAATCAGTTTGAAACAAAACTCTTTATTTAGATGGATAAAAAGCAAGTTTTATCCCAGTTCTGATCAATGATTAAGGTATTGGCTGATAAAGATATTCCATATATTGATGAGGTTTTTAAGAACTCAAAAGATTATCAACTTACTAAATTATCTTTTGACGAGATAACCAGTAACACCTTAAAAGATATAGATGCTTTGCTAAGCAGATCTGCAACACTGCTTAATGGCAAATTGCTTGAGGGCACGAAAGTAAAATTTATTGGATCTCTAACTTCTGGAGAGGATCACATTAACTTTAACGAAATAGATAATCTAGAAATTGAAGTAAATTCTGCAAAAGGATGCAATGCTCAAGCAGTTACAGAATATATATTGGATGCGTTATCTGCATCCAAAGAAAAAAGACTAGGCATTATTGGTGAAGGATTCGTGGGAAGTAAATTAAGAAAAGTACTTGAAGCTTATGATTATGAAATTAAAATTTATGATCCATATTTGCATAAACATAATGAAAAAACTTTAAACGATGTTCTAAGCTTTCCAATAGTCTCAGTTAATTCCTCTTATTCAAAAGAGGGTAAATTTCCATCTCATAATTTAATTTCATCGCTCAACCCTAATCAGCTTTTGATTAATACCTCTAGAGGAGAAATAGTTGATTACATATCTATCAATAATTCATCAAAAGCCAGACTCATTTGCGACGTATGGAACAATGAGCCAAGTTTGGATAAAGAAGATATAAAAAATACATTTAGAGCAACTCCTCATATTGCAGGAAATACTTTTGAAGCAAAGATAAATGCTTTGAATATAATTTCAAAAAAATTAGATAGTTTTTTTGATAAAAAAGATTTGAATAAATTAGTTGTAAAAACCAAAGTCTTGGAAATAAATTCAAAAAATATTTCAAAATCTTTAGATGATAATTTACTTCCTTTTGAATTAATTGATATTTTTTCTCCATGCAATAGAGTAAGTTCTGCTTTTAAAAAAACCATTAAAGAAACAATAACTGATATAAATTTTGCTCAGAAATTCCAAAAAATAAGAAAAAGTTTCGAACGAAAAGGCTTTGGTGAATATGCTCTATCCGTGAGAAAAATTAAACCCTCGCAGCAAGAAAAATTATCATTATTAGGTTTTGAGATTCATAGAGAATAAATCTTTATAATAGCTGGATGAAAGATATAAAAGAAAAATTATCAGATCAGGCTTTTCATGTCACTCAAGAACAAGGAACTGAGCCCCCTTTTAGTGGTGATTTATTGAACATCAAAGAAGAAGGAATATTCAAATGTATTTGTTGTGACGAAAATTTATTTTTATCATCAGCTAAATTTGAATCTGGAACTGGCTGGCCTAGTTTTTGGGAACCAATAAAGGATGAAGCAATTAAAAAAATTCAAGACAATAGTCACGGAATGATTCGTGTTGAGGTGCAATGCGGCAAATGCTCAGCGCATTTAGGACATGTTTTTAATGATGGACCCAAACCTTCTGGCTTGAGGTTTTGTATGAACTCAGTCGCCATGTCTTTTACAGCAGAAAAAATATAAATTTTGGTTCCTTCTACAAACTTTAATGATTCAAAACAAAGTATTTCTCAAGATACTTTTAGAGTTTCATTCTGGACATTTACCTCAAGAATTTTTGGTTTAATTAGAGATGCTGCAACTACAAGCTTACTTGGGGCTGGGGTGGCTCATGATGTTTTTGTAGTTATTTTAAAGATTCCAAATGTATTTAGAAGAATGGTGGCGGAAGGAGCTTTCAATCAGGCTTTCATCCCCGTTTTAGTAGATTATAAAAAAAATAAAAATACAGAAGAAATTGCTTTTTTTATAAATAAAGTTTTCTCTTTGTTATCTACAGCAGTTCTGACCATGTGTTTATTAGCGATGATTTTCGCGCCTCTATTTATTTTAGTCTTTGCTCCTGGATTTTACTTTGATCCGGAAAAAAAATTATTAGCTATAGATATATTAAGAATAACCTTTCCCTACTTATTTTTTATTTCCATGGTGGCGCTTTTCGGGGGTATCTTAAATTCTTTTCAAAGATTTTCTGTTCCCGCAGCTACTCCTATTATTTTTAATATAATGATTATTATTTCTGTTATTTTTGCCGCAGACTTCTTTGAATCGCCGGTCTATGCAATTGCTATAGCTGTTTTTTTATCAGGAATTTTTCAGCTTTTATTCAATTTATTTGCCTTGAAGGATTTAAATTTAATGCCACGGTGGAATTGGGATTATAAAGATCCGGGGGTTAAAAAAGTTTTTGCATTAATGCTTCCGGGCTTGTTAAGTGGAGGAATACTTCAACTAAATATTTTAATCGATACTATCTTTGCATCTTTACTTCAAACAGGTAGCCCAACATGGCTCTATATATCTGATCGTCTAATGCAATTGCCTTTGGGAATATTTGGAATAGCTATTGCAACTGTTATCTTGCCTAAATTATCAGAAAACTTTTCTACTCATGATGTTAAAGAGTTTAATAATCGTTTTAATTGGGCACTTCAATTAATTATTTTAATATCTATACCCTCTGCAATTGGCCTTTACTACCTTAGTGGACCTATTATTGAAACGATCTTTATGAGAGGTGAGTTCTCTTTAAAGGATGCATTTATGTCTGCTCAAAGTCTCCAAGCTTTTACATACGGACTGGTTGCTTTTATGATGATTAAAGTTCTCAATGCTGGATTCTTTTCTAGACAAGACACAAAGACACCAATGATTGTTACTTTATTTTCGTTTTGTATAAATATTCTATTAAATTGGTTTTTAGCTTTTTACTTGAATTTAGGACATGTCGGCTTGGCCCTAGGAAGTTCTTTGGCAGCAATTCTTAGCGCGTTAATACTATTTTTTGTATTAGTAAAAAAATCGATACTAAAAATTTCCAGTTCCTGGATTTTGTTTTTGTTAAGAGTGAGCTTAGGAGCCATTCTTTTAATAATTATGCTTGAATTTATAAGTCCCATTTGGTTTAGCTGGACTCAATATTCCCTAGGCATTCAGATCGTTTATTTAACTACAATTATTTGTTCTTCAGTCATGATATATTTTTCAACTCTTTTAATAACCGGACTTAAATTAAGTTTTTTTAGAGTTTAAAAATGCATTTAATAAGAGGAATCAACAACATAGATTTTTTTAAAAAAAATTTTCCAAATGCAAAATTAGTCGCAACTATAGGTAACTTTGACGGACTACATTTAGGCCACAAAGAAATAATAAAAAAAATGAAATCTATTGGTATTGCAAACAATCTTGAGTCTTTAGTTATATTTACTGAACCGCATGCAAAAGAATTTTTTTCAGCAAATAAAGATTTATCTGACCAACCAACAAGAATTTCACCTTGGAGAGATAAATTTAAAAGATTGAAAGATAATTCTATAGATTACGGTTTTTTTCTTAAATTTAATACTAAATTGCAAAAAATGACGCCAGAAAATTTTATTGAGGAAGTTTTAGAAAAACTTAACATCCAATACTTGCTCATAGGAGATGATTTCAAATTTGGAAAGGAAAGAGAGGGGGATTTTGACATGCTCTTATCATGGGGAAAAAAGAACAATATCCAGGTATCAAAAATTCCTACATATACATTTGAACAAAAAAGAGTCAGTAGCACGCGGATAAGAAAATCATTAGAGAATGGTGATTTTAATATGGCTGAAAAATTATTAGGCAGAAAATATACATTTTCTGGTAAGGTCGTTTTTGGAAATAGATTGGGAAGAACTATCGGCGTGCCTACTGCTAATATTTGGGTTCCAAAAAGTAATTTACCAATAAAAGGAGTTTATGCTGTTAAAGCTTTAATAGAAAAAAGACAGTTCAATGGAATTGCTAATATGGGTATTAGACCAACCGTTGGAGGCACTTCACCAGTTTTAGAAATTCATATTTTTGATTTTAATAAAGATATATATGGACAGAGAATAGAAGTAGAATTCCATAAAAAAATAAGAGAAGAAAAGAAATTTGTTCACTTAGATCAATTAAAAGATCAAATTTCTAAAGATATTGAAATAGCAAAAAAATTTTTAAATTAAATGAAAGAATTAAAAGAAACATTAAACCTTCCAAATACTGGTTTCTCAATGAAGGCCAATTTAGCCCAAAAGGAACCAAAAATTTTAGAACACTGGAAAGAAATAGATTTATATTCTTTATTGCAAGAAAAAAATAAAGATAAGCCGAAGTTTATTTTGCATGATGGTCCTCCTTATGCAAATGGCCCAATTCATCTTGGTCACGTTGTTAATAAGGTGCTTAAAGACATCATTATCAAGACCAAATTGATTTCTGGATATGACGCTCCTTATATTCCTGGATGGGATTGTCATGGGCTTCCCATTGAGCTAAATGTCGAAAAGAAATCTGGAAAAGTAAATATAGATATAACTGCTACTAATTTTAGAGCTCAATGTAGAGAACATGCTAATCAACAAATAGCAATCCAAAGAAATGACTTCAAAAGGTTGGGAGTTCTTGGAGATTGGTCAAATCCATACAAAACGATGGATTATAAATTTGAAGCTAATATAGTCAGATCTTTAGGAAAGATAATAGAAGCAGATCATCTTTCCAGAGGATCTAAGCCTGTTTATTGGTGCGATCAATGCAGCTCAGCACTGGCCGAAGCAGAAGTTGAATATTTTGATAAGGAATCAAAAGCAATAGATTTTCTTTTTCCAATTCATTCCGACCAATTTAAAAATATTTTCGGAGATTTAAAATACCAAAAGTGTTTTATTGCATCATGGACTACAACGCCATGGACAATCCCAAGTAATAAAGCTATCTGTTTTAATCCAAAATTAAATTACGAACTATTCGAAGTAAAATTTAAAGGAAAAATTATCAATGTATTGTTATGCAGCGAACTTGTTGAACCTTTCTTTGAAAGGTGTGAAATTAAAGAATATAAATCTATGGGGGCAGTTGGAGGAGAAAAGCTTTCAGGTTTGATTTCTTCTCATCCTTTTTTAGAGCAATATTCTCCATTGATTTCTGGAGGGCATGTTACTTCTGAAATGGGAACGGGCTTTGTTCATACAGCTCCTGCTCATGGATTAGAAGATTATGATGCTTGTAGAGGTATGGATATAGATTTCACAAGTCCCGTGAGAGCAGATGGAACTTTTGGAGAGGATATTGAATATGTGGGTGGAAAAAATATCAAAGAGGGAAATGAAATTGTAATAGACCTTTTACTAGAGAAAGGGTTGCTTCTCGCTCAAAATAAATATCACCATAGTTTTCCTAATTGCTGGAGACACAAAACACCATTATTTTTTAGAGCGACGCCTCAATGGTTTATTTCAATGGATAAAAATAATTTACTAAAAAACTGTGAAGAAAAGATTGAAGAGGTTAACTGGTTGCCTGAATGGGGTAAAACTAGAATATCTAGCATGATGTCGGATAGACCGGATTGGTGTATCTCTAGGCAAAGGTCATGGGGCGTTCCAATTACTTTATTCATCCACAAAGAAACAGGAGATTTGCATGAAGATACTTTAAAAATTATTGAAAAAGTCGCTCAAAAAATTGAAAGCGATGGAACTGAAGTATGGTTTTCTTCTGACTCTAGAGATTTTATAGGTAATGATGCTGATAATTATGAAAAAGTTACGGATACTTTAGACGTATGGTTTGATTCCGGAGTAACTCATTTTTGCGTTTTAAATGAGAATAAAAATCTGTCTTACCCAGCAGATCTATATTTAGAGGGCTCTGATCAGCATAGAGGATGGTTTCAATCTTCTTTGTTGACAGGAATGGCTATGAACAATAATACACCTTACAGAACTGCCCTTACTCATGGTTTTGTGGTGGATTCCAATGGAAGAAAAATGTCCAAATCACTGGGTAATGTTATTTCGCCTCAAGCTGTATGGAATAAGAGAGGAGCTGATATTTTAAGAGCATGGGTCGCTTCAACCGACTTTAGAAATGAAATGAACTTCTCTGAAGAAATAATGGATCGAACATCAGATTCATACAGAAGAATTAGAAACACGATGAGATTTTTAATGAGTAATTTGTACGATTTTGATGCAGATAAAGATTTTATTCAACCAGATAAATATACTGAATTAGATAAATGGATAGTCTTAAAAGCAAAAAATTTTCAAAAAGATATTAAGCAAGATTATCAAAACTATGAAATTCATCTAGCTTTTCAAAAAATATTAAATTTTTGTACAAATGAATTAGGTGGGTTTTACTTAGATATTATAAAGGATAGATTGTACACTTCAAAAAAAGATGGAGATGCTAGAAGATCGTCTCAATCATCATTGTTTCAATTATTAAATGCTTTAATAACATGGATTGCTCCAATTTTAAGCTATACAGCCGAAGAAGCTTACTTAGAAATCAATAAAAACAATTCATCAATATTTCTTTCAGACTGGTTTGAAGGTTGGGCTGATCTAGATAGCTCGATTGATAATGAAACTTGGAATTTATTAATAGAAACTAAAACCGAAGTGAATAAATTTCTTGAAGAAAAAAGAAATAATGGAGAAATAGGTTCTTCATTGGAAGCAGAGGTAACTCTGCATTGCGATGATCAGCTTTTCATCAGACTAAGTGAGATTTCAGACGAGCTAAAATATTTATTTATCACATCAAAAGCTACTTTAACTCATCTAGAAGATGGCAAAACTAACACAGATATCGAAGGTTTGATGCTCTCTATAAAGCCTAGTGATATGGAAAAATGCGATAGGTGCTGGCACCATGTTGAAGAATTGCTAAGTTTTAACGGAGATAGAATCTGTAGTAGATGCAAAGAAAACATCGAAGGACAGGGCGAGGTAAGGTCTTATATATAATTCAAAAATAAAGTTTTTTATTTTAATTGGAATCATCTTTTTTGTTAGTTTGGATCAAATATCTAAATTATTAATTCTTAATTATCTTGAAGTTAACCAATCTATCCAAATCTTCAATTTATTAAATTTTACTTTTGTTAAAAACTTTGGAATTGCTTTTAGTCTTTTTAACAATGAAAGTCTAAACGCTTCTTTGATTCTAGTTATATTAGTATCAATAATTTGTATTTTTCTTTTCATTAATATTTTTACCAGTATTTTTGAAAAACAAATAGCACTTTTAGAGCGCTGTTCAATGGCTGCTATTTTGTCTGGAGGAATAGGAAATTTAATAGATAGAATTGCTTATGGTTATGTTGTTGATTTTATTGACATATCCTTTAATCCTTATGTATTCAACTTAGCCGATGTATATGTGACTATGGGAATCATAATGTATTTGTTAAAATCTTTTCTTTTCGCAAACAAAGATGAAAGTAATAAAGTTAGCTAACCCGAGGGGATTTTGTGCAGGAGTAGATAGAGCTATAGATATAGTCTCAGAGGCTATTGAAAGATTTGGAGCTCCTGTCTATGTGAGGCATGAAGTAGTTCATAATAGAAAAGTCGTAAATGATCTAAAAGCCAAGGGAGCAATCTTTGTCCAAGAACTTTCTGAAATACCTAAAGGCTCCATAACAATATTTTCTGCTCATGGAGTTGCCGAACAGGTAGAGTTAGACGCTGATTATAGAGAATTAAGGTATTTCGATGCAACCTGCCCATTAGTCTCAAAAGTTCATAAAGAAGTCGTTCGATTTGCACAATCAGGTAAAGATATAATTATGGTAGGGCACGAAAATCATCCAGAGGTTGAAGGAACTCTGGGAAGGTTTCCGCTTAATTCTTTGGGGAAGATGTATTTAGTCGAGGACGTTGATCAGGCAAAGTCCATTAATGTTAACCAACCAGAAAACTTATGTTTAGTAACTCAAACAACTCTTTCAGTTTCTGATACCGAAGAAATAATTGAAGAGCTAAAAAAAAGATTTCCTTTAATGCAGGAGCCTAAATCTGAAGATATATGCTATGCCACTCAAAATCGTCAAGATGCTGTAAAACAACTCGCTTTAGAATCTGAAGCAATAATTGTGGTTGGCTCAGAAAACAGCTCAAATTCAAATCGACTAAAAGAGCTCGCTGAAAAATCAGGCTCTATTTCTTATCTAATTGATGATCCTGATCAAATTAAATTAGAAATGTTACATAATATATCTTCTCTTGGAATTACAGCCGGTGCTTCAGCACCTGAGGAATTAGTTCAATTGATTGTTAAAAAGTGCATGACTTTTGGGTATGAAAATCTAGAAGAATTGGACGGCCTCAAAGAGAATATATTTTTTAAATTACCAGTAGAACTGAGATGACAAAGAAAATAGCAGTTATTGGAGCAGGTATAGCAGGAACTACAACTGCTTATTCGTTGGCTAAACAAGGAATGGATGTGACTTTAATAGATTCAAGAAGATATCCAGCCATGGCAACAAGTTATGCGAATGGTGGTCAATTAAGTGCTAGCAATTCAGAAGTCTGGAATACTCCAAAAAATATTTTAAATGGCCTTAAATGGATGTTTAAAAAAGATGCTCCATTATTATTCAATCCATCCCCAAGTATTCAAAAATATAAATGGATAATGGGATTTTTAGCCGCAACATTCGATGGAAAACATAAAATAAAAACTCAACAAACAATAGACCTTGCGAAGCGAGCGAGGGAAATCTATTTTGAGATAGCTGATAAAGAAGGGATAGATTTCGACTTACTAAAAGAAGGAATATTGCATTTTTACGATAATGATAAAGAATTGAAAGCAGCAGCAACTAAAGCGATATGGCTTCATCAAGAAGGTATGGAATGGGAAGTATTGAGTCGTGATGAGGTAGAAGATTTAGAGCCTGCCTTTAAGTCGTCAAGAAATGATAAAAAAATTGTTGGTGGAATTTATACAAAATCTGATGCGAGTGGAGATATTCATAAATTTTGCAAAAATATGCACCAAGTACTCGAAGATAAATATGGAGTTAAATCTTTATTTAATACTGAAATCGAAACAATTTATAAAGATAAAGATAAAGTTATTTTGGCTGCTGCCGATGAATCTTCTGCTTCAGGAATGCAATTTGATCAAGTTGCTATTTGCGCGGGTATAGAGACTCAAAGGTTTGCAGACGTCTTGGGAGATGGCATGAGAGTTTATCCAGTTAAAGGATATAGCATAACCATACAGTTAGACGATGAAGAATCACAAATATCAGCTCCTAAAGTTTCGCTATTAGATGACCCAAAAAAAATTGTATCTAGTAGATTAGGAAATAGACTAAGAGTAGCTGGTACCGCAGAATTGGCGGGAATTAATAAAGATATTAAACAAGATAGAATTAGGCCTCTGTTGGGCTGGGTAAGAGATTACTTTCCTGGAGTAAGTACTGAAAATTATACTCCTTGGGCTGGTTTAAGACCGATGACTCCCGATATGATGCCTTTAATTTTTGAAAGTAAAGCTAAGGATATCTTTTATAATACGGGACATGGTCACTTAGGTTGGACTTTAGGAGCCGCGACTGGAGATTTACTTGCTGAAAAGATGATTAATGAAAGAATTTGAAGGTTGGATAAAAGAAGCAAAAAAAATTGAATCACCTAATTTTAGCCATAGATCAATTGAATCTGAAATAAGTCTTATTGTCATTCATGGAATCAGTTTGCCTCCTGGCATGTATGGATCAGAAAATATTGATAAATTTTTTCTCAATAAACTAAATCCTGCAGAGCACGAATCTTTTAAAGAAATTTCTAACTTAAAAGTTTCATCTCATTTTCTTATAGAAAGATCTGGAGACCTTAAGCAATTTGTATCTATTCGCCATAAGGCTTGGCATGCTGGAGTTTCTAAATTTGAAGATCGAGAAGAATGTAATGATTTTTCTATTGGTATAGAACTAGAAGGTACAGATTTAACTAAATATGAAATCAGTCAATATGAAAAGTTAATTGATCTATGTAATGTTTTAATGCAAAACTACCCTTTAATAACAAAAAAAAGAATCGTGGGCCACTCAGACATATCTCCTAAAAGAAAAACAGATCCTGGAAGATTATTTGATTGGAATTATTTTAAATCTAAAATCTAGCTATGCCATCATTTGATATTGAATCTAAAGTAGATCTTCATGAATTAACAAATGCAGTAGATCAATCAAATCGAATCATAATTAATAGGTTTGATTTTAAAGAAGCAAATGCAAGTTTCGAATTCTCAGAAGAACAAGTTAAATTAACCGCAAATGAGGCTTTTCAACTGGATCAAATGATTCCTATTTTAAAAGAAAATCTTGCAAAACGCTCAATAGATCTTAAGGCTTTAAAATTAGGAGAAAAATCAATTTCAAATAATATCGCATCTATGAGTGCGGAAATAATTCAAGGAGTTAATCAAGATATCGCTAGAGAAATAGTTAAGAGTATTAAGACTTCAAAAATAAAAGTACAAAGTGCCATTCAGGGAGATTGCGTAAGAGTTACTGGAAAGAAAAGAGATGAATTGCAAGATGTCATATCTCTTCTAAAGAAAAATAAAATAGAAATACCTTTGCAATTCGTAAACTTTCGAGATTGATATATGTCATGGTTAGGTTCCCTTAGGAATTATTTTCAACCAAGAATTCTTCTAGTAGCCGCTCTAGGTTTTTTATCAGGCCTTCCTTTAGGATTATTAATTGATCCATTAAATTATTGGCTTGCTGAAATAGGAATTAATAAATCTACAATAAGTCTGCTTTCTTTAGTTTTGTTATCTTATTCACTAAAAATGATCTGGGCTCCATTAGTAGATAGACTTAGAATTCCAGTTTTAGAAAAATTGGGACAAAGAAAAAGTTGGCTTTTCTTATCCCAAATTTTAAGTTTTATAGCTATTTTAATTTTGGGTCTTATAAACCCATTAGATAACTTAGATTTTTTTATCTTATTAATACTCGCGCTTAGTATATTTTCAGCTACTCAAGATATATGTGTAGACGCGCTCAGAATAGAGTTAGTTGAAAAAAATGAAATAGGCGAAGCTTCAGCCGTTTATATAATTGGATACAGAATAGGTGCAATTTTACTATCTCAAGTTTTAACTTTTTATATAGCTGAAATGTTCGGTTGGAATTTAGCTTATGTTTCTATCGGAATCATATTCATTGTTTTTTCAATAGCAATGTTATTTATTCTTCCTGAACCAGATCGTGAAGCAAAACCTTTTATCTCTTTATTTGATAAACCTTCAATATGGTTTCAAGACTCTTTTATTGCTCCGATTACAGATCTTTACAATAGATACAAAGAGCATTTATTGATTTTGCTTTTACTGACCTTTACATACAGATTAAGTGATATGTTTCTTGGCCCTATGGCAATGCCTTTTTATCAAGAAATGGGTTTTTCTAAAACAGAAGTTGCTGAGATAACAAATTTCTATGGACTGTGGATGACAATAATAGGAGGCCTATTTGCTGGAATTACCTTGCATAAGTATGGATTAGTTAAAAATATGGTTTTTGGATCAATATTTATACCAATTGCTAATATGCCATTTATATATTTAAATTTTATTGGCTACGATCTTGGGTTTTTGATCCTAACTATTACAATAGATAATTTTTCACAGGGATTCATAGGGGTTGTAGGAATTACATTTTTATCTTCTATGGTTTCTCCAACTTACACTGCCACTCAGTATGCTCTTTTATTTGGAATGGTAGCGATTCCTCCAAGATTAATATCAGGAGCTTCTGGTTTTATAGTGGAAGATTATGGATTTCAATTTTTTTTCATAATTTGTGCTTTATTAGGTATTCCAGCAATTATCTTTTCCTTAATGGTTTACAGAAAAAAATCTATTTTCGGGTTTAATTAAAATTTTTTATTTTTTTATTCAAAAGACTTGAAAAACTCTAATGTGTACATAAATAGAACTGTATGTTGTGTATTTGTCTGGTGTTTACTAGAATGCGCCAACTAATAATTAAATTTAAGTATTCAATAGGAGATATAAATGAAATTTACCCCACTTGGAGATAAGCTTCTAGTAAGAAGAGGTGACGAAGAGCAAACTTCTGCAGGAGGCATCGTATTACCAGGCTCAGCGACTGAAAAACCTTCTGAAGGAGAAGTTTTGGCGATAGGTCCAGGCAAAACTTTAGATAACGGAGACAAAGTCGAAGTTTCGGTTAAGGTTGGAGATACTGTTGTGTTCGGTCAGTATGCAGGTAGCAATACTATTAAAATCGACAATGAAGAATTACTAATCTTAAGTGATAGTGACCTTTTGGGCACGGTATCTTAAATAAATTAAATATAGAGGAAAAAAATGGCTAAAGAAGTAAAATTTGGTGATGCTGCAAGAGCACAAATGCTCAACGGTGTAAATATTCTGGCTGACGCAGTCAAAGTGACGCTAGGCCCTAAGGGAAGAAATGTAGTTTTAGACAAGTCTTTTGGAGCTCCAACAATCACAAAAGATGGTGTTTCTGTAGCAAAAGAAGTAGAGCTTCAAGATAAATTTGAAAACATGGGCGCTCAAATGGTAAAAGAAGTTTCATCTCAAACCTCAGATGCTGCAGGTGATGGAACAACTACTGCAACAGTTTTGGCTCAATCTATTGTCAATGAAGGCCTAAAATCAGTTGCTGCTGGTTTCAATCCAATGGATCTTAAGAGAGGAATAGACAAAGCTGTTTCAAAAGCGGTAGAAAGTATTCAGTCTATGGCAGCTCCATGTGAAGAGAATTCATCAATTGCGCAAGTAGGAACAATTTCTGCTAATAGCGACGCAGAAGTAGGTGATATTATTGCTGAAGCTATGGATAAAGTAGGCAAAGAAGGAGTTATAACAGTCGAAGAAGCTTCTGGAATCGAAAATGAGCTAGAAGTTGTTGAAGGAATGCAGTTTGATCGTGGATATCTATCTCCATATTTTATCAATAATCAAGAAAAAATGATTACGGAATTAGAAGACCCTATGATTCTTCTTCACGATAGCAAAATTTCAAATATTAGAGATTTATTGCCATTACTAGAATCGGTTGCTAAAGCAGGAAAATCCCTCTTAATAATTGCAGAAGATGTTGAGGGCGAAGCTCTCGCTACTTTAGTTGTTAATAATATGAGAGGCGTAGTTAAAGTTTCAGCTTGTAAGGCTCCAGGTTTTGGAGATAGAAGAAAAGCGATGCTGGAAGACATAGCTATACTTACTGGAGGAACAGTTATTTCAGAGGAAGTGGGTTTGAGTCTCGAAACGGCAACAATCGAATCTTTAGGCACAGCAAAAAAAGTTGTGCTTTCAAAAGAGAACACGACAGTGATTGACGGAGCAGGGGATCAAGATGGAATAGCAGGAAGAGTTAACCAAATTAGAGCTCAAATTGAAGAAACTTCATCTGATTATGACAAGGAAAAACTTCAAGAAAGAGTTGCTAAACTTGCCGGCGGTGTAGCTGTCATTAAAGTAGGCGCAGGATCTGAAATGGAGATGAAAGAGAAAAAAGCAAGAGTAGAAGATGCCTTGCACTCAACAAGAGCAGCAGTAGAAGAAGGAGTTGTCCCTGGAGGAGGAGTTGCTTTGATAAGAGCTTTACAAGAAGTAGATGGTCTTAAGGGTGACAATGAAGATCAAAATATTGGTATAAAAATTGCTCTTAAAGCAATGGAATCCCCAATAAGACAGATCGTATTGAATGCTGGAGAAGAATCTTCAGTTGTTGTAGATAAAATTAAATCTGAAAAAGGTAATTTTGGATTCAATGCAGCATCTTCGGAATACGGCGATATGATTAAAATGGGAATATTAGATCCAGCCAAAGTTACTAGAACTGCTCTACAAGCAGCAGGCTCAGTAGCAGGATTAATGATAACTACAGAAGCAATGATTTCTGAGATTCCTGAAGAAAATGCTGGTGCAGGCGGAATGCCTGGTGGAATGCCTCCAGGAATGGGCGGTATGGAAGGCATGATGTAATCAATGTAAGTAAAAAAAGGGCTCTAAATAGAGCCCTTTTTTTTATGTACTTAAAATTACTCTATAATGAATGAAAAACTTTTAGGGGGTTTTTATGGACTATTTCATTACACATGTACTTTTTAGGTTTGGGCATATTTTAGTAGGAATAACTTGGATAGGATTACTTTATTATTTCAACTTCGTTCAGACCGAATATTTTAAGGAAGCAGAACCTGATGCCAAATCAGATGTTTTAAAAAAGCTAGCTCCAAAAGCATTATGGTGGTTTAGATGGGCTGCGGCTTTTACTTTTCTAACAGGATTATATTTGCTTTATGGTCTTCAAGCTAATGTTACTAATGAAATAATATTAGGATCGTTAATGGGCACAATAATGATGCTGAATGTTTGGGGGATAATCTGGAGAAATCAAAAAATTGTTATTGGAATCGAAGAAGGTGATGCAGTTTTAGCGGGCGCTAAAGCAGCTCTTGCATCTAGAACTAATACTTTATTGTCAGTTCCTATGCTTTATTTTATGGTTTATTCTGCTCACGGATTACCAAAGGATTACCTAATGAGTAGCTATACAAATACTGGGTTTTTGATAGTTATCGCTAGTATTCTGTTAATTGAAGCTAATGCAATTTTTGGAAAAATGTATCCTTCCATCGCATCTGTTAGGGGGGTTATAACTTCTAGTTTTGCTTTGACTTTTATATTCTCTGGACTGGCTTTTTATCTATAATTCTTCTTCGTTATCAAGGTCTATCTTCTTAAGCTGATGGACCTTGGCAAACTTAATCATATTATCTTTAATCAATATAGTTTCTATTAAGTAGTTATTAATCTCTATAGAAATATTTGCTTCAGGAATAGTTTCTGTTTTTTCTAGAATAAGGCCATTTAAAGTTTTGGGGCCACTTAAAGGAAGCTCCCAGTCCAATTTTTTATTTATTTCTCGAATAGATACGCTTGCATCGATAAGATAACCTCCATCTTTTTGTTCTTTAATTTCTAATCTTTCTTCTTCATGAGGATCGGTTAACTCACCAACTATCTCCTCAAGAATATCTTTGATTGTCAGCATTCCCTTGACTGAACCATATTCATCTAAAACGATCGCGATGGTTTTTTTGTCTTGTTGAAAATTGAATAATTGAATATTTAGAGAAGTATTTTCTAAAGCAAAGTAGACCTCATCAGATTTATCTAGAAGACTTTCTATATTCTTATTTCTATCAGAAAGAAAAGAATTGATACCATATAAATCAATTATCCCTCTACTATCATCAATATTTTGATCGAATAAAGGTAAGAATTCTTTTTTACAATTTTTTAATTGTTTTTCTATTTCGCTAATATCATCTGATACATCTATGCCTAATATTTCTCCTTTAGGAATCATAACCTCATCTACTGTAATTTTATCCAATTCAAGGATGCTCAAAAGCATCTCTTGATATCTAGCTGGAATTAAATCTCCGGAACTTTCTAATATACTTTTTAATTCTTCAGGTGATATATCTTCTTCGGTATTTTTATCATTAGCTCCTAAAAAATTCAGAATTGAATTTGAAAAGAAATTAACAATCCAAACTAATGGATATAGTATTTTTTGAAGAAATTTAAGAATCAATGAGAAAGGTAGGGCAACTTTTTCTGCATTATTAGCAGCAAAAGTTTTAGGAGTTACTTCTGCGAATATTAAAATTACCATCGTCAAAACAATGCTTCCAATGAAGACTCCGCTATTACCAAAAAGTTCTAGACATAAAATAGTAGTTAATGCGGCAGCTAAAATATTTACAAAGTTATTTCCAATAAGAATAATTCCTAATAGCCTATCTGGCCTTTGGAGAAGTTTATTTGCACGAATAGCTGACTTATTCTTCTGCTTTATCAGATGTTTGAGCTTAAAACGGTTAAGAGCCATCATGCCCGTTTCTGCGCTTGAAAAAAAAGCAGAAAGGCAAAGAAGGGTGAATATACTGGATAGGAGCATCCAGATAGGAATTTCGTTCAAATTAGTAGGAGAAAGCTCTGAAAATTAACATTGTTTGGTAATTATATGATGTTTTACTTGAATACAAAATGAATTTACTTAGAATAGCCTCTCTTAAGACAAAATATTAAATTATGGTAACAATTAGACTTTCAAGATCAGGTGCAAAAAAGCGCCCGTTTTATCACATCACAGTCACGGATTCGAGAAAACCTCGAGACGGAAGGTTTATCGAAAGAGTGGGTTACTTTAATCCTATTGCCCAAGGCAAAGATGTTAG
>JAOIHS010000008.1 GCA_028135785.1 SAR86 cluster bacterium
AGATTGTCAGAGCTTTGTATGCTTGATCTTGATGATTTATCGATGGAAGGTCAAATATGTAGAGTGCTTGGTAAAGGCCGCAAAGAACGCGAGGTTCCAGTAGGATCAAAAGCAGTAGAAGCAATCAAAGATTGGTATGCGCATCGGGAAACGAGAGCCAAAAGTTCTGAAAAAGCAATTTTTGTTAATAATCAAGGTAGTCGATTGAGTCAAAGATCTATTCAAAATGGCTTAAAAAAGATGAGTGCTAAAATGGGTTTACCATATATTCATCCGCATATGCTGCGACATTCTTTTGCATCGCATATACTAGAGTCGAGTGGAGATTTAAGAGCGGTTCAAGAGTTACTCGGTCATGCCAATTTATCTAGCACTCAAATATATACAAAATTAGATTTTCAACATTTAGCGAAGGTGTACGATAAGAGTCACCCGCATGCAAAAAAATAATATGACAATTAAAGCAGTTACTTTTGATTTGGATGATACTTTGTGGCCTTTGTATGACGTCATCATGCAATCTCATAAACTCTCTAATGATTGGTTGATTAATAAATTTCCTCAAATGGAAGGTATTCTTTTTACTGAGCAAGAAAGATCAATGTGGGGGAAATTAATCAAAGAAGAACCTGCTTTAGCAAATAGATTGTCTGAATTGAGAAAAAAAGTAATTACAGCATTGTTGGTTGAAAATGGTGTTGAAGAAAAAGAGGCGTCTGAGTGTTCCGAACAGGCATTTGATATTTTCCTAGAAGAACGTCACAAGGTTGCATACTTTGATGGAGTGCTAGAAGTGCTAGAAGACCTAGGCAAACAATATACTCTAGGAGTCTTAACAAATGGTAACGCCAGTATTGAAACTTTAGGGATTGATCACCTTTTTGATTTTTACCTCAATGCAGAAATGGTTAATGATAGTAAGCCTGGTGCCAAAATGTTTGAGCAAGCAATGAAAGAAACCTCTTTAAATCCTAATGAAATTTGTCATGTTGGTGATCATCCGATAAATGACGTACAGGGAGCCTTAAATGTAGGTTTTAAAGCCATTTGGTTGAATGCTTTAGAAAATAGTTGGCCGGATGGTCAAATATGTCACGTTCCAGAAGTTAAACACTGGAGTGAATTAAAAGCCACTATAAAAGATCTATAGACGGGATAAATATTCGTCTAATCGGTCAGTATTAGATATAAAACCAGATTTTTTATCATCTGCGGCAGAAACAACTGCATCCATATTAACTGCCTCGCCAACTTGAATTACACCGACCATTGCCATCATTGCATGAGGCGAACATTGGTAAACATAAACTCCTTCTTGATCTAGAGTAACGCTAATGTCTTGATTGATTGTGCCATTCCAACTTTGAGCTCCATCAGGAATCATTCCTTCTATGGAGGCTGAATTATGCGACATGTCTACTGCTTTAAAATGAATCGTATCGCCTTTGGAGACTTTGATAACTGCCGGTTCAAAAATCATAATCCCGTCAGCTCCTGAGTTAAGCATTTTAACTTCATGTTCAGAGCCTTCTGATAATGCTACTTTATTCACGGTGGGTTCAGCCATTGGAGCTGCCATGCTTGAAGATGGATTAACTTTGTAGCCTGGTCCAGCAGATTTTATTCCACACCCGTCGCCTTTCATACAAACCGAACCTGTTGGCTTAATTCTTTCTTCGATTGCTGATTCACGCATGTCTGATGCAAGAACCAAAAAAGAAAATGATAAAAGGAAAAAAGACAGAGTAATTTTAATTTTCACGATATTTTTTTAATTTATAAAAAAGGCATTATAGACAATGTCCCAGTTATTATTAAATAATATTTTCTTCTTTTAATTCTGAGATTTGGTCTTCCGTCATACCCAGCCAATCTTCTAATATTTCAGAAGAATGTTCTCCTAAAGTAGGCGCAGAAGTATATTCCGCGTCGGAATTACTCAATTTGATTGGATTACCAGGCATTTTAACTTTTGTCCCCGACGGTTGTTCAACTTCAACAATCATATCTCTTTTAATTAAATCTGGATCATTTAGTGCTTCAGAGAATTTATTTACTGGACCACATGGGACTCGATTTTCTTGAAGTAAATCTAACCAATGCTGAGTAGGCTTGTTGATAAGGATATCTCCTAAGACTTGATCTATTTTATCCCTATCTTTAAAGCGCCCTGAAACAGTTTTATATTTTTCAATATCTAAAGAGCTTAAATCTAAAGCTTTTATTAAGTTCGGCCAAAAAATTTCATGCACTACGCTGATAGTTATAAATCCATCAGTTGTTTTGTAAGTATTAAAAGGTGTATGCAGAACGTGCTTATTACCTATAGGTTCTGGATTCTTACCAGAAATTAAATGCATGGTAGCCATATAGTTTAAAAGGCTCACCTGACAATCCAACATTGAAATATCTACTTGTTCGCCCTCACCTGAATTATCTCGATTTCTTAAAGAAGTCAAAATTCCGATCATTGCAAATAACCCTGTAGATAAATCAGCTATGGGCGCGCCCATTTTTACTGGATTATTTGAATCGATACCAGTGACTGACATTAATCCACTATAGCCCTGAATAATATTATCGTAAGCCGGACGATTGAGATCGGTTTCTCCGAAACCACTTATAGAACAGGAAATAATTTTAGAATTATGTTTTTTTAAACTTTCAAAATCTATTTTTAATCTTTTGGTTACACCCATACTAAAATTATCAATTACTACATCTGCTCGCTTAACTAATTCGTAAAAAATATTTAATCCAGGGGGGCTTTTTAAATCCAACGTTAAGCTTTTTTTATTTCTTCCAAGAGTAAGATGATATGCACCAATACCATCAACAGAGTTTTCTGGATCGTCTTTTAATAATCCTCTAGTTATTTCACCGGTTAAAGGAGGTTCAATTTTTATTATTTCTGCACCTAGATCAGCTAGGATCATAGTGCCGTATGGACCGGCCACCATATGAGTTAAGTCTAGAATTTTTATGCCTTTTAAAGGGGCCGACATTTTAGAAATTAGTAATTAATTTTGTCATCGACAGCATGACCTTCTGTTGGAATTAAAGCAGAACGTTTAAAAGAAGCTACTTCTATTCCGTCTTGATTCTTACCTGTGGTTTTAACAGTAACTACGCCACAATTCTCTCTAGATTCGGAGAGTCTTTTTTCTAATACCTCTGATTCAGCGTAAAGAGTGTCGCCGACAAATAATGGATGCGGTAAGACAATATCGGTCCAACCTAAGTTGGCAATTGCTTTTTGGCTAATATCACTAACGCTCATGCCCACCATGGTTGCCACGGTGAAAGTACTATTAACTAGGGTTTTACCAAATTCTGTTGCCTTCCCATACTCCTCATCAAAATGAAGGGGATGAGTGTTCATTGTTAATAAAGTAAACCAGGTATTATCTGCTTGAGTAATTGTTCTGCCAGGTCGATGCTCATAGATATGTCCTATTTCAAACTCTTCGAAATACCTACCATAGGATTCTCTAAACCTACCGTTACCTAAATCTTTCATTCTTTTTGACATACTAACTAATCTTCTTTTTGATCTTCTCCAAGAGAAATTTTTAATCTCATGGCCTCGGCTATTGGCTCATCAACCATTTGACCATCTATTTTTACGGCTCCGCCACCAGACTTTTGGTATTCCTCAAGTACTTTTTTACCTTCAGCTATCTCTTCAGATGAAGGCGCAAAAGATTCATTAATATAGTCAATTTGATCTGGGTGAATTGCTGCCTTACTCTTAAATCCTAAATTTTTTACAGCTTCTGCTTCTTTTTTAAGCCCTTCTTTATCATCGATATAAAAAAACGGCGCATCTATCGTGTATAAGTTATACATTGCCGCTGCGGTAACAACTTTCGACCTTGCGTATAGGAGAGGCTCCCAAGCTAACTTACATCCTAAACTCGCTGAAGAATCTGCAGCTCCAAAAAATAAACCAACGACATCTTTAAATGCCGCAATCTGCGTAACTGTATCAATTGCTCTAGGTGTTTCTATCAAAGGTACTAATTTATTTTGAAAAGCAATCATAGGAGCCAAAGTTGCTAAGAAATCAAAACTTTGAGTTTTTGGAAGAATTATTGCTTCTATCTGATCTTGATAAGGAGAAATTGAATCTATATCTTCTCTTCCTATGGCTTCCATAGCATCATTAACTCTTACGAATAATGGCTTAGAAAATGCATTTTCTTTAAGTAAATTGATTAATGTTTCTCGTGCTGCAAGTTTTTTATCAGCAGGGCAACCATCTTCTAAATCAAGTATGACAGCATCTGCATTCGTCTTTAAAGCCTTCTCTAGGTGTTCTTCTGTTGTGTGCCCTTTAACAAATAAATATGACTTGAAGTTGCTCATTAATTCTTTCTCTCTTTTTCAATTAAAAAATTTACTACATCTAATAAGTCTTCTGTGCCTATGCTGCGATTACCAACAACACGATACTTTCCATTCACTATTAGTGCAGGGACGCCTTTTATACCGTATTTCATGCCAAATAGTTCAGCTTTTCGTAAATTATTTTTTAATCCAAAAGAATCTCCTAAAGATCTATATTGTTCTTCAGTCACTCCATAAGTTTTTAAAAAAGGAATAATTTCTTGGTCAGATGCCAACATTGTCTGTTGCAAGTGAATTGATTTAAAAACTCCATCAATTATTTGAGGTTTATTTAAAAGCTGAGAGATAAAAAATATCTTTGCATGAGTTTCAACAGTTTTATTCCAAATGACAGGGTATCTGAGAAAATCTACAGATTCAGGAGCAGTTTTTTTCCACTCTTTCAAGCTTGCTTCCAAAACAAAACAATGCCCGCACCCAAACCAAAAGAATTCGATTACTTCTATTCTAGAACTATTTCTTGTTGGAAGTGGTTCCGCTAAGATTTCATAGTGTCTACCGGGTTTATATTTTTCTTCAGCTGTTGAGCATTGAACGCTAAACAGAAATACGAATGATAAGAGTATTAACTTAGTAAAGGCCTGAGACATAATTTGCTACTGCTCTAATTTCTTCAAGGGTAAGCCTAGATGCAATTCCTTGCATAGCCGATCCTTTAGCATTATTTCCACGAGATCCGTTTTGATAAGCTATTAAACTGGTGACTACGTATTCTGCTTTTTGGCCTCCTAACATTGGATATCCAGCTGACTCAACTCCTTTACCTGCTGGACCATGGCATCCAGTACAAGCCGGTACTGCTGAGTCTATATTTCCAGCACGATATACTTTCTCACCTAAGACTAAATTGGCTTTATCTGATTGACCAACTTTAACTTCTTGAGAAGCATAATATGCAGCTATATCTCTTAAATTTTTGTCGTCATAAGGATCTAGAATACCCATCATAGAGGCTATCATTCTCTCTCCATCTTTAACTTGCACAAGTTGATCGTAGAGATAACTTTCTCTTTGTCCCGCTAAAGTTGGCCATTGGCCGACTAAACTATTTCCATCCATGCCGTGACAACCAGCGCAAACCATTACTAAAGTCGAGCCTGCATCTGCATCTCCGCGCTCTGGTGATTTTGCTTCAGAATGTCCACCACCGCTAGAGGCAGCTTCAAGAAAAGATACTCCGAATACAAAAAGGGCTGAAATTATTAAATTTTTTGTCATTTTTGTTCTAAATTGTGGGCTAAGCGAGCTTGAATTATATACCATAGCAGGTGAATTTTCCTTTTTTTAATATATGAATAGCAATAGTAAGTTTTTAAATATTGATTTCGTTTCTGCTTGTTCAGAGAAAAAACTATATCCTGAAGATATTGGTTACGAAATAGCTATATGCGGACGATCAAACTCAGGTAAATCGAGCATTATCAATGCTTTGGCTAACTCTAAGAAGCTTGCTAAAACTTCGAATACTCCTGGTCGCACTCAATCCATAAATTTCTTTAGAATTAATCAAAACGATGATCATAAACTAGTGGATTTACCGGGTTATGGTTACGCCAAGGCTTCTAAATCTATGAAAAGAGATTGGGGAGTAAAAATTACAGATTATATGAAATCTAGAGATGCATTAATGGGCGTGATTTTGATAATGGATATTAGGCACCCTTTTCAAGAAGCGGATTATAATTTTTTAGAATGGTGTCAGAGCTTTAATCTGCCTATTCAATTATTATTAAATAAAGCCGATAAGTTATCCCGTAATAAATCTATTAATATTTTAAGAGACTCTGCTAAAGAGCTATCTGATTTTTCATTATTGGATGATCCACAAATTTTCTCTGCCAAAACCTTTGATGGCGTAGATGATTTAGTCAGAAAAATTAAAACTTGGATGGCATCCTAAGTGCCCATCGATTAAAAAAGGGGGAGAATCAATGGGCTCTAAGGAGAGAGTCCTCAGTTTTCTTAGGAGAAAGTTTTTAGACCTTTCTTATATAGAAAAGTTCATAAATTAATGTGCTTCGCCCCAATTATTTGCAATGCCGCTCTCGACTTCTAAAGGCACGCTTAGATCTGCTGCTTTAGACATTATTTCCGCTACTTTTTTTTCTACCTGCTCAGAGTCTTTATCAGCTACTTCAAGAATTACCTCATCGTGAACTTGTAAAATCATTTTTGCCATTGGTTTTTCTGCCTCTAGCCAATCGTGAATAGAAATCATAGCAATTTTCATAATATCGGCTGCAGTCCCTTGCATGGGTGCATTAATCGCTGCTCGCTCAGATGCTTGTCTGGTTCTGCCACTATGAATTCCAGGTAAATATAAACGTCTACCGAATAATGTTTCAACATACCCTTTTTCTCTGGCTCTTTCTTTTGTTTGCTCCATATAAAGACGAACGCCTGGATATTTAGCAAAATAGGAATCTATGTAATCCTGGGCCATATTTCTTGGAATACCCAAAGCCTTACCTAATCCAAAAGCAGACATGCCATAAATTAGGCCAAAATTTATTGCTTTCGCACTGCGGCGTTGTTCATCTGTTACCGCTTCTCCAGGATTTCCAAAAACTTCAGCTGCAGTGGCTGAGTGAATATCTTCGCCGTTTTCAAAGGCTTTAATCATACCTTTATCTTTCGATAGATGAGCCATGATTCTCAACTCTATTTGTGAGTAATCTATCGACAGCAACTTAAAGCCTTTTGGAGCTATAAAAGCATTTCGAATCATTCGTCCCTCTTCTGATTTAATTGGAATATTTTGTAGATTTGGATCCGCTGAAGACAATCTTCCCGTTGTCGTCACAGCTTGGTGATAAGAAGTATGAACTCTACCTGTCGTTGAAGAAATTTGCTCTGGTAAGCTGTCGGTATAAGTACTTTTCAGTTTTGCTAAGGTTCTATGTTCTAACAAAATTTTTGGTAATTCATATTCTCGTGCTAAATCTTGCAAAACCGATTCATCGGTTGAAGGTTGACCACCTGGAGTTTTTTTCAAAACGGGTAAATTCATCTCATCGAAAAATATTTGGCGAAGATCTTTTGTCGAAGCCAAATTAAATTCTTTGCCGGCTGCGCTATATGCTTGTTCTTCCAAGCCATTTATTCTTTGACCTAGATTATTGGATTGAATGCGAAGCACCTCTGAATCAACGAGTGCTCCGTTTTGCTCTACTTCGGAAAGCACTTTAATCATTGGCAAATCAATTTCAGCTAAAACCTTTTCTAGCTTTGGAGTTTTGGCTAGCTTTTCTTTTAATAGTTCATAACAGCGGAAGGTTACATCTGCATCTTCAGCCGCATAGTGACCGCCTGCAGCTAAATCAACTTGATTGAAAGTTATTTGTTTAACACCTTTACCAGCTACCTCCTCATAGGTAGTTGTTGTGTAATTTAAATAAAATTTAGCCATCGCATCTAAATTATGACGAGTGGCTGTTGAATCTAAAACGTAAGACATCAACATACTATCGCTAGCGATATTATTTATTTCTAACCCGTGTTGAGCCAACACATTGCGATCAAATTTTATATGTTGTCCCACGATCGGCACTTTTTCTAGAAGTGGCTTTAATTTTTCGATAACCATTTTTTTTGAAAGCTGCTTGGGCGCACCTTCATAATCGTGCTGAATTGGAATGTAAGCCGCTTCGCCTGATTTTGCACATAACGAAATTCCAACTAAATTAGCAATTGTAAAATCAAGACTATCGGTTTCTGTATCTAGTGCCAAAACTTTTGCTTTGGATAACTTTTTAATCAATGCATCTAAGTCTGCTTCTTTTAAAATACATTGGTATTTAGTATTTATTTTTTTGGCTGGCTCGGTTTGTGTTTCGTTAGTAGCCATCGCATCATTTTTGGCAGTACCTTGTTTAGCCTTGGGAACAGCTCCTTTTATTAGTGTCTTGAATTCAAAATCAGTAAACAACTGATGTAGTTTGTCTGTATCTCTTTTTCCAACGGTCAAATCATTTATCCCAAAATCTAATTTGACGTCTTTTTTAATAGTCGTTAGTTGTTGTGATAATTTCAATTGCTCAATGCTATCGCGTAAATATTCTCCGACCTTGCCAGGGATTTCTTCGGCATTGGCAATGACATTTTCAACCGTTTCATATTTGGTTAACCAATTTACGGCAGTCTTAGGTCCTACTTTATTAACGCCAGGAATATTGTCAGATGTGTCGCCCACTAAAGCTAAATAATCTATTATTTGATTAGGCTTTACGCCAAACTTTTTCATCACTCCAACTTCATCTAAGATTTCGTTACTCATGGTATTAACCAAACGGATATTTTTCGTGACGAGTTGCGCAAGATCTTTATCCCCAGTTGAAACCACGGTTTTGATACCTTGTGCTTCAGCTTGGGCAGCCAAAGTACCAATGACATCATCAGCTTCGACGTTGTCGACCACAAATATTTTCAAACCCAAAGCTTCACAAATATCATGAATGGGTTGGATTTGCGGCCTCAAGTCATCCGGCATAGGCGGACGGTTGGCTTTGTATTGATCGTACATATCATTACGAAAGGTTGTCCCTTTCGCATCAAAAATCATTCCCACCGGACTATTCGGATGATCTTCCAAAATTCTCATGACCATAGTGGTTACGCCTCGAACAGCCCCTGTAGGATGACCGGAAGATGTCGTTAAGGGTGGTAAAGCATGATACGCACGATAAACGTAAGACGAACCATCTACTAGAATTACCGAGTCGTTATCTGAAGTGCTTTCTGGTTTTGCCATGAATACTTTCGTTTTGTGGTTCGTTATACTTACTCAAGGAGTTTATTAGACCCATGAGAAAAGTTCTAACCCTCATTTTAGTTTTTTGCATTGCCCTGCTTGGGACTGCTTACTATATGGAATTTGCATTAGGCTTAGAGCCTTGCGCGATGTGCATCATTCAAAGAATTGCAGTCGCCTTAGCTGGGTTAGCAGCTTTAATTGGCCTCATCCATAATCGCTATCCTAAAATCTATTTTAGCTTAACTGCGCTTTTTAGTGCAGGTGGTGCAGCCTCAGCCATTCGTCATCTGTATCTACAATCATTGCCCGCTGATCAAGTGCCTACATGCGGGCCTGACTTGAGCTATTTAATAGATCAATCCTATTTCAGTGATGCCTTGAGAATGATGCTCATTGGAGATGGGAATTGTGCAGAAGTGATGTGGACACTAGCAGGTATTTCTATTCCAGGCTGGGTTTTGATTTGCTGTATTTTTATTCTAGGTTTTTCCATAAAAGAGATGTACTTTCCAAATTTTTTTTATAGGAGAAGTAGTGAAATCAAGAGGGATTGATGATTCTTCATCTAAAATAGTAGGACATATAAAAAAGGAGATAGATAATTTAAAATCTTAATATGAAAGACTTCCTCTTTTGGTAGGAATTATTGATTGTCTTTTTTTCTTTTAAATATTAGAAAACTTATTGACAAATTAGGCCTGTTTAAATACTTTTAAGGTTAATTTAAGCAAAAGATGCGGGGAAATATGAATATAGATAAAAAAAATACATACAGAATTGTTTTCACATATGATGAAGAGCCTTCATTAAATATGGTTTATGCAGAAGTTGGTGATGGTGATTATGAGATTTTTGGTGCTTTTTCTGGAATATGTGGTGGTTTGGGAATGTTTCATCAAAATGCTGATGGTGAAATCACCGTCTCAGACGACCCTTTTGAATTCGACACTAAGTACGAAGATGAAGTTGAAGAAATCTGTAAAAAAATCGAGTCTTTGAGAGCAGAATTTGAAGATACAGATAGCGATGGCAATCTTAAAGGTTTATCAGATACGGGGAAAAAGTTTATGCTAGGCTCCCATGCAAATGATGATGGTTACGAATGGGCATATTCCGAAGATGCATCTGAAGATTTTATCTATGATGTACAAGACGAGTGGAATCTTAAATTCAACATGTAATTTAAGAGAATTTACATAGATTTTGAAGAGCTAAATAAAATTCTAATTGTAAATAGTGAAAACAGAATAGTTGTAAACATTGTCTATGCTCCTGTTGAAGGAGGCTATATTGGCGCCTTTTCAGGAGACTCAGGGGGAATCTTTGATTATCGAGTTTTTTATATTGATGAAGATGAGGTGGCAAATATAGATGATGATTGTGATGCTTTAGATGTTCCTGATCCTGAGGTGACAGCTGAGACTTTTTCACAACTTGAAGGTGAAAGATTTAAGTTTGAAGATGAAGACGATGATGGCGCACTTTCCAAAGAAGGTCAGGCATTCATAGATGATATAGAGGAAGATGACGGACTAAAAACTAAATATTCTTCCTCCGCTTCTAAAGATATTATTTATTTTTTGCAAGATGAATGGTCCATTAATTTTTTTCTTGACGATTAAATATGAAAACTTTTGAAGTAACGTGGCATCTAGATTTTTGGGAAAACGGTGTCGAAAAAATTACAACCGAGAATATAGAAGCAGAAAATCTGGATAATCTCTTTGACATTTTAGATGAGGGTATAGAAGAGGGAGAGTTTTGTCCTGAAGATGAATTTCCGGAATACGAAAAAAGTTTCAATTTAGAATACGTGATAATTAAAGATGAAGGCGAACTAGTCTATAAAGACGAAGATTTTGATATTAGTAAGCTAGAAGAATAGAAATTTTATCTATTCTTTCTTTTTTTTCTTTCTACTACTAGGACCAATAATAATGGTTGGCGGTCCTTGATAGATCGGATGATCTTCTGGAAGAATTTTAATATTATATTTTTTAGAAAGAGCTTCTAGAACCTCTTGAGTTATCTCTCCGTTCTTATTTATTTCTATCTCTTTATCTTTTTTTTTCATGTTATCAAGAGGTTAAAGTTTGTGAACTAGGAAAACTTTCGGCATTTTTAAATGCTGTTCGCACTATATATTTTCTAATCACCGAAATAAGTGTCAACACTAAAGTCTGTATTGCTGAAATAAGGAAAGCATTACTCATGCCAGTGCTCATCATTAACGCTAAAGTCCCATATGAAGTAGTCCAAGCTATTGGCATCGCTATTGCAGTATCGGTCATTGACTCGCGGAGTGTTTTTTTATCTATTTTTTTCATTATTTTATTCATAAATTTAAAGCTTGTGGATAGTACTTTAAGCTTGCGACATATTTTGTCGGATGAGAATGTTATAATTGCTCATATTGAATTCAGGAGCAAAATATGGGTAATCCAACCTTAAGACAAATCACAATGCTTGAGCTAATACCTCGAGCGCCACAAAAAACATATGCGAAAGAACTCAAAGATAAATTGAGTAATCGAGGTTATGAAATAGACGAACGAACCATTCAAAGAGATTTAGTGGCCTTGGAGAGAACCCTGCCTTTAAGGTGTGACGATCGAGACAAACCTTATGGTTGGTCTTGGGCAGAAAAAGGTATAGGTATCCAAGCACCAGCCATGGATCCCATTGAAGCACTTACCTTATCTTTGGCTGAGCAATACTTAGAGCCGTTGATGCCAACTGCAAATTATAAAAGAGTGCGTATCTTTTTTGATCGAGCCAACGCTGTCTTGAAAGAAAGTAGTCCAAAATTAATCAATCGTTGGCGGGATCGCGTTCGAGTCTTGCCCGAGATGATCCGTTTTAAAAAACCGAAACTAATTGAAGGCATCGAAGATCAGCTTTATCGAGCTGCTTTTGAGGGTTTGCAAATTAAGGCTTTGTATCGCAAACGCGGCGAAACTCAATCGGCTCTGAGGCATATCCATCCGCTTGGCCTGGTTATGAAGGGCAGCATCAATTACTTAATTTGTATGATGGATGAAGATGCCGAACACCCTAGATATATGCCTATTCATCGATTTGAACAGGTAACGATACTCGATGAAAAAGTTAAAGAGCCCAAAAATTTTAATTTGGACGAGTTTGTCCATACCAATAATTTGAGTTTTGAGTTCAGCAAAGATCTTTATACATTCAAGGCTTTATTTGATTACACCGCTGCCGCGCATTTAGTGGAAACGCCGCTAAACAGTACTCAAGCGGTTAAACGTCAAACCGATGGTCGATTATTAGTGACTGCCCGCATGACTGACACCTTGCAGTTCGAGCAATGGCTTAAAAGTTTTGGATCAGATGTTGAAGTGTTAGCACCTAAAAAACTAAGAAATAAATTTAAACAATTAGCCAAAGAGCTAAGCAATCAATACAAATAAATATGAAGAAAGAAGATCAAAAAGAATGGGAAGTAGAAGAAGCAGAAAATACATTTCTATGGATTAAAAATTATATTTTTACCATTGAAGCACTCATGTTGATGGCTTTGGGTTTTAACTTGAAATACTTCATTAGCTTTTCAAGCTTTGATTTGGTGATTGCCTCAATTTTGGTGATCTCTGCCTTATCTATCTTTCTAACTTATTTTTTATATGTGGCAATCGTTTTTAGAGGACAGATTTTGGAGACTGATTTACAAATATCATTTGATTACGCCTACAAACCAATACTTTATATTAGCTCCATAGTATTCACCTTTATTCTAATGGCTGTTAATCTTTAGAAATGGAAATTATTTCTTTTGCTCTATCTCTTACTACTCTTATCTTAGTAGTTTTAGTAATTTACTTAACTTTTAAAAAAGGAAAAAATTCTGATCTTGATGGGGTAAAAACTGAATTAACCGAAAAATTCTCAACAAGTCTTGAAAGGCTAGCTGGCATCTCAAAAGATATTGATTCTCTTAAAGAAACAACGTCTTCAATGAGTTTACCTATTACCAATTTAAATAAATATTTAGGCGGAAATGTTCAAACTGGTCGATTGGGTGAGTGGAATCTTGAATCTATTGTCAAAGACATCATTCCGAATAATAAATATTTCTTTCAGCACGTGATAAATCCAAAGACCCAAAATCAAGTTGACTGCGCTATAGAAACAACCAACAAAATTCTTATTCCAATTGATTCTAAATTTTATGCTGCTCAATATGCTGCTTATCAGGAAGCAACTAAAAAAACAGAAAGAGATAAAATCTTAAATGAACTTAAAAGATCTATTGAAAATGATGCTGACGCTATCAAAGAAAAGTACATAGTTAAAAATATTACATCAAATATAGGAGTTCTTTACACTCCATCAGAGGGTCTCGTTTCCATGGTTAATTTAATAGACGGACTTAGAGAATCTCTGCTAAGAGAAAAAAATATTTTGATTCTTGGTCCTAATTCATTAGCAGGCTTCCTTGATTCAATCAGAATGGGTCATGACGCTGTTGAGCTAAATGAAAAAGCTGAGCTGATTGGAAAAATTATTAATGAAGTAAGTGAAGAATTTTCAAATTTAGATATGAAAACAGGTGAGTTACAAAAAGCTATCGGTGGTGTCGCTAACAAAATTGACGAATATCAAACTAGAATAAATGTTATGAGCCGAACCTTAGAAAAAGCTGGAAAGGATTTAAAAGATGGAGATTAATGCAAAACATTTTTCTTTTGGAAGAAATGAAACTTAAAGAATTAGTATCGATAAATGATCAATATACTCAATCGATTAATATCGAACGAGATGAATCTTCTTTAGACCGAATTAATGCTTATGTCCCTACAGCTATTACAAAAAAGGCTCTTGATTCATTCATAAATGCCTGCTCTGATGAAAAAAAACAAAAAGCTTGAATATTTTGTTGATGATGAACTCCTGGCAATCTTTCTTTACCCCAAATTCCATCGAAATACTCATTCTCTTCAGCATAATTTTCTTTATCTAAAAGTTTATTGAGTATTTGATCTTCTTCTGGATAATTATCATCAATATGCCCGCCTGGATTTACACCTAAAAAATAATAATCGCCTGTAGACAAGGTTTCATAACCTGAATAAATTATATTTCCTGGTTTTCTTTGGAGACCTGTATTTTTTAGAAGTTCAGCGATTTTATCTATATGACTCATCTATATTGATTCTTACAGGTGAGATAGTGAATCCAGAAAAGTGAAATATTCACAAGGTTTATCGCCTTTGGGACCAAAGCCACTCTGCGAATGATCTGGGCATTTGTCTTGATGAAGGCATTTTTTAATTTCTTCAATTTTACCTTCTACCCAACTTGAATCGCCTTCATAAGCAACTAATTGAACATCAAAGTACATTTTTGCCTTGTCTTCATCTTTTAATAACATCCCAGGCTCAAAGTGTTGATCGCCGTTAACATATACAAAATAACCTGTATTACTGACTTGAAAACCATTTTTTCTTAATATCCATTGATACATGTCCATTTGTCTTTTATAGCCTTCTTTGTATGCACCAAATAAAGTAATTGGCTCTAAGGCAGTTAAGTCTTCATTTCTTCTGCCCGCTGTACTCTTATAATCCACAATAAATAATTCATCTGTTTTAGGATCATGCCAAACATCATCCAATCCGCCGCCAATGATGAAATTTGCTGGTTTATAGTCAGTTCGAAAGCCTAATTGGAGAGATTTTGTCCACGTCTCAAAATCTTCATGTTGAAAAGGAACCAAATGTCCTAGGCCATGACGAATCATAAATGGATGGGGTTTTTGATTATCTCGATAAACGTCGAAATCTTTTTTTAATAACGTATCTGTCGCTGTGTTTAATAAAAAACCTGGCATTCCAGGAAACTTTATTCCTTTAACGCGATCTAGCCAAAAACAGGCTGGACATTTTACGTAGGCTTCAATACGCGACCGACTTAACTCATAAGGTTCAGGGTTCTCTGGATTAAATACTCCTCTATGCCTTGCCATAGAATTTATCTTTACATAAAACTAAATAAAATGCTCCACGTTTAGTTTTAATGGATATGTGTGATAGATTTGTTAAAGAATGGAAGTCTACTGGTGTAGAGGCTAGTTCTTATTTCGTATTTAGGTTTATGTTGATTTTGGAATTCATTTTTAAACCACAAAGGCAGTATGGTGTAACCGCTATACCAATCTTTACGATACCTAAATATCATTTAGCCGCTACGATATTCTCTTCATCGCAAACTTTGGGAAGCTGCTCTAAGGCTTCAGTAAAACCATCGCTTTTAAAAGTAGTCATATCAAACCCACCCATTAAAAATTGATAAGGACTTTCCTCGGGGAAAAAAATAGAAAACTTCTCTACCAGAGAATCGTCTTTGTTTATTAAAGGCAAACCTTCGGGAAAGGTAATCAGAAATAAGTCATATAGTAGTGGCTCTTCAAGATCGTATTTATCGTGCGCTTTTTTGTAAAACTCTTTGCCCACCAAATCTTCCAGTTTTAATACCGAATGAATTTTTGCTTCATAAAAATATGCTGGATTGGTATCCGTCTGCACTACTAATTTTGTTTCATTGAGTAAATCTTCACGCTCGATAATGCCTTCGTGTTTTCGAAAGGCCGGCGTAATGAGTTGAAATAAAACCACTGGCGCATTGCAAGCCGGGAGCTCCCAACTCAAGATAACTTGATTCCAATAGGAATGCTGGTCACTAATTTTAATATAACCTATCTCTTTGTCTTCGGTGACAGTGAATTTCCAGCTGGTATCTATTTCATTGTTTACGTAACTTGAATGATAAATTTTGTGATCTTGGTCTTGAGCAGCCAAAATAAAGCCGCTCAAGAAAAGTACAACCCCTAATCTAATCTTCATCAAATAACTTTGACCAAAGCAAGGTTCCATTTATTGAAATTTCTATCTGCATTTCTTCATTTTCTTTTTTCATATCTTTTTAGACCAAAAAACAATATTGACGTTCGCATTATGCTGATTCTTTCCGACAGGGATTGTCGGATTGAGGTTATAAAATATAGGCTCAAATATCGGAGACCAAATGCACAATAAACCAAAGAAATTAACTGAAGATCTGTTCAATGAAATGGAAAAAGTCTATGAACGCTACTCACATAGAGAAGATTTTGATCCAGGATGCTTCGCCTATAGCTTAGCTAGATACACCATGTATATGCTCTTTGAAACTGCTGCTTCTCCTCTAGCAGCTACTGGCATGTTAGCTCGTGCTATGCAAAATCATATGCTTGACTTGCGTTTTGAAGAGAGAAAAAATGAAAGTAATTTTGTCGGCGAACTTATCGATGAAAACGGCATTTCTATTCCAGTTGATAAATCACAAAAACATTAATCGAAGTGAAGAAACTTAAAGCTAAAAACTTTATTCCCGTGCCCACCAATGAAGCTTACGAAGTCTCGCTCCAACTTATTGCTGAAACTAGAGCTGAAAATCATTTTCTTTTTAGAAGAGTATGGTTTCTTGAGCAAAAAATTAAAGAAAGTGTAGAGAATGAAATTAATGTTATGTCTTATGAAAAAATAATAAAGATTTTAATGAAAAAATGTTACGAAAATTATGAATTATTTCATCAGCTTGAAACTGAAATAACTTTAATTTCCGGTTACCGAAAAAAAGAAATTAAAAGATTTTTTAAATTGTCACAAGAAATGATTCTGAAGGATAAAAGATCCAATGATTTTTTTCAGATTCCTAACCAACCTTACCCATTTCCAAATAAATTAAATTATAAATAAAAAAAGGGAGCAATAAGCTCCCTTTTTTTGTCTTATCAATTAATTCCAGGCTTTAATTGGCATCACTATGATACGTCTAACAACTTTTCTATTTTTCTGAATTTTAGTTTGGAACTTTTTAAAATCAGGATTTTTCATTGTTAACAAAGCATTAAATGCCATCAACTGTTCAAGATTACTTGCGCCGATAAAAGCAAAATGCGAGAAACCTTCTCCAGCTATAACTCTTTCCACGCCATAAGATCCAGGGATTTGACCTTTTTCAGTCATCGCTTCCGTGAATTCTTTGTAAGCAGCTAGATAAGCATCTTCATTTCTGACGTTGATTTCAAACGTTTGGAAAACCGTATCTTTAGTCCAATCACCGCCTTCAAATAAAGATTTGGCTAGCCACTCTTCCGTTGGTTTAGATGCACCTGCAAGAGCAGTTAAAAACTCAGCATACTCTGGGCATGATGAATTTATTGCAAACGATTCGTTCATCTCTTTAGCATTGTTATATGTAACAACAAACGTATGTGTGCGGGGTGACTTACCATTAAATAATTCACTCACTAAGGTAACCGCTGCTTTTTGCTTTTCAAAACAATCAGATGCCGCAAATTTATCCATCGCTGCAACTACTGCGGATGGATTATTAGCCGTGAGACTGTAATAAGAATAATAAACATCATTTGTATCCGAATGATTGCCATGACCGTCTGCAAAAGCTAAACCGCTGACAGCCAATAAAGTTATTAATAATTTTTTCATAGTTTTTTCCTTTACTGTTTAGGCCAAGATTTAACCGGCAGAATCAAAGATGTATTTAACACTTCTCTCATGCTACCAACTTTTCTAGCAAATTTAGCAAATGCTGGAGAAGCCGTTAGGTCTGTTTGGTTAGCTGTTAAAGTTTCAAAGTCTGATGCACCGATGTAAACAAAGTGAGAGGCCTTATTGTTGCCTAAGAATATTCTGTTTAAACCATACGAGCCAGTCACTGTACCGTCAGCAACATTGGCTGCCATTAACTCACTCCAGGCTTTTCCATAAGCTGCTTCGTTTGAAGTCGTAATGTCATATTTCATGAAAGCATTATCTTTCGACCAATCACCAACTTCGATTGCCGGAATGATGGCAAATTCAGATACGGGATCTGCTCCTGTACCAATTTCTTGCAACATTGCAGCAGCTTCAGGGCAAGACTGCATCAAAGCTCCGGCTTTTTGAAAGTCGGCCATTTTTGCATAAGAAACAATCACAAAGTGCGTAGAGGCTTCTGATCCATTTATCGCTTCTGCCATTAAGCCGATATCAGCTGGGAACTTTTGCCCACAACTGGAAGCAGCAAATTTATCAATGGCGCCAACTAAGGCAACTGGGTTTGAAACATTCATAAAATAAAAGGCGTGCATTTCATGTTTGCCTTCGCCTTCAGCAGCTACGCTAAAAGATAAAAGCGTGGTCATTAAAATTAATATTTTTTTCATTTATTTCTCCTTAAAATATAAAAAATTTATTATCTAGCAGTGTAAATTTGTTCACATTGCTCGTAAGAGTCATGCACAACTTCATCTTGCAAAGCTATAAATGCATTGTAAGAAGCAGCCCATTTCGCTCCAGCAAAATATTCATCAACCAACTTACCAACATCAGTAGCTGTTCTGGATATGCCTCTAACTAATAACGTTCCAGTTTCATAAGAACCACCACCTAGTGGTTGCATGATTCCTAGTTTGAAATCATGTCCAGCTTTTTGAATAGCCGCTTCCATTTTAGTTCCGGCTTCAATATAAGCAGCGAGATTTGCTGCAGAAACTCTGACTCGAGTTACTCTTTCGTAGCCAGGATCTAATTCAAAACCTTTAATAGGCTTCCATGTAACGTTGTAAACCACTTCTCTAAGCGCTTCTAATTCCTTAGAAACATTGTAAACATCGTATCCTTGAGATTGTGTAAATGCTGCTTCTACCGACGAAAAAGCACTCCAAACAAACATTTCTCCAGGATAATTATTTCCTGATGTCGTGATACAAACACCAGCAGCATCTGGATTAGTAGCTTTGAATATTTGTTTCGCGTTTTGCTTTAAAAAATCAGTGTACTGATTCGGGTTTTTGGCTTTGATGTGTAAAGAGGTAAAACTCCCTTCACCAGCACTTTGAGCAAATAATCCCATCGACATCAATGATGCCGTAATTAATATTATTATTTTTTTCATTATCTCTCCTTTAAAAAAATATCGAAAGGATAATATGTAATAATTTCTGATAAATGAAAAGGCTTAATCTATTTTTCTTGTATCTTTTATTCGACTTTCGGTCGGTAATTATTTGCATATTGATGCTTTTCTCTTATAGCGCACTTTCTATTCCTTACTTGAAAGACATAAAAGTTGTTGATGGCGATACTGTCAAAGCTTTTTATAAAGACGAGACGATTAAGATTAGACTGGCTGAAATTGATGCACCCGAAACAAGACAAGATTTTGGCTATCAATCTAAAAAATGTTTGAAGCAAATTATTGACGATGCAAATGATGTTATTGCTTTTAAATTTAAAGAAGAAGATCGATACAAACGCTCAGTAGGATGGTTGCTTGCTGGCGATATAAATTTAAATTATGAAATGGTTCGAAGGGGTTGTGCTTGGGTTTATGATCAATATGTTGTGAATAAAGAAATCTATCAGGCTCAGAATTTAGCCAAACTTAGTAAAAAGGGTCTATGGAAAAAGACTGATCCTACCGCTCCTTGGATCTGGCGCAGGAATCGTTAAGATAAATCGATAGCAAATGCTTTCAACACTTCTATTGAAGTGTAATTCAGCGCAGATTCTTCAGTGCTTTGTAAAACTACTTTTGGTGCAGATCCAAATTCCCAAGCTTCAACCCATCGTTCAACACAAAGACACCACCGATCACCGGCTTTGAGTCCAGAAAAACCATGCTCTTCCATTGGAGTGGATAAATCGTTGCCTTTAGATGCTGAGAAAGCTAGAAAATCTTCCGTCATCACCGCACAAATTGTATGCTTGCCGTGATCGTCTTCTCCGGTAGAGCAACACCCATCTCGATAGAATCCGGTTAAGGGATCGAATGAGCAAGGAATGATTGGTTCACCGAAAACATTTTTTGATTGTCCCATATATGAATTTTACCTGATTCAAAAACTTATATAATAAGAAAATGTCGATCTTTAATGGAATAGAATTTAAAAACTCTTTTGGTGAGCTTCCAGGAGAGCTTTATACCAAACAGTCATGGTCGTCTTTTGAAAAAACTCAGCTGGTTGCTTTCAATGAGTCTTTAGCCAGAGAGTTAGGATTTGATCCTGAAATCGATCCGCATGAAATGATAAAAGTTTTTAATGGTGAAATATCCGTACTCGATTCTGAACCTTTGGCTATGGCTTATGCCGGTCATCAGTTTGGTTCTTGGGTGCCTGAACTTGGTGATGGTCGTGGCATTCTATTTGGACAAATTAAAACTGCTAGTGGTTTGAGAGATCTACATATTAAAGGTGCAGGTAAAACGCCTTATTCTAGATTTGCTGATGGCCGAGCCGTTCTTAGATCAACTATCAGAGAGTATCTTTGTGGCGAAGCTATGCATGGCTTAAATGTTCCATCTTCAAGATCATTAATTATGTATGGTGGGAACGAACCTGTTTTTAGAGAAACTACTGAAACTGCAGCCATGATGGTAAGAGTGGCCAGAACTCATATTCGTTTCGGAAATTTTGAGTATCTAAAACACAATGGCAAATCTCAATATTTAGAAGATTTATTGAACCACGTGATCGATGAATATTACTCAGAACTGAGTGATGAAAAAGATAAGTACGCAAAGTTTTTTGATAACACTGTCAAAGCAACTGCCCAACTAATTGCGCATTGGCAAGCCATTGGCTTTTCGCACGGTGTTATGAACACAGATAATATGTCCATTCTTGGTGAAACTTTTGATTACGGTCCATTTGGATTTTTAGAAAATTATAATCCTGAATACATATGCAATCATTCAGATCATGAAGGCCGATATGCTTTTAATAATCAGCCTTCTATCGGTCACTGGAACTGTCAAGCTTTGGCTGCTGCGTTAGAAGGCTTGGTTCCTGAAAAAAAACTCATGGAATCTCTAGGAAAATATGGGACCTATTTTTACGATCATTTAGCAGATTTATATCGAGCTAAATTGGGTTTAAAGAACAAAGACGCTCAAGACTTGAAGTTGGTAGAGGGTTTGCTAAATTGGTTAAAGGAAGCTGGTTTGGATTACACAAACTTTTTTCGAAATCTTCATCAAATTCATGAACCCAATCAGTCTATTTTTGCAGATGCTGAAGGTGAAGAATGGCTAGATTCATTTATGAAAAGATTTAACCAAGAAAAAATATCTACAAAAGAATCTCGAGTAATGATGTTAAAAAATAATCCTAAATATATTTTAAGAAATTACCTAGCCCATGAGGCAATAAAAAAAGCCGAAGAAGGTGATTTTTCAGAGGTAGAAAAGCTTCATAAGATCCTAAGCGAACCCTTTGATGATCATCCGGGAATGGAGTCTTATGCTATCGCTTCTCCAGATTGGGGTAAGAATTTAGAAATATCTTGTTCTTCTTAACTTAACAAATATTATTTTGCTCACATCCAAGACAAATTTTTGCCAACCCCATTTCGGCGTGCCTATCCTTTGCAAAAAAATTAAAGGGTAAATTTTTCTTACAGTTTAAACATATTTTTTTATTCACAGAGAAACTGTAACAAAGATTTTTGAGCCTAAATAGAAGAACCCCCAAGATTAAAATCTTAGGGGTTCAAGGGGGGAGAAGAAACTTTAAAAAAATTTATTGTTTCTTACTTCGATTAAGCACCGAAAGTTAAGAATCCTAAACTACCTACGTAAAGTAAGGTTGAGAAGCAGACCACATATCCAACTGTGCCTATTGCTGCTTTGTATACATCCATTTGTAACTCCTTGTTATGTGAATGAATTGAAATAAATTGTTTCAGTTAACTAGGTAATTTACTTTTGAAAATAACTAAAAATTAGTTTAATACTTTTAGTTATCAAAAATATGTTTTTTATTACCTCTTTGACCAAAACACCCGCTGAGTATATTCAAATAAGGATTTAAAGCTAGTGTAAAAAGGTAGTTTTTACTCAAATTTTAACTTTTGATATATAGAATTTACTAAAAGTTATAAAAAATCTCTTTTTTTATACTTTTTTAAAATTATGCAATTTAATCTTATTTGTAGGATACTTATTAAAGACAGATAAAATTTAAAATAGTTCGGTCATAACATAAGGAAAAATTAAAATGAGACAAATACAATTATCAAATCCTGGTGGTTTAGAAAATCTATTGCTTTGTGAAGCAGACATTCCCAAGCCTAATTCCAATGAAGTTGTCATTAAAATTGCTGCTAGTAGTTTAAATTATCATGATCTTATGGTGGCGCTGGGTCTGATTCCTACCGACGATAAAAGAGTGCCTTTATCTGATGCTGCCGGAGAAATAATAGAAATTGGTTCCGACGTTACTCAGTGGAAAATTGGAGATCAAGTAATGAGTGTTTGTTTTCCAAATTGGCAAAGTGGTCCTCCTAAATATGAATTGTTGAGTTTTATTGGTGATAATCAAGATGGTTATGCTGCTGAAAATATTGCAATACCTGCTAATGCGATTACTCGAATACCTAAAAATTTAAATTTGAAAGAGGCAGCTACCCTGCCGTGTGCAGGATTAACAGCATGGCGAGCTTTAGTAGATGAAGGCAAACTTAAATCTGGCGAAACTGTTCTAGTTCAGGGAACTGGAGGAGTTTCAATTTTTGCGCTTCAGCTAGCAAAATCCATGGGCGCAAAAGTAATTGCTACATCTTCTTCTGAAGAAAAATTGGAAAAATTAAAAGCCTTGGGAGCAGACGAGCTAATCAACTACAAAGAAACTCCTCAATGGGGAAAAGAAGTTTTAGCTAAAACCAATAATGAGGGAGTTGATCATGTAATTGAAGTTGGCGGTGGTGGAACTTTTGGAGAATCAGTTAGAGCTACAAAACTTGGTGGACATATTGCGCTAATTGGAGTTTTAAGTGGGCCTGCTGTCAGTGAAATAATTTTACCTAGAATTTTCTTAAAGCAGATTCGTTTAAGCGGCATAGCAATGGCTAATCAAGAGTCTCAAATAGCGATGATCGAATATCTAGAAAAAACAGATATAAAACCGGTAATAAGCGACTCTTTTGATCTGGCTAAATTAGCAGATGCTTTTCAACATCAAATAGACAATAAGCACTTTGGCAAGATATCTATCACGATGGATTGAGCTAATGAATGTGGAAAAATTTGATTTTGTTATTTTAGGTGGAGGATCTGCTGGCTGTGTTTTGGCAAATCGACTCAGCGAAAACCCTAATCATTCCGTATGTTTGGTTGAAGCTGGATCGAAAGACAATAGCTTCATGATCAAAACGCCAGCAATGTTTGCGTTTATGGGCGAAACAAGCAAGTACAATTGGGCTTTTTTAACCGAACCCCAAAAAGCTTTTGCAAAAGAAAAAAAACTAGAGCCCGCAGTTTCTGTGGTTGATACCTCAGGACAAACTCATAAAATTCAAGAAGAGATTGAAGAACACAGGCGAGGCTATCAACCAAGAGGAAAAACTTTAGGTGGTTCGAGCTCAATCAACGCCATGCTGTATGTGCGAGGACATCGCTGGGATTATGATCATTGGGCAAGTCTTGGAAATGAAGGCTGGTCATATGATGAAGTCCTTCCATATTTTAAAAAATCAGAGCACAACGAAACCATCGATAATGAGTTTCACGGACAGAACGGTCCTTTAAATGTAACGGATATTCCTCATAAAAATAGATTCGTAGATTATTTTGTTGAAGCAGCTTCAAAGTTTCATAAATTAAACGATGATTATAATGGCGCCGATCAAGAAGGTGTCGGCGTTTATCAAACAACGCAGAAAAATGGAAAAAGATGGAGTGCTTCGGTTGCTTATTTGCATCCTGTTATGGACAGACCTAATCTCACCGTCTTTACAGACACCACTATTGATAAAATAATTTTTGATGGTCTGAAAGCCGAATCGGTTGATTGTTTAGATAAAAATAAAAATTCATTCAATTTAAAGATTGGGAAAGAAGTTATCTTATCTTCAGGTGCATTTGGTTCTCCGCAAATTCTTCTTAGATCTGGTGTTGGGCCTTCTGATGAATTGGCTAAACATGGTATTGATTCTATTATTAATATTCCAGGTGTTGGCAAAAATCTACAAGATCATATTGATATTATTAAAGTCTTTACCCATAAAAGCACTGATCTTATTGGGTTTTCTTTAAAATCTATTTTTTATAGATTCCCTTTAGAAATTCTAAGATATTTATTTTTTAAAACAGGTCAATTCACTTCTACGGTTGCCGAAGGAATGGGCTTTATTAAATCCTCTCCAGAAATAGAAATTCCTGATTTGCAGCTTCATTTTTGTGTTGCTCCAGTTAAAGATCATGGACGAGAGTTTCTCTATGGAAACGGCTTGAGTTCTCACGTCTGTCTTCTCAGACCTAAATCTAGAGGCGAAGTGACACTTAAATCTAAAGACCCTTTCGATGCACCGAAAATAGACCCAAAATTTCTCTCGGAACAAGCAGATGTGGATTTGTTAGTGACTGGATATAAGAAAATGATGGAAATTTTGAATACCGATCCTATAAAACAACATGTTACTAATGATTTAAAGCCTATAGATATAAATAATGATGTGGCTATAGAAGAGGCAGTAAGGGAAGAGGCAGATACTGTTTATCACCCAGTCGGAACTTGCAAGATGGGAAGTGATGACATGAGTGTTGTTAACAATGAACTTAAAATTCATGCATTGGAAAGTATTCGAGTAGTAGATGCTTCAATAATGCCAACCCTTATTGGAGGCAATACTAATGCTCCAACTATAATGATTGCAGAGAAAGCAGCAGATTTAATTACAAAAAGCTGGGCATAAATTAGTATAGTCGGTCAGGGTTTAAGACAATTGACATTGGCTTGATTAAAAAAGTTATCTGTTTGAGAATTGTTTATAGTTTAGAAATGAAAAAGGGGAAAAAATGAAAAAAATTATTATTTTATTGGTTTTAGGCACTTTAATAAGTTGTTCAGATACGCGTTTAGATATTGTTGATCATTCTATGATTGCTTCACCATCTGAAGTAGAAGCGCCTGACTTCAATGAAGATAGAAATGCTTATTTTGGTGATACTCACGTTCATACCAAATATTCTTTTGATGCATATATTTTTGGAGTTACAGCTTCTCCTGATGATGCTTATCGTTATGCACAAGGAGAATCAATTAAACATCCTCTCGGCTATGAAATGCAAATTGATGAGCCTCTAGATTTTTATGCTGTCACTGATCATGGTTTCTTCATGGGAATGTTGAACGGTTGGGCTGATACATCTACATATGCATCAACTCTTCCTGGAGCGAAGCCTTTTCATAACTTGAATAGAAAAGAAAACCAAACTGTTGAGAGTGCTGGTGAGAGGCTTGGTATGTTCCAAGTTTTAGTTAGAGATACTTTGCTGGATAGAAGATCGTGGTGGGATCCTACTTTGTGGAAAGCTGTTTTAAGTGACAATCTTTCTATGGGTTCTAAGAACTTTGATCAAGACACTCATACTTCGGCTTGGGCTGATATTTCTCGAGCTGCTGAAGAAGCTAATAATCCAGGTAAATTTACAACTTTTACCGCTTATGAATTTACTACTTCCACTGATGTTGAAAATGGGAATTTGCACAGAAACGTAATCTTTAAGGGAGATAAAATTCCTTTACGACCTCACACCAGAATTGATTCTATAAATCCAGAAAATCTGTGGAATTGGATGGATAACTTAAGAGAGATGGGAATTGATTCTCTAGCGATTCCACATAATTCAAACGGTTCGAATGGTCAAATGTTTGAAATGGAAACTTTTAATGGCAAACCAATTACTCAAGAGTATGCTGAATTAAGAATGAGAAATGAGCCTCTAGTCGAAATGACTCAGGTTAAGGGGACTTCCGATACACATCCACTATTATCGCCTAACGATGAATTTGCAGATTTTGAAATTTATAAATATCGAATTGGTTCTGTACCTAATGCTTATAGTTATCCCGCAGGTGGATATGTAAGAGAAGCATATTTAAAAGGAATGCTTCTTGAGTATATGTCTCAAGGTAACCCGTATAAGTTTGGATTGATTGGTGCCAGTGATAGTCATACTGGTGCCGGCGCTTATAAAGAAGATAATTATTGGTCAAAAATTGGGATAATCGATGGTACTGCACAATCTCGAGGTACTGTTCCACTGGATGAAGAGCAAATTGCTTTAGCTGCTGAAGTTGATAATCCTTTAGCAAATTTATATAAGGATGAGCAGGGCTCTTATTTAGAAGGTGGATTTAATGCCTGGGGAGCATCCGGTTTAGCTGGAGTTTGGGCAGAAGAAAATACTAGAGATTCACTTTTTGACGCCATGCGAAGAAAAGAAACGTTTGCAACTTCTGGAAACAGAATGAAAGTTAGATTCTTCGGCGGTTACGAAACTAAAAGTTTGAATCTAAATGCTGAAAATTTAATCAAGGCTGCGTATGCAACTAGTGCCACAATGGGTGGTGAAATTTTGGCCGATGGCTCTAAAGTTCCTAGTTTCTTGGTATGGGCACAAAGAGATAAAAATGGTGCGCCACTTCAGAGAGTACAAATTATAAAAGGCACATTAAGCAACACAGGGGGCGATCCTTCAGAAGAAATTTATGATGTTGCCTGTTCTAATGGAGCCGCTGTAGACCCTACGACTAATAGATGTCCAGATAACGGAGCCAGAGTTGATATAGAGACATGCAATTATTCTAAAAATGCTGGAGCAGCAGAGTTAAAAGCTATCTGGACTGACCCGGATTTCAATGAAAATAATAGGTCTTTTTATTACGTAAGGGTTTTAGAGAACCCTACTTGTCGATGGTCAACATGGGATGCGCTTCGAAATGGTGTTAAGCCTAGAAAAGATTTGCATTCAACAATTCAAGAACGTGCTTGGTCGTCTCCAATTTGGTATGTACCAACTGGATCTAATGAAATGGGTCCTGCAAGATCTTTAATTCCTGATAACTAATATTCAATAGGTAAATTCTTTTTAAATGAATAAAAAGCTATTTTTATTTCTGGGGATAGGTATATCAATTTTTTTAATAGATTTATTATTCAACCCAACAGATGAAGACAAGACCATCTATATTACAAACGATGAGGTCATTAGTCTTATAAATGCTTGGTCTATTCAAGTTGGCAGAGATCCAAATGTTGATGAAATTAGATCTATTATTGATGGTTTGGTTGAAGAGGAAATTCTATACCGCGAAGCGCTTCGACTGGGCCTAGATAATGAAGACCGAATCATAAAGCGTCGTCTGGCTCAAAAAATTACTTTTCTCAGGCAAGAATCTATTTCAATTGATCCAAGTGACAAGGAACTAATTCCGTTTTATGACACAAAAACAGATTTTTATACTAATCCTGCTAAATTTAGTTTCACTCATCTTTATTTTTCAATTGAAGAAAATGCTATCGGTAGAGCAAACTTGGCTTTAGCTAAAATTAATGATGAAGAAATTTTTTCTGGTGCCGACCCTTTCTTATTGGGCAAGAATTTCTCTAATAGGTCTATTGAAAGTATAGAAAAAGACTTTGGTGTTAATTTTACTAAAATCTTTGATTCTCCTATATTGGATACTTGGGTTGGTCCGGTTAAGTCTTCATATGGAATTCACTTGGTTAAAATTTCAGATCAATCCGCTAGTTACCTTCCTGAATTTGAAGAAATAAGGCCTCAAGTAAAAATAGATTATCTTCTGGAACAAAGAGATTCTCAGATAAAGTCATATCTCGAAGAATTAAAAGCAAAATATAAAGTGGTTTTAAATCCTAGTTTTGCAAACTAATGAATTTGAAAAAAGAATTAATTTTTCTTCTCTCTTTTTTTATGGCTTCTCATATTTCCAGTCATGAATTTAATCCAGCGCATTTAATAATTACGGAAGAAAATAATTTTAGTTATGAAGCTATTTGGATGTACCCAATTAAAACTATTGGTGCACGAGCTAGTTTAAGTTTCCCAGAGAGTTGTGAATCACTGAGTGAAGAGCCTTATAGAAAAGGTAAATACTCTGTAGAAAATATTAAACTTATCTGCGATCTATCTATAAAGGGGAAAACTATAGGAGTAAGTGGCTTGAGCGTTTTAAATGATGCCCTGGTAACAATAAATTTTTTAGAAGGAAATAGATTTGAAGGGTTGATGAACTTGAAAGTTCCAGTCATAAATATTCCGGCAGATGAACAGGTCTTTCCTACGGGATATTTTTTCTTGGGAATAGATCATTTACTAGGGGGAGTTGATCATTTGTTATTTGTATTAGGTTTGCTGTTTCTTGTTTTTGGATGGACCAACCTTCTTAAAACTATAACTGCATTCACATTGGCGCATAGCATTACTCTTGGATTATCCGTTTTGAATATTATTAGACTTCCAACTGGCAGTATTGAGGCTCTTATTGCCTTAACTATCATTTATTTAGCATTTGAAATAGGTGAAGAGTCTAAATACAAAAAAGCGCCTTGGATGATGGCGTTTGGGTTTGGATTGCTTCATGGTTTTGGTTTTGCTGGCGCCTTGTCCGAAATAGGGATTGCTAACGAACAATTATTATTGTCTCTGCTTTTTTTCAATATTGGCATCGAGATAGGTCAATTAATCATGATTCCAATATTCTTATTTGGCATTTGGTTTTTATCGAAAATAAAGTTGAAAAAAGTTTCATATGTTGCAGCTTCGTATTTGCTTGGCGGTGTCGGAAGCTTTTGGTTTATAGAAAGAGTTATTGGTATCGTAAGCTAAAAAAAAGGCTGCCAAAGCAGCCCTTTTTTTATCTTTTTTAAGACAAAGGAATTTCTCCCGAAACATAATTTTCAGGAACTTCACAAGTTGAAATTTTGTTAAATTCTTCGTCTACACTTTTTGCATTAGCAATAAAATTCTCAAACCCTAAATCTCTTTGTTCAGCAGTTTGATTAAAATTTCCCCAGAAGAAATCTGGTTGCTCTTGATCTTCTGGATAATTATCTGGATCTGGAGCTAAAATCACATAACCATATGGTCCATTATTAACATCTGGTGAATTCAAATAATCTTCAAATTTTTCCACCATAACTCTTAAATCATCTGCTCCATAACCTTCGTTGTAGTTACAAGCTTGGTAGTCAGAAGAGAAATTGGTAGTATCAAATTCTCCAAATGAATCAATGGATCTGCGAACGTACGCATCAAATGAATAAACACTATCATTGTTGCAATTTAAAATATTTAAATTTTCTTCGGTCCACTCATTAGCTTTGTCATAACCTCCCCAAGTTTCCCAAGCACTAGCTGCATCAGCTTTTGAATTCCAAACTAATTGCCAAAATCTATCTTCGGTATCTGTCTCTTTGGGATCTTCATGAACCAAACCCCATGCCGATACTAATGGCGAGTTTGTTTCCTCTAATAGTACCTGCCATGAAGGTAGCATTTTAGAATTAAAAGCTTCCAGAGAATAATCTGGTCCTTGCATACATGGGATATATTCCATGTAAAATTTTTGTGGATACTCGTCTGCTCCTAAAGCAGCATATGGGCTAGTATCTTTGCTGCAAGCTGCAACAAGGCCTAGAATTGCCGTCAAAAAGACAATGTACATATTTTTTTCCATTTATATTTCTCCTTTAAATATTAGTTAGTATTGATCTTAATTTTTCTTTGTAAGAAAAAATTATAAGATTTTAACAATTTCGTCAAATTCATATCTTGATGCTCTTGGCCTTGTTTGATCTTCGTCACCATAGCCAAGATTACACAGGAAGTTACTTTTCCAATTTAGGTCTGAAAAAAATTCTTCGTCCAAACCATTATTATCGAATCCACTCATTGGGCCCGTTCCCAAATCAAGAGCATGTGCTGCTTTTATAAAATAGCCTCCTTGTATGGAAGAATTTCTAAAAGCAGTTTGATAAGTAAAATCAGCATTATCTTTGAAAAGAAAACTAACATCCATAGCAGGAAAGTTTCTTGGCAAATCTTCAAAAAATGACAGATCCATAGCCAATATTGCGGTTATTGGAGCGTTCATAGTTTTTTCGAGATTGGTTTCCAGGATAAAGGGTTTCAACCTTTGTTTTGCTTCTTTAGATTTGATGTAAATAATTCGTAAGGGCTGACAATTAAAAGATGTTGCATTATTTTTAACTAAATCATAAAGCTCTATTAAGGTTTCATCAGAAACTTCTTTATCTTGAAAACCATAGAAGGTTTTGCTTTCGGTGAATATTTTTTTCATATCTGCTCCTTTATCTTGTCTTTTAGAATATTTAAATGAGGATTTATATTATCAGGGAAAGATTTATTTAAAGCATCTTCATGATCAGGAAAATCTAAAATACCTTTTTTAAAACTGGGTCTGTTTTTTAATCTAATCCAGTATCCGTTTATTTTAGGTAATTCTGGCATCATTAAAATTGGGTCTAGTCTAACGTCAGCCATCCTATAAAAGCAGCACATTAGATTAATATCGGCATGATTAAATTCTCCATCTAGATAGCCATCCTCTCTGAGAGCATTCTCTAATTCGATAATTGCTTCTACTAGGGCTTTGTAAGCCATTGGCCCTGCTTTATTCTTTATTGAAAAAAAGTACATCAAAATGAATGTCATCTTTCTTTCTCTTCTTGGGTGTTTTCGGAATATATTCCAGATAGCTTTGAAGCTTAGTTTTTTTACTAGTGTCTCTATCAAATCAAGAGAAAAAATTGGGATAGCTGTGCCCAAGCTTTTCCCCAATGGGACGCCCTCAGTAATGGTGGTGTCATATACCCATTTTCTTAATTTTTCTCTTGCTTCTTCTTCGGCAGGCCATAAATTAATATTATTCTTTCCTTCAAGCTCATCTAGTCTTTCAATTATATAGGCGCTGTCTCTGACTATTTCATTATCTATCTTCAGAACTGGGACTACGCCTGTTGGATTTATATTCTCCAAAAAATTCTTACTTAAATTTTCAGCTTCTTCATATTGGTCGCACAGTTTCATAGGTACACTCTCAAATTCTAAACCTTTTTCGAATAGAGCAACTCGCACCATTTGACTGCACAGTGAGAAGTTAGCGTGGTATAAAATTAATTTTGGTTGAGACATAATTTCCTATAATTTCTTAATAATAGTATTTCATTTTATAAAATTATCGATATCTTTAATTTAGTTTAAGTAATTTTATTACCATAATGAATTATTTTATCTTAAGATAATCTCATGTTAGATAAAATTTTTCTTTTTCTTTTTGGAGTTGAATGGCTTGGATTTGGAATTCTCGGACTTTTTTTTCCCGAGATAATTGCTAATTTATTTGGCATTCAAAAACCCTCTCAAACTCTTTTTTATCTGAATGAAACAAGAGCCTTATATTGTTTCTTCACCATATTGGGAACTATGTCTTTAGTTTCAATGTACAGACCTAGATTACAGAAAAAAGTTTATTTAACTTTTGCTATTTTGCTTGGTAGTTTTTTAATCGGGAGACTATTTAGTTTTGCGTTAGATGATAGCTTGAACACCACAACTGCTTATGTCTTTATAAATGAGCTGATAGTTTTTATTATTGCTTATTGGCGCTATTCGAAACGAGATTTTATTTTTTAAGAAGATTTTGTTCTAAAAAAGTCATTGCGTCTTTCTTGCATGCTCGCTTAAGATCCCAAGTGCCTCCAGTCCAAGCACCAAAACCTGCAAATTCTTCGAATAATTTCAATCTATCATCGGGGCTATTTCCGGAGAGAATTTCTCCTTCTTTGGTTTCGTAGGTGATATTTCCACTCTTATCTATGCGCCCAAATTCTTCTGTTTTAGGCACTAATGAATCTGGCCAAAATGTTTTTGGATACATTGAATCAAAACCATGAAGTGCATCAGGGTATAAAATATCGACAGAGTTTGATCCAGAATCATTTATTCCTTTGGAGAGTCTTTGTACTAACGAAAAAGGAGCATAGTCATCTTTATCGCCAATTAAATTTAGCATCGGTGCATTTGTCCAACGCATCTCTTCAGGCCAATGCAAAGCTATGGGGTAATAACTTAAATGAAGTGCAAAACGCTCTCCATCTGGTGCTAGTTTTTCTGCCAAAGGCAACCATCCAGAATATAGAGAAGCTCCACCGCCCAGACTCCATCCACAAATACCGATTTTTTTTTCATTAATATCCGGATGCTTTGATAAAAACTTTAGTGGCTCAAATGCGTCTGCCATAAGCATGGCTGAGGTAACAGACATTTGATCTTCAACAGTCGATATTACTCCTCTTGCTTCAAAGCTATTGACCTGAAAAATGGCTATCCCGCTTTCAAGAAATGTCTGAATCATTTCGTATTGAGCTGCTCCCCATCCGCCACTGTGGTGAACACAAACCATACAGGAATAGGGTTTTTTTGCTTTTTCTGGGAAAATTAGCCAGCCTTGTAGGTCTTGTTCCGGTAATTTATCTAATTCATTTAAAATATGGAAAAACTCAAAAGGATTAGTTGATTTATATTCAACATAACCAAATTCTCCTGACTTAAAAGCAATGTTTTTATTCATAACAACTAAATATCATAATGGGAATTAATATCATTTACGATATGATATATGTTTAAAGTTTGGCATAATAGCCTTCCTTTCAAGTTGGATATAATTTTTCATTTTAAGGAAAAAACTCAGGAGAAATAAATTTTGAATCACAATCTGCCAATTAACTCTCTTTTAGATATTGCCATTAAGAATGGTGAAGGGATTCAAGTTAAAAATGGTGCTTTTGTGGTTACAACGGGTAATAGAACCGGAAGAAGTCCAGCCGATAAATTTTTAGTAGATGATGCCCTCACCCATGATGTCGTTGATTGGGGCGAACACAATAGGCCGGTAGAATCTTCCGTATTTTCAAAACTTTGGGATGAGTCTGAACAATACTTAAAACCTAAAGAAAAATACACAGCTGATCTTCATGTCGGAGCCAGTGCTGAACATTACCAACCAGTAACTATTGAAAATGAATTGGCTTGGCACAACATGTTTTGTCAGAGTCTTTTCATTCAACCCGAATCCTTCAATCCAAAGAATAAAGGCATTTGGCATTTGAGATCGGTACCGAGTTTTAAGTGTGATCCAGCACGCCATGGCACTAATTCTGATGGGACTGTAATGGTAAATTTTTCAACCAAACAAATTTTAGTTTTAGGTATTGCTTACGCTGGTGAAATGAAAAAGTCGATGTTCGGAATAATGAATTTCATTCTTCCTGAAGATGATGTTTTATCTATGCATTGTGCAGCTAATGCCGGAGATTCGGGTGATGTCTCTTTATTTTTTGGTTTATCTGGAACAGGCAAAACAACCTTATCAGCAGATCCTAATAGATGGCTCATCGGTGATGACGAACATGGATGGGGAGATGGGATAGTCTTTAATATTGAAGGCGGTTGTTACGCAAAAACAGTAGATTTATCTCAAAAAAACGAACCAGTTATCTGGAATGCTATTAAAAATGGAACTATTTTAGAAAATGTAATATTTGATCCTAAAAGTTTAGAAGTAGATTATACAAATCAATCATTGACTGAAAATACGAGAGCCTGCTACCCGCTTAGTCATGTTGAGCAACACTTACAAAAGAATCATGGCGGCGAACCAAAAAATATAATATTTCTAACGTGTGATTTATCAGGGGTTATGCCTCCAGTTTCAATTCTAACCAAAGAGCAAGCTGCATACCATTTCTTGAGTGGTTATACCGCCAAAGTTGGTTCGACAGAATTAGGTTCGACAGCTGAAATATCATCCACTTTCTCTAATTGTTTCGGTGCTCCCTTCTTTCCTAGAAAGGCTCAAGTATATGCAGATCTTTTAATGAAAAGAATTGATGGCTTTGACAGCAAAGTATTTATAGTCAACTCTGGTTGGACCGGCGGATCTTATGGTGTTGGTGAAAGATTTAATATTCCAACTACGAGAAATATTATTAAAGCTATTCAATCTGGTTCAATAAATAATTCTCCTAAAGCAAATTTAGAAATTATGAATGTTGAGATACCTACTGAGTTAGAAGGTGTAGATACCAAGCTTCTTAATCCTTCTGATACCTGGTCAGATCAAGACGATTATAAAAAAGCCGCTGAAGAACTGGCTCAAAAATTTAGTGATAATATTTCTAAATTTGACGTAGATGACGAAATCTTAGCCTCAGGACCAATAAGATAAAATCTCTAAGACGCTTAAAATTCTCTTTATTTAAGTACCAATTTGCTTTATAAAAACTCATGTCTGAAAGTTTTAAAGATACGTTAAATCGTTTTAGCGACCTTAATTTATTAAATTATACAAAACACTCTGAAAGGGGTATAGAAAAGGAATCTTTGAGGGTTTTAGACTCAACAATTTCTTCATCTGACCATCCTAAAAAGTTAGGTGCCGCTTTAACAAATCCTTTCATTACTACTGATTTTTCTGAGTCTTTACTAGAAGTAATTACTCAGAAAAAAGGCAAGATTGAAGAGTCATTAAAAGATTTAGAAGAAGTCTTAGCTTTTTCACATCGCAATATTCCTGATGTGATTTGGCCTGGTAGCATTCCTTGTTCCATAGAAAATGAGAATAATATAAGAATAGCTGAGTATGGAAGTTCTAATTCAGCCAAACTAAAAGAACTCTATAGAAAAGGTTTGAGTTTAAGATACGGAAGCATGATGCAATGTGTTTCTGGAATTCATTATAATTTTTCACTTTCTAATGAATTCTTCGCCGTATGGGAAAATAAAGGAAATCACTCCAAGGCATTTCAAGATGAAAAATATTTGAGCTTAGTAAGAAACTTTAGGAGAAATGCTTGGTTACTTCTTTATCTTTTTGGTGCCAGTCCTATAGTTCCTAATAATTTTATAGGTAATCGTAAAAACTTCTTAAAACCATTTAACAAAGAAGATTCTTATTTGGAATATGCTACTTCTCTGAGAATGAGCGAATTAGGCTATATGTCAGAAGCACAAGATGATCTGCACATAACCTATAACACTCTAGATGAATATATAGATAATTTAAAATTAGCTCTTACCAAGAAATTCTTACCCTATGAAAAAATTGGTATAAAAAAAGGGGATGATTACTTACAAATAAATGACTGCATCATTCAAATTGAAAATGAATATTACAGTTCTATAAGGCCTAAAAGAGTTGTCGGCAGTGGTGAACGCCCTATTAATGTTCTAAGAGACAAGGGCATAGAGTATGTTGAGGTTAGATGTATGGATAATAATCCTTTTTTTCATAGTAGCATTGACGAGGATACGGCTTATTTCTTAGAAACCTTTTTAATGGTTTCTTTAATTGAAGAAAACAAACCTTGCGATAAAAATGAAATAGTTGAAATACTTGATAATTGGCAATCAGTTGTCAAAGACGGTAGAAATCCAAATCTACAATTAAAGGTTGAAAACACAGATATTTCTTTAACCGAAGCTGCAGAAAATATCATTGAGAAGATGAGATCTTACGCTGACGCCCTTCTGCCTGAAGCATCAGAGTTGAAAACAAAGATTTTAAAATCAATAAAGATTCAAGAAGCAAAATTAAAAGATTCTAGCAAAACTCCATCGG
>JAOIHS010000009.1 GCA_028135785.1 SAR86 cluster bacterium
ATTAAATATTCCAGTTATTGGGGTCAGAAAAGGGAAAATTGAAAATAAAGGTTTTGTAGGTGAAATAGAGAGAGATATTTTAAAAGTACCTTTGAGGGACGATGTAGACGTAATTGTCGAGCTCATAGGAGGAACAGATGTTTCATTTGAGCTAGCTATGAATGCTTTAAAAAATAACAAACACTTTGTAACAGCCAATAAAGCTCTAATGGCGACTAAGGGTAAAGCACTATATCTAGAAGCTAGTAAAAGAAACCTTCACATCGGTCTGGAAGCATCCGTAGCTGGCGGCATACCAATAATTAGAACTTTAAGGGACGGATTAATCTCTAACGATGTTAATTGGTTCGCTGGTATTTTAAATGGAACATCAAATTTTATTTTTTCCAAAATGAAATCAGAAAAGAAAAGCTTTTCGGATTCTCTCAAGTTAGCTCAGGAATTAGGCTTTGCAGAATCAGACCCTAGCTTTGATATAAATGGTACTGATGCAGCCCAAAAAACTAGTATCTTATCTACAATATCTTTTGCAGCTGATATAAACATCTCAGATGTTTATTTTGAAGGTATTGAGCATATTGATTCTCAAGATATGGAATATGGTGAACAACTTGGATTTACCCTAAAGCCTATATCTATTGGAAGGAGGTCTTCATCTGGAATATCAATGGGGTCTTTTCCTGCTTTGATAAAAAAAGATGAAATCTTGGCTTCAATAAATAACGAAAGTAATGTGGTAGAAATAAATACCAAAAACTTAAATTCAACTGCTTTTTCGGGCCCTGGAGCAGGAGGATATCCTACTGCGTGTTCAGTTTTAAACGATGTTATTGATATAGGACAAGGAAAAGTATTTGACTACTCAAAACTTTTAAAAAAACAAAATGTTCTAGATTTTGATAGTTATATTTCCTCAAGATATTTAAAGATTATGATTAAAGACGAAATGGGAGCTGTTGCAGATGTATCTGCTTTAATTGCAAGAAAGAAACTAAGTATCGATAATTTAATTCAGAAAGACCAGGATAAAGATAACGAACTCGTTCCTCTTGTGATTGTTTTAGGAGCTTCTCAAGAAAAAATCGTTCAAGAGTTAATTGAGGATTTATCTAAATTACCTATTGTAGAAGGCAACGTGAAACATATAAGAATATTCAGTCCATAAAAATGAAATACTCAAGCACAAGAGGGAAGTCTCCATCGGTTAATTTCATAGATGTATTGACTTCCGGAGTAGCTCCAGACGGAGGACTATATATTCCTGACAATTTTCCAATTTTTTCTTCTAAGCAAATTCAAGAATTTGAGAACCTTTCATATCAAGATTTAGCAAAAAATATTATTCATCCTTTTTTAGATGATTTTCTTGATGAAAATGAATTAGAAAAAATTATTAAAAATGCCTATGCATCTTTCAGAAAAAAAGATGTAGTTCATTTGGTAAAAGATAAAAATCTTGGAAATATTTTGGAGTTATTTCATGGTCCAACATTTGCATTTAAAGATGTTGCAATGCAGCTCTTAGCAGGACTTTTAAATAAAGCATCAGAAAAAATAGATAAAAAAATCGTTATTTTAGGTGCTACATCAGGTGATACAGGGTCCGCTGCCATCGAGGCTTGTAAGAGATACAAAGACATAGATATATTTATTTTGTTTCCAAATAAAAAGATTTCAAAAGTTCAGCAGAAACAAATGACAACCTCAAATTCATCTAATGTTTTTCCAATTGCTATTAATGGAGATTTTGACAATTGCCAAGATCATGTAAAGAGACTTTTCCTTGAGCAGAGTGATTTTAGTCAAACACAATTTGTTTCGATTAACTCTATTAATTGGACCAGAATAATGGCGCAAAGTGTTTATTTTTTCTTTACTAAATTTAAGTTAAATAATTCAAATTTTATTGCATCTATACCCTCCGGAAATTTTGGTCATGCTTACGCCGGTTGGTGTGCAAAAAAAATGGGTCTAAATATCGATGGTATCCATATAGCTACTAATAAAAATGATATTTTACACAGACTAATATCAAGTAATTTTTATCAAAGAGATAGCACTCAACAGTCCTTAGCTCCCAGTATGGATATTTCTGTAGCAAGTAATTTTGAGAGACTTTTATATGATATTTTTAATAAAAATAAATCTAAAGTTAACAATTCGATGACAAACTTTCCTCAAAATCCAATAAATCTTAATAATGATATAGAAAGCCAAAACTGGAGCCAAATAAAGAAATTTTTTACCAGCTCTTCTTCAAGTGACGAAGAAATAATTCATACAATAATAGAGTCTTATAAGGACTCTAGGATGGTTGTTGATCCTCATACTGCAACAGCAATTAATGGAAATAAAAAAAATACTTTTAATTCAGAAGAGATTGTTACTTTTGCAACAGCTCATCCAGGCAAATTCCCAGAAGCGATAGAGTCACACATTATGGATTTTGATTCTCATCGCCCAATAGAATTAATTAACATCATGGACAAAGAAGAAAAGTACGATATTTTAGATAAGAACTACAAATCTTTAAAAGACTTTATTCAAAAAAAATATAATTAAGATATGAATGATTCTTCGGTAATAGATAGATTAAAGGACTCAAAGATAGAACTTGAGGACCTCCGGAGGTATCTTTGACTTAGATTCTAAGAAACTAAGATTGATAGAGTTAAACAAAGAATTTGAAAATCCTGATGTATGGAAGGATCAATCTTTAAGCCAATCTCTGGGCAAAGAAAAAGCTTCTATAGAAAAAATTACTGTTCTGTTTTCGTCTTTAGATTCCTCTATCAAAGATCTTGAAGAGCTTTTTGAAATGGCATCATTAGATAACGATGAAACCATTCAGAATCAACTTTCTCAGGAACTTGATTTAATTCAAAATGAATTATCCAGTCTTCAATTTAACAGAATGTTCTCAGGCGAGACTGATGAGAATAATGCTTTTTTAGATATTCAGTCAGGCTCTGGAGGAACAGAAGCTCAAGATTGGGCTGAAATGCTTTTAAGAATGTATTTGATGTGGGGAGAAAGAAAAAAATTTAAAACTGAAATAATTGAAGTTTCTCCAGGAGAAGTAGCTGGTATTAAAAGTGCAACTATAAAATTTGAAGGCGATCACTGTTTCGGCTGGCTAAGAACCGAAACAGGCGTACATCGTTTGGTAAGAAAATCTCCATTTGATTCTGGAAGCAGAAGACACACATCTTTCGCATCGATATTTGTTTCCCCAGAAATAGATGACAATATAGAGATTGAGCTAAATCCATCTGATATTAGAATTGATACTTATCGCGCAAGTGGTGCTGGAGGTCAGCATGTCAATAAAACAGACTCAGCAGTTAGATTAACTCATGAACCATCAGGAGTTGTCGTACAGTGTCAAACTCAAAGATCTCAACACAAGAATAAAGATAAAGCTATGAAACAATTAAGAGCAAAGCTTTATGAATTAGAGTTAAAAAAACAAGATGATGTCATGAAAGACTTGGAAGACTCTAAAGCGGATATTGGATGGGGGAGTCAAATTAGATCATATGTGTTAGATTCTGCAAGAATCAAGGATTTAAGAACAGGAATAGAGACTTCAAACTGTTCTGATATCCTAGATGGAAATATAGATATTTTTATTGAAGAAAGTCTTAAAATGGGAATCAAATGACTGAGCAAGTAGACGAAAATCACTTAATAGAAGAGCGCAGAAAAAAACTTTTAGCCTTAAAAGAGAAAACTAACGCTTATCCAAATAATTTTAGAAGAGATTCTCTAGCAGATGATCTTTTGAAATCCTTTGGAGAAGAAAAAAAAGAGGACTTAGAAAAGAAGGGAATCAGTGTATCTGTTGCGGGACGAGTAATGTTAAGAAGAATTATGGGTAAAGCTAGTTTTTGTACAATACAAGACATGTCTGGAAGGATTCAGTTTTATTTAAGAGGAGATGAGTTAGATAATTACGAAGATTTTAAAGACTGGGATATTGGAGATATTGTTGGGGCATCAGGAAAGCTTTTTAAAACTAATACCGGAGAGCTTTCAGTTCATTTGGAAAAAATTTCTCTTCTCACAAAATCTCTCAGGCCTTTGCCAGAAAAACATGCAGGCCTTTCGGATATTGAAACAAGATATAGAAAAAGATATTTAGATCTGCTTACCAACGAAGAAAGTTTGAATGTTTTTAAATTAAGGAGTTCTATTATTTCGAATATAAGAAATTATCTCATTAGTGACAATTTTATCGAAGTAGAGACTCCAATGATGCACTCAATTCCCGGAGGTGCAACTGCAAGACCTTTTGTAACTCATCATAATTCTCTAGATATGGATTTATATCTTAGAGTGGCTCCAGAATTATATTTAAAAAGATTAGTTATAGGCGGCATGGAAAAAGTTTTTGAGATTAATAGAAATTTTCGTAATGAAGGTCTTTCTACTAGGCATAATCCCGAATTTACAATGCTAGAATTTTATACAGCATATGTGGATGTTAATTATCAAATGAAATTTGTTGAAAATATGCTTAGAGATGTAGAAAAAAAAATTGGAACAGAAACAAAAATCTTTGAAAAAGACTTTATAAAATTATCTATGGATGAGGCGATAATTAATTATACAGATCTATCTAAAGGTGACCTCTTAGATTTAGAAAAATTAATATCTTTCTCAAATAATTCTAAAATTAAAGTTGAAAAAAATTCTGTTATTGGAATTTTAAAAGCAGAAATATTCGATACTCTTGTGGAAAAAAAGCTTTTAAATCCAACTTTTATTTATGATTATCCTATTGAGATCTCTCCTCTTTCAAGATCTTCTGATGAAGATGAATTAATTGCAGAAAGATTTGAACTTTTTGTTAACGGAAGAGAATTAGGAAATGCTTTTTCTGAATTAAATGATCCATCTGAACAATCTAATAGATTTAGAACTCAATCAGAAAAAAAAGAATCTGGTGATCAAGAGGCAATGCACTTCGATGCTGATTATATTGAGGCCCTTGAATATGGTTTGGCTCCTTGTGCTGGGGTAGGAATTGGCATAGACAGACTAGTTATGCTTCTTACTGGTACAGAATCAATAAGAGACGTACTTTTATTTCCTCAACTTAAAAATAAATAAAAATATGAGTAATGATTGGACAAAAATAAGATCGAAAGTTAAAAATTTTATTGAGTCAGAAATATATCCGATAGAAAATAAGCTTTCTGAAAGAAATGAGGAGTCATCTAAATTGATGAGTTCTTTAATGAATCTAGCCAAAGAAGAAAAAATTTGGGCTCTCGGGCACCCCAAGGATATAGGAGGCGGAGGAATGCCTTTCATGGAATATGTCTATGTGAATGAAGTCATTGGAAGATCCTATTTCGCAATGGTCGCATTAGGAACTCATTCTCTACAAGACTCAATAATGCTGAGAGAATTTGCCTCTGAAAGATGGAGAGAAGAATATTTAGAGCCATTAGTGCAAGGAGAAATTTTCCCAAGTTTTGGAATGACTGAACCAGAAATAGCAAGTTCTGATCCAACACAACTCGAAACTACTGCTATTTTAGATAATGGCAAATGGAAGATAAATGGAAGAAAGTGGTTTACAACAGGAGCAGCTAGGGCAGCCTACACAACTGTCATGTGTAAGACAGAATTGGATGCATCAAGCCATGGCGCATTTAGTATGATAATCGTTCCAACAAATAATCCTGGGTATAAAATAATAAGAGAAACACCTGTGCTTGGAATAAACGGTGGTCACTACGAAGTAGAGTATGACAATGTTGAGGTTCCAGAAGAAAATCTTTTGGGCCCTAGAGGACATGGATTTTTGATAGCCCAAAAGAGACTTGGTCCTGGTAGAATTTTTCATTGCATGAGATGGTTAGGACAAGCGCAAAGAGCATTTGATTTAATGTGTGCAAGAATGCATGAAAGAGAAGCTTTCGGAACTTCTTTAACGAAAAAACAACTGTTACAAAAATTCGTATTCGATAGCGCATGTGAAATACAGTCTTCTAGACACTTGACTCTCGATGCTGCAAAGAGAATAGATCAAGGAGATGATGCTCGAATAGAAATAGGCTTGATAAAAGTTGTTGGCGCCCAAATGCTTCATAATGTCATAGATAGAGCGATTCAAGTTCACGGTGCAAAAGGGCTAACAGATGATACACCTTTAAGCCTAATGTATAGACACGCAAGAGAAGCAAGAATTTATGACGGACCGGACGAAGTTCATATTCAATCTGTTGCAAAGAAAGTTCTTAAATTTTATGAAAATAATGGATCTGGATGGGATTTTGGAGAAAGAGATGCTTCGTTAATATCTCCTGTAGATGGATAAAATAAAATTATTCTTAGAAAATTTATTAGATGAAGAAATTGAAGAGCTTGTTCCCTTATCTGGAGGAGCTTCAGCAGAAATTACTAAAATTATTACAAAGAATAGAACTGAGTATGTTTTACGAAGGTCTGCTTATTTAGGTAAATCTCAATTAGCTATTCCTAAATTACTTGAATCAAAAATCCAGCGTGAAGTTTTCAAATATGGAGCACCTGTTCCAAAAATTATTATAGATTTTGAAGAAGATGGTGAAATAGGTGAAGGCTATATAATGGAATCAATCACAGGGGAGACAATCCCTAGAAAAATATTAAGAGATAAAAAATATGATTCTTGTAGGGGCAAACTTCTTTTTCAAATAGGTGCCTCTTTAGCAAAAATTCATAACACTCCCATCAAAAAATTATGTAACCTTAAAAAAGCTTCTTTTCATGATTCGCTTGGTGAGCTATTTAAAATTTATACGAGTTTTAAAAACCCTCAGCCTGTTTTTGATTTAACTTTTAAATATTTACAAAACGAGAGTTTAAATAAATACGAAAATACACTTGTTCATGGAGATTTTAGATTAGGAAATTTTATTATCTCCGAAAATGGATTAGAGTCGATTATTGATTGGGAATTAGCTCATATCGGAAATCCAATAGAAGATCTCGCATGGCTATGTGTAAAATCCTGGAGGTTTGGCAATACCAAAGAAAGAGCAGGGGGTCTAGGTCCTCTTGATGATCTTCTAGAAGGATACCAGTCAGTTTCTAATTTAAAAATAGATAAAACTCAGTTAAATATATGGCAAATGTATGGTTCTTTAAAATGGGGAATCATATGTATGGTTCAGACCTTTGCTCATCTTAGTGGCGAAATAAAATCTTTAGAGAAAGCTGCAATTGGAAGGAGAGTTTCTGAAACAGAGTTTGATTTAATGGAAATGATAAAAAATAATATTTTCTAAAATATGAATTATTTTGATAGACCAACTTCCAAAGAGCTATTAGATGTAGTTAATTTTTATATAAATGAAGTCTTAAAAAATCCAAAGGATTTGAATTCTTTCAAAATTAAAATTTCTTTAAATATTTTGAATATAGTTCGCAGAGAAAATTCTTTGAGAGAAAATATTAGTGATGATTTCCTCGAACTCGGGAGAGTTATTACTGGGAAAGAAGAATTTTCAGTCTCTGATATTTCGAATCTAATAAAGAATGACGAGATTAAGATTGATGATTCAAAATTAATTGATTTTCTTTATAGACTTTCTAAAGAAAAAATTAAAGTTGATAACCCAAAATATTAAAATTTAAATTAATATTTAAATATTAGATTAAATCTTTTACTGCTTCTTTTTCCTCTTGAAGTTCAGAAATAGTAATATTTAACTTTTGTTTAGCGTAATTATTAAGCTCAAGACCCTGAATAATTTCAATTTTTCCTTCTCTGGTAGTTTTTAGAGGATATCCAAATATCAATCCTTCGGGAACTCCATAACTTCCATCACTTAATATCCCTGCACTAAAACAATTTCCCTCTTCTGTAGGATTAGATGCTTGTTTAACGGTATCTATAGCTCCATTAGCAGCAGATGCAGCGGATGATGCTCCTCTTGCATCAATGATTGCTTTTCCTCTCTGTTGCACTATTTCTAAAAAGTCTTCTTCAATCCAAGAGTCATCATTTATGACAGTTGAAGCTATTTCTCCATCCGCGTAAGCATTATCAAGATCTGGATACATAGTTGGGCTATGGTTACCCCAAATAATCATATTTTTAATTTTTGAAATGGCTTTTCCAGTTTTTATAGATACCTGCGCTTTTGCTCGATTTGCATCTAATGCAGTCATAGCCATCCATGTTTGGCTTGGATTTTTTGCATGTGTCATTCCAATTAGAGCATTCGTATTTGCAGGGTTTCCAACAACTAATACCTTTGCATCAGATTTTGCATTTTCTCCAATTGCTTTTCCTTGATCAGTAAATATTCCTCCATTTATTCTTAATAAATCTCCGCGCTCTTCAATCTTTTTGCCATTAATTGTAATTCCCCTAGGAATACTTCCAACCAATAAAGCCCAATCTACGTTATGAGCAGCTTCAAAAATATCAGAATAAGCCTCTACTGTTCCTAGAGAAGAAAAACCACAATCTTCAAGTTCCATAATTATTCCTTGTAGCTTATCTACTACCTGAGGAACTTCTACAAGTTTTAAATTTACAGTGGTGTTCGGTCCAAACGCTTCTCCACTTACTAGCCTAGGTAATAAAGCATAGCCAATTTGTCCTGCTGCACCTGTAACCAAAACATTAATTTCATTTTTCATAATTATCCTAATTTAAATATATTTTTTCCTTCGTATTCATAAACTTCTCCTGATTTACCGATCATTTCATGATCTATCATTTTCTGAAGAAGACCTTTATCGTTTGGCGTATTAGCGATGAATCTCGATCCATCTTCAAGCCTCCCAACTATAATTCCAAATTTAAGCTTATCTCGACCATTAATTATTGTATAAGTTTCAATAATTCCAGTACCTGTTGGAGAGTGATTTAAATTCTTTATGGCTTTGGAGTCAATTTCTTTTTGAATATTTATATTATTTAATTCCCATGAGTTATGAATAGGCGGATTAGAAGAAAAAATATTAACAGCGTGTTTTGTTAAAAACCAACTATTGGCTGTAACCATTCCATATTTTTCTTTATTTTCTCTTAACTTTCTCACCATCTCTGCAGTTGAAAACATAGTATAAGAATTACCTGGTCCTCCAAAGTAAGGCAAGCCTCCTGTCACAGTTAAGTCTCTAGTATCATCTATAGATAATCCCATTTCTTTCATGGCAACTTGAACTGCTGAAGGAAAGCAAGAATATATATCAAAATAATCAATATCTTCTATATTAATGTTGGCCTGCTTTAAAGATTGGTCTACGCAATTTCTAATAGCGGGAGATTCGTTAAATTTTGGTCTCTCTGAGACGTGCCAGATATCATTTAAAACACTCGCACCATGAATATAAATTCTCTTTTCTTGCGATATATCGAGTTCGTTAGCTTTTTTTTCAGAAGTAATTACCAATGATGCTCCCATATTTACTCTAATCATCGAATTGAGATATTTGGTGTATGGAAACCCTACTAATCTATTAGAATCTGTGATTGTCGCTATTTCTTTTGGGCTTCTAAAAATAGGAAACCAAGCATTTTTATTTTTAGAAGCAACTTTTGAAAATTTACTAAATATTTCACTACACTCATTTAAATGTTCAGTTGCATTTTGTTTTTTACTTTCTCTAATTGATTGAGCAAATAGAGGATATACATTGCTAGGCAAATCCATGCCATGAAGTTGCTCATATTTTGAAAAACCTTCTTCATTATTACCGACTAATTCGGGAGAACCACCAGGGTGGTCGCTCCAATTTAATTCCAATCCAGATTTAAGTCTCGCAATCATTGTTTGTAAAACTTCACCCCCTGAAATTAAAGCGCAATTAATTTCTTGCTTAGAAATCTTCTTGATTAAGTCTTCAATTAAAACTTGAGGAGCATTTCCACCCATTGATGAATAAACTTCGTGTATATCTCTTTTGATATCCAAAGCATTGGCTAAGGATTTAGGAAAATTAGGGTAGTCAAAATTTAATTGGTTAGTAGCTGTTGAAAAGTCTACAGAGAATCGTGTTACCCCTACATAATCAATATGATCAATAAGATTCAGTTTTGAATTACAGTCTTTAATTGCAATCTTAGACACTTTTTTGAGCAAAGATAAAGGGTTCAAGCCATCTTCCTTTGATTTATCAACCAAATCACCGACACCTATAATCACTGGAGTGTTATCTGGAATTAAATTCTTATGCATTATTGATTTATTAAATTAAAAAATAGAAGTAATATTATGATCTTGTGAACTATTTTAATTTAATTTTAGTAATTTAGGAGAATGAAGTGTCTATAAGTTTTAACGGTAAAGTAGCAATTGTAACTGGAGCGGGTGGTGGATTAGGAAGATGTCATGCACTAGATCTTGCTGCAAGAGGAGCAAAGGTAGTAGTTAATGATTTGGGCGGAAGTGTTGATGGCTCTGGCGGATCATCATCAGCAGCAGAAAAAGTTGTTGAGGAGATAAAAGCAGCCGGCGGCGAAGCAATGGCAAATGGCGCAAGCGTTACAGATGTTGCTCAAGTTGAAGCAATGGTTAAAGACGCCATGGATGCTTGGGGTAGAGTAGATATTTTAGTTAATAATGCTGGAATCTTAAGGGATAAAAGTTTTACTAAAGTTTCTGATGAGGATTTTAGATTAGTTTTAGAAGTTCACTTAATGGGAAGTGTGAACTGTTCCAAAGCGGTTTGGGATATTATGAAGGAACAAAATTATGGAAGAATTGTAGTTACTTCATCGTCAAGTGGCCTTTATGGTAATTTTGGACAAACTAATTACGGTGCTGCAAAAATGGGATGTGTTGGATTAATCAATACCCTCAAATTAGAAGGAGCTAAATATAATATTAAATGTAATGCTCTTGCTCCTGTTGCCGGAACTAGAATGACTGAAAGTCTTATGCCTGAAGAAGTTTTAGAAAAACTTCAGCCTGAATTTGTGACACCTGCTGTTACTTATATGGTTTCCGAAGACGCTCCAACTGGAGTAATAATGGCTGCTGGAGCTGGTGTTTTTACTAGAGTAATGGTTCACGAAACCATGGGAGTCAATTTGGGAACTGAGGGAGATATGACAGCCGAAAATATTGCTTCAAATTGGGATAAAATTTCAGATATGACTGATGCAAGGCTATGTACTCAGGGCGGAGATCAAACAATGAAAATATTTGAACTTATTGGCAAAAGTTAAGGGGAGCCACTTCCAGCTATGTTAACTTCTGTAGAGTAAATTTCTCCCTTGGGGCTTGCTCTGCAGATGTCAGCATCAGAACTTTCAGCAACTAATATATATAAAGTTTTCCGATCCGTTCCTCCAAGCATGCAAGCGTAAGCATTTTTAGGAGTTTTAATTTCATTAGTAATTTTTCCACCTTTTTCTACTCTTATTACGGAAGATGAAGTAGGAGAAGCAACCCAAATTCCATTTTTTTCATCCAGGCATATTCCATCGGGCACATAAAATTTAGAACTCCCGCTTGTCTCAGGAAAAACAATACCTAGTTTTCTTAAAAATTTAATAAATCCTAAAACTATTGGCGATGCAATTGTTGCCCATGTTTTTCTATTTTCAAGCAAACCATCACTAGATATTTCAAAAGAGGTTAGTTTGCCAGCTAAAGTTTCTCCAACTATTAAAGTTTTGCCATCCTCGGTAATAACTGTCCCATTAGGAAAACTAAGTTTATCTGGTCCTTCTATAACTTCCCCATCTTCTTTAACGATCATCAAGCGAGTTTTTTTAACTTTATCTTGAGCATCTTTCATTCCAAAATTACCTACATATGCTGTTCCATTTTTTGAAACAACCATATCATTGCAGTTATAAGAAATATATTTTGATAAATCAGCATGAGTTGAAAGCAATCCATTAGAAAATTTTAAAATTTTTCTATCTGTCATGGAGACTATTAATAAATCACCATTTGGCAACCAACCCAATCCGGAGGGTTGATTAGGTATTTCACAAACAGTCTCTAGGTTATTTTCTAAGTCTAAAGTCATAACCTTAAAACCCTGCATGTCGGAGAACCAAAGCTTATTTTCATGCCATCTTGGACCTTCACCAAAATGAATTCCTTCTGCTAGTTTCTTTAAATTATGCATATTTTTTTAATATTTTTTTAAGTTTAATTGGATAATCCGTAATAATTCCATCAATATTATTTTTGATCAATTTCTCCATGAAATTTTTATCATTTATAGTCCAGCCTATTACAAAATAATTATCTTTTTTTAATTTTTTTAATAGTCTAAGTGATTCTTTTGTATCTATTTTAAGACTCACACCATCCGAATAGCTTTTTTTTATTTTCTCAATGACCTTATCAAGTTCATAATTACATAAATTAGGCCTAATATTGATAGTTGCTTTATATCTAGGATAATTTTCTTTTATATTTTTTACCACCTTAGGAAAGTAAGAAAGAAAATGACATTGGTTTATTCGAATCTTTGTTTTCTTTATTTCATCAAATAAAGGCTTTAAATCTTCTATCTCTTCCTTAATTTCAATAAAAATTTTTTTATTCTTTGGGGTATTCAATAAAACTTCAGAGAGCAAAGGGATTTTCTCATTTTTAAATTCAGATCCTTTCCAGGATCCAATTTCAATCTCCTTTAACTCATCTAAGTTCATAGATGAAATATTTTTTTTATCAGGAAAAAAGCGTGCAAGATTTTCATCATGTAAGCACACGAAATTAGAATCTTTACTCTGCCTTATATCTAGTTCAATGGCATCTGAACCTTCTTTCCACGCTAAATTAAATGCTGCAAAGGTATTTTCAGGGGCTTTCCCCGACGCTCCTCTATGAGCAATAACTAGTGGATTAGTCCCAAGTAAGTGCGCCACCAGTTTGATACTCAATAACTCTAGTTTCAAAAAAGTTTTTTTCCTTTCTTAAGTCCATAATTTCAGACATCCAAGGAAAAGGATTGGTTGCATTAGGGAACTCTTCCGCTAGTCCGATCTGAGTAAGTCTTCTATTAGCTATAAAGTGAAGATACTCAGCCATCATATCAGCGTTCATACCTAGTATTCCTGTAGGCATTGTATCTTTTGCATATTCAATTTCTAAAGCCGTACCTTGCAGGATCATTTCGGCTGCTTCTTCTTGCATAGCTTCATCCCATAACTCAGGATTTTCTAATTTGATTTGGTTGATCATATCTATGCCAAAGTTAACATGCATTGATTCATCTCTTAAAATGTACTGGAATTGCTCTGCCGTACCCGTCATCTTATTTCTATTCCCCATGGAAAGAATTTGAGTAAAACCACAGTAGAAGAAAATTCCCTCGAGAACACAGTAGAAGGCTATAAGATTTCTTAATAAAGTTTTATCAGTTTCTAAAGTACCAGTTTTAAAGTTTTCATCAGATAATGATTTAGTAAAAGGAAGAGCCCAAGCAGCTTTTCTAGCAACCGAAGGAACTTCTCTATACATGTTGAATATCTCTCCTTCATCAATACCTAAAGACTCAATAACATATTGATAAGCATGCGTATGAATAGCTTCTTCTAAAGCCTGTCTTAGAAGGTATTGTCGGCATTCCGGATTCGTTATTTGCTTATAGACAGTAAGAACTATGTTATTAGCTACCAACGAATCAGCAGTTGAGAAAAAACCAAGATTTCTCATAACAATTCTTCTTTCATCATCAGTCAAACCGTCTTTATTTTTCCATAAGGCAATATCAGCAGTCATATTGACTTCTTGAGGCATCCAATGGTTTGCACTCCCATCGAGATATTTCTGCCAAGCCCAATCATATTTAAATGGCACAAGCTGATTAACATCTGCTCTACAATTTATCATTTGCTTTTCATCTACACTTACTCGCGCAGAAGCTCCTTCTAGATCTGCTAGACCAGCTTCTGTATCAAGATTATCCAAGCCAGCTATAGCTTTATCTTTTCTATCTGAGCTTGCGCTTGAATAACTTGAAGAATCTGGTTTAGACTCTTCAGCAGCAACAGTTTTTTCAACTATTGTCTTTTCAATCACTTGCTCTTTTAAATCGGCAGATCCTTTATTTTCTTCTTTTTCGTCAAAGTCATCCCAAGTTAACATATTTTTTCTCCTTTCTTATTGGCACGCGTCACAGTCAGGATCGAGTATCGAACAAGCCGAAGGCTCTTCAGGAGCTTGCGGCGCTGACTGAACTGCATTTAGTTCTGTATTAGTTATAGTTGATTTTTCTGATGTAGTTGCACTTCTAGATCTTAAGTAATAAGTTGTCTTTAAACCTTTTAACCAGGCCATTCTATACATAACATCTAACTTTTTACCATTTGGATCTGCTATGTAGAGATTCAGAGACTGACTTTGATCAATCCATTTCTGTCTTCTACTCGCTGCTTCAATTAGCCACTTTGGCTCTACTTCAAATGAAGTGGCAAATAATTTTTTTAACTCTTCTGGAACTCTATTTATTCCTTCTAAGCTTCCATTTAGGTTCTTTAAGTCATAAACCATTACTTCATCCCACATATCTACTTCTTTAAGAGCATCTACTAGATGCATATTTATAACGGTAAATTCTCCAGATAAATTTGATTTCACAAAAAGGTTTGAGTAAGTAGGCTCTATAGATTGAGTTAAGCCCGTAATATTAGCAATAGTAGCTGTTGGAGCAATTGCCATAACATTTGAATTTCTCATTCCTTGTTTTTTTACAATTTTTTTAAGTGATTCCCAGTCTAAAGTAGTTGATTTATCGACATCGATATATTCTTTTCCTCTTTCTCTCTCAATTATCTCAACAGAATCCAAGGGCATAATTCCTTGGCTCCATAAAGAGCCTTCGTAAGATGAATATGAGCCTCTTTCTACAGCTAAATCAGAAGAAGATTTAATAGCATAATAACTAATCATTTCCATCGATTCATCTGCAAAAGTTACTGCTTCTTCGGTTGCATAAGGAGTTTTTCTTAAATACAAGGCATCTTGAAATCCCATAAGACCTAAACCTATAGGTCTATGCTTGTCATTAGATTTTTTTGCTTGCGGCACTGCGTAATAATTAATATCAATAACATTATCGAGCATTCTTATTGCAGTTGTAACGGTTTCCTCAATTTTCTTTTCATCTAATTGACCATTTAGATTCAGATGATTAGGTAAATTAACTGAACCTAGGTTGCAAACAGCAATTTCATCTTGAGATGTATTAAGAGTTATTTCAGTACAAAGGTTAGATGAGTGAATTACTCCGGCATGTTGTTGAGGAGATCTGAGATTGCAAGCATCTTTGAATGTAATCCAAGGATGGCCTGTCTCGAATAGCATAGAAATTATTCTTCTCCATAAATCCTCTGCTTCCACTTCTTTGAATACTTTGATTCCTCCTTCCTTAGCTGCTTGTTCGTATTCTTCATACCTTTTCTTAAAAGCAGATCCGGTGAGATCATGAAGATCTGGAGTTTCATTAGGGGTGAAGAGAGTCCATTTTTTTCCTTCAAATACTCTTTGCATGAATAAGTCAGGCACCCAGTTGGCTGTATTCATATCATGAGTTCTTCTTCTATCATCGCCTGTATTTTTTCTTAGCTCTACAAATTCTTCTATATCTAAATGCCATGTCTCTAGGTACGAACATACAGCTCCCTTTCTTTTACCCCCTTGATTGACTGCAACAGCAGTATCATTAACAACTTTTAGAAATGGTACGACTCCCTGAGACTTACCATTTGTTCCTTTTATATGAGCTCCCATTCCTCTGACAGGAGTCCAGTCATTACCAAGCCCACCAGCCCATTTCGAAAGCATGGCATTGTCCTGCAGAGCTCCATATATACCATGAAGATCATCTGGAACAGTTGTTAGGTAACATGATGAGAGTTGAGAATGGGGCGTTCCTGCATTAAATAATGTAGGAGTTGAACTCATATAATCGAATGAAGAGAGCAGGTTATAGAATTCAACTGCTCTTTCTTCTCTATTATCTTCGGCAATTGCTAGGCCCATTGCCACTCTCATAAAGAAAACTTGAGGTAATTCAAATCTGACATCATCACTATGAATAAAGTATCTGTCATACAAGGTTTGAAGGCCTAAGTATGAAAAAAGCATATCTCTTTCAGGTTTTATCTGGTTTCCCAAAAATTCTAAATCCATATTTTTGAGTTCTGGGTCTATGAGCTCTAAATCTATGCCTTTAAGAATGAAAGCTTTTAATGAGGGTGCATAAAGAGTTTCCATTTCCGCATGGGTTGCATTTTCTTTAACTTCTAAAAAGCTTAAAGCTTCTGTTCTTAAGCTGTCGAGTAAAATTCTTGCTGTTGCGTAAGTATAATTTGGTTCTACTTCGACAAGAGATCTAGATGATAGAATTAAGGCCTCTTTTATCTCCTCCTCTGGAGCTCCCTCATAAAGATTTTTTCTTGCTTCTTCAATTATTCTATTTGCATCTGTTCCGCTAAGACCTTCACAAGCCTCTTGAGCAATTAATTCTGTTCTTTCAGAAGGTTGAATTTCATTTTCTATATTCAGAACATATGAATCTTCTTCACGAAGTTTGGAGCGTTCTGCTCTGTAAAGGACATATGCTCTTGCGACCCTTAATTCTTCTGTTCTCATTAGAGCGAGCTCTACTTGATCTTGAATCTCTTCTATATGAATAGTTCCACCTGATGGCATTCTTTTTGAAAATGTTTCCAAAACGTTTTTAGATAAGTTTTTTACCTTTTGTTGGACACTAGATGAAGCTGCGGCTGCACTTGTGTGCATTGCCAAAAATGCTTTTGTTATTGCTACTTCAATTTTTGTAGCATCAAAATTCACGACAGAACCATTTCTTTTAATAACTCTTAGTTTTCCTGGTTCTATTATTTCCTGTGCAGAGACTGCTGGGATTACTTTTTCTGCTTTAGTTGGTTGATTTTGTTTAGTTGCATCCATTTTTTACTTATCTCTTTACTTTTGATTAATTCTGCTTAAAGACCCTATATATAGTGTTGTGTTTCTTAGCTTATACAAGATAAAGTGTTTTTGATAAAAAATCAATAGAGTAATCTATGAAAATTCGGTGGATTAAGTGTGGATAAGTCGATATAAAGTAATCTTATGAACAATTATTTTTTATCTATTGACCAAGGTACTACTAGTTCCAGGGCAATACTCTATGACGATCATATAAATCAAGTAGATTTTGTCCAAAAAGAACTTGAACAGCATTACCCTTCTATAGGATTAGTTGAGCATGATGCAAATGAAATTTGGGATTCTGTTCTATATTGCGTTGAAGAATTAATGAAGAGAAACTCTCTATCTCACAAGGATATAATTAGTATTGGAATTACAAATCAAAGAGAAACTGTAGTTGCATGGGATAAGACGAGCGGGAAACCAGCTCATAGGGCGCTAGTTTGGCAAGATAGAAGAACTTCTGATTACTGCGCGGATTTAAGAGAGCAAGGAATAGAAACTGAAATTAGACAGAAAACTGGGCTTTTACTTGATCCTTATTTTTCTGCAACCAAGATAAAATGGCTAAAAGATTCTCTTGGTGAAAAAGAAATTTCAAATCTTTTGTTTGGAACTATAGATAGTTATTTAATATGGAAATTGACGAATGGAAAAAAATTCGTCACTGATATAACGAATGCTAGTAGAACATCTTTATTTAATATAAATAATTGTGATTGGGATCAAGACCTATTGAAGGTCTTTGGACTTGGATCTATAGCTCTAGCCGAAGTGAAGGCCAACGCAGATAATTATGGTGAAACAACTTTATTTGGTGGCTCTATCAAAATATCTGGGGTAGCAGGCGATCAGCAAGCAGCTCTAATAGGTCAGAATTGTTTTGAAAAAGGGTCCATAAAAAGCACATATGGAACAGGGTGTTTTTTAATATTGAATACAGGAGAAGAATTAATCAGATCTAAAAATAAATTACTTACAACCATAGGATATAAGCTAGATTCAGAAGTTTGTTACGCTCTAGAAGGAAGTATATTTATGGCGGGTTCGCTTATTCAATGGCTAAGAGATCAAATGGGTATTTTGGAATCAGCTGAAGACTCTGAAAGAAAAGCGTTAGATGCTGATCCAGAGTCAAGAGTCTTTGTTATACCTGCAATGACCGGTTTAGGAGCCCCTCATTGGGAGTCAGATGCAAAAGGAGCTATTTTCGGATTAACAATGGGATCTGGACAAAATGAGATAAGTCTAGCTGCTCTTGAAGCAGTTGCTTTTCAAAGTAAAGAATTAATTAATGCAATGGAAGCAGATGGAGGAAAAATAACATCGCTTAAAATAGATGGGGGAATGTCTAAGAATAATTACTTTGCTCAAATTTTGGCTAATACTATAAAAATAGATATTTGTAGACCAAAGAATATCGAAACTACTGCTTTAGGAGCAGCATATCTAGCCGCCTTGGGATCTGGCTTCGCAACAAAAAGTGAAATAACTAATTTTTGGCAAAGTGATAAAGAATTTGAACCCAAGGAAAGCTTGAATAAAAAGTTTGACGAATGGCAGGGGATATTAAAAGGGCTAATCGAGCAGTAAATATTCAAGAATAGCTTCTTGAACATGCATCCTATTCTCGGCTTGCATCCAAACTTTACTCGAAGGATGGTCTAGCATCTCAAAAGAAACTTCTTCTCCTCGGTGAGCTGGCAGGCAGTGAAGAAATATTGAACCTTCTTTGGAAAAATTCATTGCACTGGAATCTACAAAAAAATCTTTAAAAATAAGTTCTTTTTCTTTCGATTGTTTTGCAGAGTTCATCGAAGTCCAAACATCAGTTGTAACGATATTTGCATCAGATAAAGCTTCTTCTTTAGTACTGGAGATAGTAACAAAATTCTTAGAAGACTCTAAGATCTTAGAGTTTGGCTCGTGTCCTTTGGGGCAAAATATTGAAAGTTGAAATTCCAAAATTTGTGCTGCTTCCATGTAGGAGTGACATACATTATTTCCGTCTCCTATCCAGCATACCTTTTCAATATTTAGATTTTTATTTACCTCTTTAAAAGTCATTAAATCTGCCATTATTTGACAAGGATGATAAACGTCACTCAATCCACTGATTACAGGAACAGAAGAATTTGCAGTAAACATCTCTAAATTTTCTTGGCTATCAGTTCTAATGACTATTGCATCCAACATAGAAGACATAACTTTCGCGGTATCCGATATCGGTTCGCCTCTTGACATTTGCAGTTCTTGCCCAGACAGAAAAAGGGCTGACCCACCAAGCCTTTGCATTCCAGCTTCAAAAGAAATTCGCGTTCTAGTTGAGGGTTTTTCAAATAACAATCCAAGAATTTTTCCTTCCATAGATTTTGGTTTAGAAACCATAGTCTTTAATTCCAATCCGCGATCGATGATATTTATTAAATCTTTCTTCGATAAATTGGTAAAATTTAAAAAATGCTTTGGTGACATAGGAGATAGGTTATAGAATTGCTGCTCAATATGAAATCTATTTAATAACAAAACATGAATTTTAAAGTAAAAACACACAATGCCATAGCAGATACTGGACTTTCGAGGCTAAACGATGAAAATTTTTCTATTTCTGCAGAAGAAATAAGCCCTGATGCGATAATTCTAAGAAGTTATAAGATGCCTGAGGAAGATTTATGCGATTCTTTAAAAGCAATAGCTCGAGCTGGAGCAGGTTACAATAATGTTCCAATAGCAAAATGCTCTGAATTAGGAATTGTTGTTTTCAACACCCCAGGCGCGAATGCAAATGCCGTTAAGGAGATAGTTCTTGCAGGGTTATTGCTTTCATCTCGAGGAATTTTTGCTGGAGCAAATTTTATAAAGGATATAGAAGGAGTTACTGCGAATAATCTTAAATCTCATGTTGAAAGTGGAAAGAAAGAATTTAAAGGGAGAGAACTAAAAGATGGAACTTTGGGCGTAGTTGGAATGGGCGCAATTGGAGCGCAAGTAGCAAATATGGGAGTTATGCTAGAAATGAATGTGATGGGCTATGATCCAGCAATAACAGTTGAAGCAGCCTGGAAACTTCCAAATAAAGTTTCTAGAAGCGATGATTTGAAATCTATTTTTGCAAACTCGGACTATGTGACTCTTCATGTTCCGGCGGTAGAGGCTACTAAAAATCTAGTTAATAAAGAATTGTTAACTTCTTCTAAGCCAGGATTGAAATTAATAAACTTCGCTAGAGATGAAATTGTTGACTCATCAGCAATAATAGAAGCTTTAATTTCTGGGCAATTATCCAATTATGTTACTGATTTTGCAGATTTAGATTTAATAGAAAGAGCAAATTCGCATGGCGATGTAATAATTTTTCCACATATTGGAGCAAGCACCAAACAAGCCGAAGAAAACTGTTCAGTGATGGCAGCAGACCAATTAAAAGATTTTTTAGAAAATGGAAATATTAAAAATTCAGTAAATTTTCCTGAATTGCAAGAGGAAAGAAAATCAGAATTTAGATTAACTGTATCTAATAAAAATGTTGCGGGAATGATAGGACAGATTACAACTGTTTTGGCTGATAACGATTTAAATATTATTGAGATGACTAACAAAAGTCGAGAAGATATTGCATACAACGTAATTGACTTAGATTCGGAAGCTTCTGAAAAAGTCATATCAGATCTTTCTTCTTTAGATAATGTAATTAAAGTAAGAGGTATTTTATAAATGACTGTTTCAAAAAAACCTGTAGCAATAGTTACTGGCTCAAGCAGAGGCGTCGGTGCAGAAGTTGCTAAAAAACTATCTTCCAAAGAATGGAATGTAACAATAACTTGTTCTAGTTCTATTGAGTCTGCAAATCAAGTTGCTAAAGAGTGCGAAGCTTTAGGCGCAGAGGTCTTGGTCGTAAAGTCAGATGTATCGAAAGATTCTGATTGCAATAATGTTGTAAAAGAAACTGCCTCAAAGTGGGGCAGAATAGACTCTTTAATTAATAATGCAGGCACCACTAAATTTAATGCCCATCATGAGCTAGATGGACTTTCAGCTGAAGACTTCCTTAACCTTTATAGTGTCAATACTGTCGGTCCATACTTAATGATTAAAGAAGCGCAATCACTTCTTTTAAAAAGTCCAATTGCCAGTGTGGTTAATGTAGCTTCAATAGCTGGAGTAACAGGAATAGGAAGTTCGGTTGCTTATGCAGCTTCAAAAGGTGCTTTAATAACTATGACAAAATCATTAGCTAGAGCTTTAGGGCCAATTAGAATTAACGCTATTTGTCCGGGCTTTATTCAAGGAGACTGGTTAAGAAATGGCTTGGGTGATGATGTCTATGAAATGGTAAAAAAAGCTACCGAAGACGCGACTCCATTAAGTCTTTGCGTAACGGCAGAGCAAGTAGCTGATTCAATATGTTATTTTGCAAAAGATGCTGTCACTACCACCGGTGAAACTTTACTACTTGATGGCGGAGCGCATTTAAGTTAGTTTAATGCAAGAAAAATATCACTTAAGTTATTGATTTTGCGTTAATTAAAAAAAGCAATATTTTTATCATTTTTATAAGAATATTTTCAACTAAAAAAATAATTTTTTATTCTCAATTATAAACAATACAGCTAAGTTACACACAAGAGCTTCGATATTTTTAGTTTTCTCTAATATATTGAGTTTACAAAGCTTATTTTTGCAGAATATTTTAAAAAAACTTTAAGTTACTGATTTTATTGATTTTTTTTAATTGATCAAAATTTAATCAATTTAAGTGAACCCTTTTTACAATAAGGATTAGAGTAAATATAAGTTTTTTATCCCAAGAGTTATCCACAGATTCTGTGGATAAAAAAAACTGCTTTGATAGGATGTAAATATGAAATTTGATTTGCCTAAAATTTGGAATAATTTCTTAAAAAATGAACATGAAAAAGAGTACATGCTATCGCTAAGATGCAGGTTGAATGAAGATATAAAAAAAGAAAAAATCATATACCCTAAAAAGAGTAATATTTTTAAAGCTTTTGAATTAACTTCACCTAACAAAGCGAAGGTTATCATTTTAGGACAGGACCCTTACCATGGTTTTAATCAAGCTAATGGATTGAGCTTTTCTGTTCCTAATAAAACAAATATTCCCCCATCTCTGAGAAATATTTTTAAAGAAATAAAAAATGACTTAGGTATAGATAATAAAAAAAAAGGAGACCTTTCTTCTTGGGCTAAGCAGGGAGTGCTTTTACTGAATACAAATCTAACGGTAGAAGAAAAAAAGCCTGGATCTCATTCAAATTTAGGATGGGAACTTTTTACGGATAAAGTTATTTCCGGTTTAAGCAAAAAAAAAGGGAGAGTTTTTATGCTGTGGGGAAGAATGGCTACAAAAAAAGCCAATTTAATTGATTCTTCTAAAAATTTAATTCTAATTTCTCCTCATCCCTCACCGTTATCTGCTTATAGGGGTTTTTTCGGATGCAAACACTTCAGTCAATGCAATAACTATCTCAAACAAAATAGTAAAAAAGAAATTAATTGGAAGATTAAATAATACTTTTGTATATGAAATTAACTTTTTCTTTTTTATTTGTATAAATATCATTTTCTAGATGAGAACTGTTTTTTAAAGACATTAAACCTTCATTTTTAATAAACATAAGTACTTGACCAATATTTTTACCCATGTAATTTGTCAGTAAATCACCTCTAATCAGTGATGAAGGACTCTCAGTTTTAAATCTAGCTAATGTAAACTTTAATTTACCTCTGTAATGCATCCTTGCAATTACCTCTTGACCAGTAAAACAACCTTTTTGGAAGTTTATTATTTCATTATTGTGATAATTTAACTCGTGAGGAGTAAATTTTTCAGATAAATCATCGTTTAATTCTACTTTTCCCTTTTCAATACAGTCTTTTGCCCATTGCTGGTCAGAGACTAAAACTAATTCTTTCGGAATCGTATTAATAATGGTCATTTCAGTTTTAAAAAAAACCGCATATTTCTTTAAGTGATGAAGCAGTTTATCTGACAGCGAGCTATCAACAATAATTTGGAAACCCTCTGCATCTTTTCTGACCATGAACAAAGAGATCACTCTGCCTTGAACATTGCAAATGGCGCTATCAATAAATTTATCATTTGAAGCAAGATTTATGTCATTAGTTATTTGGCCCTGAAGAAATTCTGCAGAATCTATTCCTGATATTTGTATAATGCTATGTCCGGTCGATATTTTCATTTATGGATTATTTTAGCAATTTTATGGCAACAAAAGAGAATTCAGATTTATTTAGTAAAGCAAAATTTAAAAGCCGAAGGGGTTTAAATGAGCTGGATCAGATATTTGTTCCTTTCGTTCTCAAAGAATTTCAAGGCCTGAATGATAAAAATCAAATGGCTCTGATAGAAATTTTAGAATGGGAAGATATAGATTTAGCCGATGAAATTCTTTACAGGAAAGGTTATTGTAACGAAGATTTAAAAGATATTTTTAGTAAAATAATCCAATTTTCTAGTGAAATTTGATTGAACTTATGCACAATGCAGCTGTCAAAGTTAAAAGGACAACAATGAAAGACGATATAGCCTTAGTAAATTTGGTCAAAAAAGGCGACAAAAAGGCCTACAACGCTCTTGTTTTGAAGTATCAAGACAGGTTAGTTTACTCTGTTTATAAATTTTCTAAAGACTTTGAGCTGGCACAAGACATAACACAAGAAGCTTTTATAAAAGCTTATAAAAATATTGAAAAATTTCGTGGAGATAGTCAGTTCTATACTTGGATATACAGAATAGCTATTAATACAGCTAAAAATGTTCTTTCTACGAAAGCCAGAGCTTCAGAAGTTTATGATAATGACACTGCAGATCACCTTTTATCTGAATCGGCTTCAACTATAGAAAATCCAGAAAACATCTTGCAAGCTGACCAGTTGCGCTCGGAAATAAACAAAGCTTTGCAGAGTCTTCCAGAGGATATAAGAGTTACATTGAGTTTGCGAGAATTTGATGGACTTAGTTATGAAGGAATTGCCGATGTTTTAAACTGCCCAATTGGAACAGTTCGATCTAGAATTCACAAAGGACGGGAAATCTTAGATAAAATTTTTTCGCGTTATAACCAGTCTAATGCTGAGGTAAGAAAACAATGAATGAAACTTTAGAACAAAAACTTTCTCTTTTGCTTGACGGAGAGGTTACACCTTTTGAAACCAAAAGATTGGTTGATGAAATTAGTTGTAATCCTCGCATTAGTTCTCTGTGGCTTAGGATGAACAAGCAAAGAGCCGCCTTAAGAGGCGAGCTAATAGATCCTTCAATGGATCTTTCACAATCAATAATGGCTAATATTTCTTCAAATCAAACTTCTGCAAATCTTACAAAACAAATCTCATGGCGACATTTCGATTTTTTATCAAAACATTATCTTAAAGCTTGTTGTTATTTGTTAGGTTTTTTTCTTGTTCTTTCAATGCCTCTTCTCAACTTAAATAACTTCTCTCTTTCTTCATCTTCTCCATCAAAAATCTCTCCAGTAAATACAATAACTATGCCATTGCTAGGCAATGAATCTCTATTAGTTGATCTAGGATCAAACTTTAACGGTAGCCTCAAAAATTATAAAATGGTCTCAGGAAATGCAATTGAAGCAAATTATCAACTTCCTGGAGTTGATGAAGCAGTTAGAATTAAAGTTTTTTTTAAAGGATTACCAGAAAAAGAGAAATTAAATTTAATTGATAACGGTATTACTTTCCATACTAGAGCAGGAAATGCTCCAATTATTCTAAATGTTTCAAGCGATCAAATTTCAAACCAAAAGCTTATTAAAATATCAAATACATTCCTAAAAGATTAAAAATTTTAAAAAATTAAAGGATTAAAGGATTAAAGGATTATGACTAACAAAAATACTTTCATTGCTTTCATAGCTCTACTTTCCCTAAATTCATTTTCATTCTCAGAAGGTCCATCAAATCTTCCTAATTTTGCTGCTTTAGCTGAACATACTTCTCCAGCTGTTGTTAATGTGAGCGTTACTAAAACCATCAATCGATCTAGAAATAAAGGCATGGGTTCAAGAAGTCCTTTCCCTCCAGGAAGTCCTTTTGAAGATTTTTTTAATTTTCCCTTTGAGCAAAGAAATCAACCCGAAAGAGAAAGAAAAGTGCAATCAGGAGGCTCGGGTTTTATCATTTCTTCAGATGGGTATGTCTTAACTAATCACCATGTTATTGAAGATGCTACGGAAATAAAAATTAGCCTAAATGATCGAAGAGAATTTAAAGCCAAACTCGTAGGAAGTGATAAAAAAGCTGATGTAGCAGTTTTAAAGATTGAATCCTCGGAAAGCTTGCCTTTTCTAACCTTAGGAAATTCAGATGAAATAAGAGTAGGAGACTGGGTAGTTGCAATCGGATCTCCTTATCGATTAAATTTCTCTGTAACAGCTGGAATAATTAGCGCAAAAACTAGAAGTGTGCCTGGTCAAGAAACTTCATATATCCCTTTTATTCAGTCGGATGTGGCGATTAACCCTGGAAATTCTGGCGGACCTCTTTTCAACCTTAAAGGTGAAGTTATAGGAATAAATGCAATGATTTACTCTGGATCTGGAGGGTACATGGGGATTTCTTTTACTATACCGATGAACTACGCAAAAGAAATTGTCGATCAAATAAAAGATTCTGGTTCTGTAGCTAGGGGTTGGTTAGGTGTCAGTGTTCAAGAAATCACCAAAGATTTAGCTGATTCTTTTAATTTGGGGACTCCCAGAGGGGCTCTGGTTGGAAGTGTAATAAAGGAAAGCCCAGCAGAGAAAGCAGGATTTAAAAATGGCGATGTAATTTTAGAATTTAATGATAAAAAAATTATTTATTCTGGAGATTTACCTCTCATAGTAGGAAGGATAAAGCCAAATTTGAAAGTCAATGCTTTAGTTTTTAGAGATGGAAAAGAAAAAATAATTCCTGTAAAAATTGGTCAATTAGAAGAAGCTATAGAAAATAAAGTTATTCCTTTAAAAAGCCCCAAAAAACAAAATAAGCTAGGGTTGGTAGTTTCTTCATTAGAAGAAATATCTCCTGAAGATAGAGAAAAATTTAATCTCAACAGTGGAGTCATGGTTAAAGAGGTATTTTCTGGACCGGCTAAAGAAGCAGGCATTCAACCTGGAGATGTCATAACTTCAATATCTCAAAGAAAAATTAAGAACTTAAAGGATTATACAAAAATTGTTAAATCACTAAAAAAAGGCTCTAGCGTTCCTATAAGGATAGTTAGACAGGGTAACGGGTCTTTTTTAACGATAAAAATCTTAAAATAAGACATAATCCTTCCATGCCAAAGCATGAGAATATAGAGGAAACAAGAAACTTCTCAATAGTAGCCCATATCGATCATGGTAAATCCACATTGGCTGATCGTTTAATAGAGTTTTGCGGCGGTCTAACTAATAGAGAGATGCAAAGTCAGGTTCTGGATACTTTAGATATTGAAAGAGAAAGAGGGATTACAATAAAAGCTCAGTCTGTGGCACTGAAATATAAGTCTGGCAACATTACATATAATTTAAATTTAATCGATACACCCGGGCATGTTGATTTTGCATACGAAGTATCAAGATCATTAGCTGCTTGCGAAGGAGCAATTTTGTTAGTCGATGCTTCTCAAGGAGTTGAAGCTCAGACTCTTTCAACTTGTTATAACGCAATAGAACAAGGACTAACAATTCTTCCTGTTTTAAATAAGATTGACTTACCTCAAGCCGATCCAGAAAGAGTAAAAAAAGAAATAGAAGAAATCATAGGTATTGATGCATCAGATGCTCCAGTGATTAGTGCTAAAAACGGAAAAGGAATAGAAGAGTTATTGGATATATTAGTTTCCTTTATACCTGCACCCGAAGGCAATCCAGAAGGCCCTTTAGAGGCTTTAATTATAGATTCTTGGTTTGATCAATACTTGGGAGTAGTTTCGTTAGTAAAAGTTGTCAACGGAGTTTTACTAGCTGGAGAAAAAATCAAGTTAAGTTCTAATAAAAATATTCACATAGCAGAAAAAGTAGGGGTTTTCACTCCCAAGAGAGAGGAAAAAAATCAATTAAGCGCTGGCGAAGTAGGTTTTGTTTGTGCTGGAGTTAGAGATATTAGAGGTGCTCCAGTAGGCGATACAATGACTCATCCCTCTCATGATGTAGTTCTACCAGGTTTTAAACCAGTTAAACCTCAAGTTTATGCAGCTTTGTATCCTTTAGATTCAGCTGAATTTGAATTATTTAGAGAGTCATTAGAGAGATTATCTTTAAATGACGCAGCTCTAACATTTCAACCAGAACAATCGCAAGCTTTAGGATCTGGATTTAGATGTGGATTTTTAGGAACTCTTCATATGGAAATCATCATAGAGAGACTTCAAGGTGAGCATGGAATCGAATTATTGGCTACAGCACCTACCGTTATTTATGAAATTTTAGACACTTCTGGCAACATCTTGGAAGTTGAGAACCCAAGCAAATACCCTGATCCAAGTAATATAGAAGAAGTTAGAGAGCCTATCGCTAAAGCAACCATGCTGGTTCCTGAAAAATATATAGGCAATGTGATATCTCTTTGTGTAGAGAGAAGAGGCGTTCAAAAATCTTTGAGGTATGTAGGCGGTCAAATTGAATTAATTTATGAAATGCCTATGAATGAAATAGTTTTAGATTTTTTTGATAAATTAAAATCTTCCAGTAAGGGCTATGCTTCATTGGATTATGATTTTATAAGATTTGAACAAAGCGATATGACGAAGGTAGATTTATTACTTAATGGAGAGAAAGTGGACGCATTGAATTTCATGGTGCATAAATCAAAAGCTGATCCTAAAGGAAGGGAAATTGTTAAATCATTGCGAGAAGTTATTCCCAGGCAAATGTATGACGTAGCTATTCAGGCAGTTATAGGAAGCAAAGTTTTAGCTAGAGAAACTGTTAAAGCTTATAGAAAAGATGTCACGGCTAAGCTCTATGGAGGAGATGTGACTCGAAAGAAAAAATTACTAGAAAAGCAGAAGAAAGGTAAGAAAAAAATGCGTCAAATTGGAAAGGTAGAGGTTCCTCAAGAAGCATTCCTTTCTATTTTAAAGGTTAGCAAGTGAGCTTCGATTTACTATTTTATTCTTGTATTATCATCTTAAGTGCTCTTTTTTTTCTATGGACTTATTCTGAAAAAAAATTAGATGGAAAATTTTCTAAAGTTATAAACTGGATATCTTTTCCATTTCCGCTTTTAGCTTTATATGCTGTCTTTAAGCTCAACATCGACTTTGGATATATTTTAGTTTCTATTACTTTTCTTGCATTGATTGCATGGTTTTTAGGAAGAGCAATTAATCTTCCAAGTTTAATAAAAGAAGCTAAGTCTTTTTTTATAATTCTTTTTTTAATTACGATTTTTAGGTCATTTCTTTTTGAACCTTTTCAAATTCCATCCGAATCTATGCTTCCACAGTTAGAGGTTGGAGATTTTTTAGTAGTAAATAAGTTTAGTTATGGCCTTCGAAACCCTATCGGCAATAAAACTATAGTTCCTATCAGCTCTCCAAAAAGGGGAGAAGTGATAGTTTTTACGCCCAAACACACTATGTGCTCATCAAATATAAGCGATGCGTACCCGGATAATTTTGACGACCTTTCAAATTTGCAAGGGTTTACTTGGCAAAGACTTATTGAGAATTGCTCTGCTTTAGGAGTCAAGTATGTAAAAAGAGTTATTGGATTACCTGGAGATGAAATTGTCTTTAAAAATAATAACTTTTTTATAAATGGTGAAGCGCTTTCAAAAGAATACGTAAAAGGGAATTCTAAAGAAATTATCTTAAAAGAGACTCAAAACTATAGTAATTACTTTATTAAACAAAACACTAATCAAAGCAAAAATCTAGAAAACACATGGACAGTTCCTAAGAATTATTATTTTGTAGCCGGAGATAATAGAGATAATAGTCTGGATAGCAGGAGTTGGGGCTTTGTCTCCGATGAAAATATAACAGGTAAAGCAAGTTTTATATGGATGCACTGGGAATGCTTGGGATGTTTTCCAGAATTTTCAAGAAATAAATTTATAGAATGATAATTTCTTACGAAGCCTTAGAGTCAAAATTAAATTATGTCTTCAAAGACAAAAAACTTATAGAGCTTGCGTTAACTCATAGCAGCAAATCATCTATAAACAATGAAAAACTTGAGTTATTAGGCGATTCAGTAGTTGGATTAGCGGTAACAAATTTTCTATATAATGAATTTACGGATCAAGATGAAGGATTATTAAGTTTATTAAAATCTAAACTAGTTAGCAGGGCATTTTTAGCTAAAGTAGCTGATCAAATAGATCTTAAAGATTTTATTTCGGTTGGTAAGTCCGTAACAAACGATCAAAATGAAAATAATTCAATCGTAGGCAATGCGTTTGAAGCCATATTAGGCGCAATCTATTTAGACAGTGATTTCGAAACTTCAGCAGAAATTACAATTACGCTTATCGCCAACGAGATAGGAACTTTATCTCTAGATGATACAAAAGATTCAAAAACAATTCTTCAAGAAGAACTCCAAAAAAGAAAAATAAGGTTGCCACTTTACGAATCCATTCAAAATGATGAGGATAATGATCAATTTAAATCAGTATGCTCCATCGAAGAACTTGATTTAATAGTTCATGGAATTGGAGTAAGTAAAAAAGATGCTGATCAAGATGCAGCCAAAAAAATATTAGGAAGATTAAAAGATAATGACTGATAAGAAATTTGGCTTTGTTTCCATTAGTGGAAGAACAAATGTAGGTAAATCTACTTTAATTAATTCTCTCTTGAAGAAAAAGATTGCTATCACCTCTAGAAAACCTCAAACAACCAGAAATAGAATTTTAGGCATTCTTACCGAAGATGATGCTCAATTGGTCCTATTGGATACCCCTGGTTTTCACACAGGGTATAAAAGAGCTCTTAATAAATA